>JAJRYT010000248.1 GCA_024275635.1 Chloroflexota bacterium | reverse complement strand
CTCACGATATTGTAAAAGAGCGTGTTATGATTGTACATGGTGTCTCCTTTGTTTTGACTTGTGTTGTTGGTTACTCACAAGTTTATCTCAAAACGAGGGGACACCACCTTTGTGTTAAATAAGATTTGTCAGTCAATCAGGGCGTTGACCTGTGTATTGCCGCTGCTGATCCGAAAATAACGATCTATGAGGGCGCTGTTGAGAAGAGCGGATAGGCCCACTGTTTCTGTTTCTGTCATTTCCCCGGACTGGCGATAGATGTAGTTGAGATGGTTTTCTATTCCTATCTGGTCGTAAGGGTAGTTCGATTGCAGGAATGGCGCGGCCGTCAGGCGGCGGCGCTCCTCTTTGGCGCTGAATCGGCGTATTAACACAAAGTTAGCCGTTGATACGAGTAAGGATTGGGACTCATCACGGATGAGGATCGCCTGGGGTTTTTGTTTATGCTGCACCGGCCAGGTAATTGATTGTGTGGCAACGTTTTGCATCCAAAACAAGGGGACTCCTTCACCACGAGGTACAGATGCTGCCTCTGTTAACCAGGGCTGCGCTCGGAAGGCAACGACTGGCCCGGTGGATACGGCCGTCCCATATGCCGCCAGTGATCCCGTCCAGGATTCGATTGTGGCGATGATTTGTTCGTCTAGCTCGCTGACAGGTAAACGAAAATAGATGCGTCCCTGCCATCGCCCCAAAAAACGGGCAAACGGAACAGGACGGGAGAGAACGTGCCCACTGAGCATTTCCCCATTTTGGGTAGCGGAAATGTGTATTGTCTGCGGGGTCGCGTCGGTTGATAAACGGGGTCGAAAGGTGAGGATGATGTTTTCCTGCAATACATCATCCGTTTTGAACGTGTCTTTCCTGGAGGTGAGTAAATGGACGTGGGTGGGAATGACTTGGGCGATGAATGCCTGTCGAAAGCGGGCGAAATAAGCGCCAGAGCAGAAGCTCCGGGGCACGATGAAGCAGGCTTGTCCGGTTTCTGTTAGTAAATTGGCCGCCAGCGCCATGAATAGGGTGTATATGTTGGTATGACCGGCTAGTTTTCCGGTTGCGGCTTGCGCACGGGGATCATGGCTGGGAAGTTTGAAGTAGGGCGGATTGGCGATGATGGCGTTGTATGTTTGGGGGATGGATGGGAAATTATCGCCATATGGGAACAGCGTTGGCTGCCAGGTGGCGGTATGCGCCAGAATGAAGTCGGCCTGGTGCAGGCGGATTTGCACGTCAAGACCGTGTTCTGCAGCATGGGCGGCGGCGATATCTAATGATTCTTGAGCAACGGCCAGAAGTTCGGCGTCTAGTTCGTATCCTTCCACAGTGAATTTTGTCGGATACCCAATCTGGACGGCTTGCTCGATGCAGGCGCAGGCCAATACGCTTGAGCCGATGCCGGGGTCAAGGATACGGCCGTTTTCCGGCAGCGCCGCTAAATTTTGCGCCATGTACCGGGCAACAGGCGGCGGTGTAAGAAACTGGCCGTGTTGTTTTCGTCGTTGTGTTGCGCGCGCCGCCAGAATTTGCTGGCCCAAACGATAACTATGGGACACGATGTCGGTAACGGCCGTCTTTGGGGGCAGGATCATCATTGCCTGCTTATTTTACCACACCCTTGACGCGCAGTGTTTGCATGACCAGCCGCTCCCAGGGCTGGTTGGTGACGATGGGGATGTAATGGACGCCGCGCCCGGCGCAGGCGGCGGCGATTTCCGTTTGCCAGGCGTGCAGGCGTTCGCGGTATTGGCCCAGTGTCGTTGGGTCAAGGGTGATTTCGGCGTCCTGGCCCGTTTCCACGTCCACCAGCTTCAGATCGCCGCTGACGGGCGGGTCTACTTCGTCGGGGCTGAGCAGGTGGATGAGGCCGACTTCGTAGCCGCGCGCTTGCAGGGCGTTGAGGCCCTCCTGGTAGCCGTTGGGGGAGAGTAAATCGCTGATGAGAAGGAGCAGACCGGGACGACGGCCGTACAAAGCATAGTTCCGCAGCGATAGGTTCAAATCGGTGACGCCGCCGGGGACGGCCGTTTCCAGAAATTGCAGGAGGCGCAGCGAGTTTTGCTGGTTCCGGTGCGGCCCCCAATGCCGGTCGCCGCCGCTGCGCAGCAGCGTTACGGTGAGCAAATCCCCACCTGTCAGGCTGATATGCCCCAGCGCCCCCGCCAACCGCAGCGCATACCCCAATTTGTTCGTTGACTGATCACTGTCACCATCCGGCCAATTCATGCTGGCGCTGGCGTCTACCAGCAGATGGACGGCCAGGTCTTCTTCCTCTTCTAGCAGCTTGATAAACGGCCGTTCTAACCGGGCATATACATTCCAATCAAGCCGCCGCAAATCATCCCCTTTGGTGTAGTTGCGATAATCGGCAAATTCAATCGAAGTCCCCCGCTTACGGCTGCGCCGGTCGCCCTTCATCACGCCCACGCGCACCTTCTCGGCGACGAGGGTCAGTTGTTCCAGTTTGCGCAGGGTGGGTTCGTCGAAAAGTTTCATGGGCGGTGTTCCGTATTCCGTGTTCCGTATTCCGTATTCCGTGTTTCGTATTCCGATTACGGTTCACGGCTTACGGTTCACGGTTTACGGCTTGCCGCAAGATGGGTTAGCAAAAGTATTTGGAAGAGCCGACCAATAAGGGCGATTTTGACGGTTTCCGGCGTGGCGTTGTCGTGGATGGGGGCCATCAAAAAATCAAGGTGTTGGCGGCGGGCGGCGGGGGACAGCTCGGGTTGGGTTTGAGCCGAAAGCTGCCAGAGGGCATCGTAAAGGAACCAGACGGCCGTTTGGTAAACTGTGCCCATTTCCGTTTTAAACGCTTTGACGTATTGGCGGGACGCCAGCACCATCAACCCTTCACTGATGCTGCCAGCCAGGAACTTTTGCCAAAGCTCTTCGGAGGAGTTGGATTGGAGCAAATTCTCCAGGGCGACGCCGCCTACCGCGCCAATGTCCATCAGCGAGGCGAGTTGGCTGTATTGATGCGCCTCGGCGCCGGCGGCGAGATGGGCGAGGAAGTCGTGAAACTGGCGCAAAATCTCCCATAATGGTGAGTCGGCAGGCGTTCCGGCAGCGCGCAAATCGCCGCGTAGCTGCCACAAATTTTCGGTGGATGGGACGGTGAGGACGGCCGTGATTGATTGCCAATTCATAAATTCTTGCCCCCAATGGCCTTAGCCAATTGTTTCAATTTTGTAGGCGTGTGCTTTTAATCGTTTGTTTCCCCCTGTGAGCAGCAGTTGGAAGAGGCGCGTCACGAGCGAGGGGGAAATGCGGCGGATGGATTTGATTTGCAGGCTGCCCAAATCGCCCTCGGTGGTGTATTTGGCTTGCAGGTGGATGCCTAACGGCCGTGACATGATCAGCGCCACAATGACGGCTAGAATCGCCCCTGGTAGTCCACTGACCAAAACAGCCCAATCCATTTTGGAGCGATGTTGTCGTTTTTGCTCCAGGCCAAAACTGGCCTGAGCCGCCAAAGCGGCCATGGTTGCCGTTGTTAACAAAACCGTGCCACAATTCGGATGGACGGCCAGGTGATGCTCGCCCGCTGTCATCCGCCGGTGCGCCTCCTCAACGGCATTTACCACATCTTGTTCAGTGATATCGCCGTACACATTCAAGTGAAAGCCGCGATGGTCTGAATGGCCCTGAGCGCTGAATCCTTTGTGTTTGGCGCTGAGCATATGAATGGTGGCATGTTCCAGTCCATGATTGCGGCGTACGCGGCTGATGAGTTGGGTGAGCATAGAAGCCTCCGAATTGAGCGTTTAGAGAAATTTATAGCACGTAAACCGTGAAACGTAAAACTGTAGGAGGATTTGCCAATTTGCCCAATCGTTTTACATGAGTGTAATTTGCCCGTTGCTGCCGTCCAGACGGATGCGCTGGCCGGTTTGCAGGCGGTTGGTGGCCTGATGCACGCCGACGACGGCCGGAATGCCATACTCCCGCGCCACCACCGAACCGTGCGTCATCAGCCCGCCCACTTCGGTAATAAGGCCGCCCGCCGCCAGAAAGAGCGGCGTCCAGGCCGGATCGGTGCCGGGGCAGACGAGGATTTCGCCGGGCGCTAACTGCGCCCCGTGCGGGTCGAGTACGATGTGGACAACGCCTTCGACGACGCCGGGGGAGACGGGGGTTCCGTTCAGATCGCCATCTCCGGAAACGGCCGCGCCTTCGTAAAACGCCGCGCCATCGCTCAAGAACAAGTGCGGGATTTGCCGCCGCTGTTTCTCGCGGGCGTAAATTTGTTGGCGTTGTTGGATGCGGCTTTGCCAGTCGCCGGTTTCTCCGGCGGCGATAGCGTGCAGTTCATCCAGGCGGAGGAAACTAATATCGTCGGGGTGGGCGAGGATGCCCTGGGTGGTCAGGTCCTTAGCGGCGGCAAGGAGGGCGCGGCGAATGTGTCCCATCAGCCGGATCATGAGGAATTTGGGGCTTTCGCGCAGTCCGGCCAGGGCGCGCAGGCGGCGGACGGCGATGGGGAGCAGTGTAGCTTTGAGACGGCCGTGCTTGCTTTTTCGGAGAGCGGCGGTCATGGCGGCGACGGCAGTTTACACTTCGGCGGCTCCGCGGGCAAAGACGGCGTCCGGCGCTTTCTCCGGGTCGGTGATGTCTAGGTAGCTTTGCAGGGTGCGGAAGATGGGGGCGGGATTGTCGCGCCAGCGGGGGCGTCCCAGGTCAATCTCCCCCAGCCCGCGCATCCCGTAGCGGTCGAGGAAATGGGCGACGGCCGTTTGTGCGGCGGTAGGCAGGGTTCCAGCCAGATACGCCTGGGCCAATTCGTCCGGGTCGCCTTCGTGGATATGGCGGCGGGTGGCCTCGTCAGCGCGGATGGCCTGCGCCGTTTGCCACAGCGTCAAGTCCATCTCCGTGGTGACATTGTGGGGCAGGCCGCGCGTGAGGGTGAGCGGGTCAAAGCCTTGCTCGCGGATGGCGGTAGTTAGCTTGATGGTGAGGTTGAGGGAGGACATGCCGCCGGCGATGACGGGCAGAAAACGGCTGAGGACGGCAGCGAAGCCATCGCGCAGAAACGACTCAAACACGGCCAACTGCTCGCTGAGGGTAACGGCCGTGTCGAACTGCCGGGCGTACTGCTGTTCAATGCGGGCCATTGCTTCCTGAAACCGTTGGCGCTCCCGGTCGGGATGGCGCAGGGTGCGCAGAAGACGGACGAGGGTGGGCAGGAAGAATATCCCTACGCGCCAGAAAGTGCGGAGGCGGAACCACCCTTTGCTTGGTTGCAGTCGGGAGTCATCTTGTAGGGAGTGGAGCGCCTGATTTGCCGTTGGGTCAATGAACTGCAAGCCTTTCATCTCTATTTTGCGACCGATGGGATGGCGTACCAGCGGGGTGATGTTGATCCAGAGTCGTTCTGCAGCGGGGAGGACGGCCGTCTGATTGTGACGGGTGCGGGGCATGTGGAACAGTTGCCCCAACCCGGCCAACATCCCTTGCAGCGTGTCTTGCCCCAGCGGGGTGATGGGGTCGAGCATACCCTGGACGGATGCGAAGGAGAAGAGCACCTGCAATTGGGGGGCGCGTTCGGCCCATTCGGGAATGGGGAAAAGACTGGTGATGGGGCGAGACTGGAGGAGGTATAATTTGCCATCGGCCCAGCCCCATTCAATATCCTGCGGCGCGCCAAACAAATCCGCCACCTGCTGTCCCAACTTAACCAATACATCAATAACCGCATCCCCAATCGCCTGTTGGTCAGCCGCCTGGATTTGCTCCGTTACCACGCCGCCGCCACGCTGCCCGCGAATCACTGTCTCCTTTGCGCCCAATGTTTTTTGCAGGATGGTTCCGTCAGCGGCAATGAGGTATTGATCCGGCTCCACCAGGCCAGAAACCAACGCTTCACCCAGTCCCAGCGTGGCGTCAATCACCATCTCGGTGCGTTTGCCGTTAAGCGGATTGGCAGTAAATAAGACGCCCGAAGCCTCGCTGGGAATCATCGTTTGCACGACGACGGCCAGAGCTACATCGTCGTTGGGGATGGCGTTGCGCGCCCGGTAGCCGATGGCCCGCGCCGTCCACAAACTGCTCCAGCAATCTATCACCGCTTTGAGCAGCGCCTCCTCGCCGATGATGTTGAGAAACGTGTCTTGCTGCCCGGCAAAGGACATGTCGGGTAAATCTTCGGCCGTGGCCGAGGAGCGGACGGCGACAGGGGTCGGGGGAGCGGCGAGTCGAAGGTGTTGGTAGGCAGAAATGATGGTGGTTTGCAGGTTTGTGGGGATGGTTCCGGAGGCAAAACGGACACGGATAGCGGCGGAGGCTTCTTGCAGCGCGGCCGGGTCGTTGGGTTGGATGGCGTTGAGGGTCTGGCGGATGAAGGGGGGCAGGTTATTGGCCTGGCCGAAGGCGCGGTAGGCGTGGGTGGTGATGAGGAAGCCGCCGGGAACGAGCAGGCCGGCGCGGGCCAGCCGGGCCAAATTGGCTCCTTTGCCGCCGGTAAGGGCCAGGGTGGCCTGGTCTGAATCGAGGGGGAGGGTTAATGGCAGGGTCATGAGGAAAGTGTACCTGAACCTGGATAAATGAAAAGTTGATAAATCAATGGTGATTAAAAACCGGGTCTACGTCTGCAAAGTTGGCTTTCGCCGACTGAATTTCAGCCTGCGAAGGCCGGTTTCGCAACTGTTGCCGCGAATTTATTCGGAAAGTGTATAACCCTATACAAAGGGTTCGTTCAAAATTAACTTTGCAGTTTGCTGGTAATTGGTAATTGAGTAATTGGGTAATTACCAGTTACCAATTACCTGGTTACAATTTTTCAAACGCCAAAGTTATAAACGAACGTGCCCAAAGAGTCTGAAAAGTGGGAGTGAACGGCTACATTAAGAATTTATTTCTCGTGTCATTCCGGGCGGAAATCTTGATCAACTGAATCTAAGAGGGCCTAATCTCCACCTCCAATTTACAAATCCTTTACAATTTGGCAGTATTCCCCTAACAGCCACCGGCTAAAGTGCCTATACTGCGCGTGGTAAGCTTTAGGCGCGGGCAGCGCCAATAGAGCGGCAATTTTTTGTCGCTAATCGTCAATTGTCAATCAGCGATCTGTATTCCGACCGACTTCTTGCTAGCCGATTGCTTTTTACTGGTCATCGTGAAGTTAAAGCATCTTCTTCATTAACAATTGACTATTGACAATTGATAATTGACAATTCACAATTGATTGAGTATCTGGATAGGAGGATACTGTATGTACCAAGAACCCCTTTATCGGAAGCGGCGCTGGCCCTGGCTGGCGCTGGTTGTGTTCGCAGCTTTATTGATAGGGGTGATGGCTTTTACGGCCGTGACCCAGGCCGAACCCAGCGGCCCCAATGCCAACCTCATCACCGGCGTTGTCACCGATACCGACGGCAACGTCCCCCCCGCCAATACTTATGTTTACCTGATTTCACCGCCCAACGAAACCTTTGGCGCGGCTCAGGTTGATGGGTCTGGCAATTTTAATCTCGGCCCTGTGCCCAATGGCAATTACATCTTGCAAGCGCAGGCGCCTGGCAGCGGCTTCACGCCCTCCTTGCCCTATTCCCTGCTGATGACTGGCGGCCCAGAGGACGTGGGTACGTTGGCCTTGACCAATCCCACGCTGACCGGCACGGTCTTTGCCCCGGATGGGACGACGCCGACGACGGCGCAGGTGGTGCTGTTTAAGTCAGGTTATCCGATTCAATCGAGTACGGCCGTTAGCGGCAGCATCGAACTGGGCGGATTACTCACCGGAACCTACGGCATCCAGGCCTTCCCCATCGCCAACGACCCCTACTGGCGCTCCCCGCGCCAACCCATCACCGTCACCGCCGGCGTCAGCCAGAGTGTGGACTTGACCTTGCAGGCGGCCCAAGTCGCCGGGATTGTAGCCGATCCCAGCAACGTGCCTGTGCCCCATGCGAAAACCCACGTTTTTGGCTTGACCACGCTCACCTACCGGCAGGATGAGACTAACGGCAGCGGCTACTTTGCCATTGGCGATTTGCCTGCCGATACCTACCTGTTATTGGCCGAACCGCCCTGGAACGCTTCCGGTTTGATTGCTTCCCAGATTCTCACCTTCACCGTGCCGCCCGATTTCACCGATATGGGCATTATCAAACTGCGCAGCGCCCCCAAAACCCTCTCCGGGTTGGTGGAGACGAATACCGGCATTCCTGTAGAAAATGCGCTCGTTGTCGCCAATCGGCTGGATGAGCCAGGCCATCGCACCACGATGACGCAAGCGGATGGCGCTTATCTGCTGCGGCTCAGCGGCGGCGTCTGGGCGGTGACGGTGCGCCATACGGATTCATCTAATCCGGCGGATTGGGTGAATAACCAACCGCCGCAGTGGGTGCAGTTTGACAAGAACCTCGTTCCCGAATCGAAAACCATCAACTTCACGGTGTTGACGGCCGATTCCACCGTCATCGGCCAAATCAACCTGCCCACAACGCCGATGACCGTCGCTGTCAGTCTGCGCTCCAGCGCAGGGATCGGCCAATCTACGCTGGCGGACGTGAACAGCGGCGTTTTCACGCTGACCGTGCCGCACGGGGCGTACAAACTGCTGATTCACCCGCAAGACCCGAATTATGCCGGGCCGCCGCCGCGAACCATCCAGTCGCCCATCAGCGGTACGCTGGATTTGGGGTTGATTGATCTGGTCATGCGCGACGCGGCTATCAGCGGGCAGGTACTGGACGAGGCTGGGGATGAGGTGGAAGGCGTGCAGGTGGTTGGCTGGACGCAAGAGCATCAAGGCGCGCAAACCTGGACGAGCCCGGATGGCAGTTATGCCCTGGCCGTGATGGCCGGGGAATGGTTAGTGAAGCCGCACGTACCGCCGGAACTACCGTATGTTTATGCGGGCACGGCCGTCTCTGTCACCATTGCCAGCGGCCAAACAATCACCGGCACAGATTTCACCCTGACGGCCGCCGATAACACGGTGGAGGGCCAGTTGGTTGATGCGAATGGGCATCTGGTCAACGTGCGCGGCTGGGCGTCGGCCAGCAACGCCGATGGCCCCGTCAAAGGCGCGCCCATTACCGGCGGCAGTTTTACCCTCTTCCTGCCGGACGGCAGTTTCCAGGTGCGCGTCCACCTGTCGCCTGACGCCGATTGGCTGGCCGGAAATCCCCAGCCGGTCACGGTTGCCGGCGGCGAAACGGTGACTGAGACTTTCACCCTGCTGCCGCAGGATGCGACGCTGCTGGGCGCTTTGTATGACCCGCGGGCCGATGCGCCGGTGACGGGGGTGAACGGCCGTGCCTTTGCTTACAACCCCTTTGCCAGCGTCAGCGATGACATCAACCCGGCCAATGGTGTGGCCCAGCTCAACCTCTCCGCCGGATTGTGGGCGTTGGGGTACGGCGTGGATCCCGCTTCCTGCTATGTGGCGATTGATCACCAGAAAGTCGTTCCCCTGCAAAGCGGGCAAACGTTGGGGACGAAGCTGCCGGTCTTGCACCGGGACGGCTGGATTACGGGCACGGTGACTGCTCCTGATAGCTCGCCGTTAGCCGGGGCCATCGTAGCCGCCGATGGCATCGGCGACATCATCGGCCAGGTGACGCTGCGGGCGGAAACGGATGAGAACGGTGTGTACCGTCTGCCTGTGCCGCACGGCCGTTACCTGGTGCGCGCCGCTTACGATTCTGATCAAAACTGGCTCAATCCGGTGGCGTTAACGGCCGTTGTTCCCCGCAATGGCGCGGCGTCCAATGTGGATTTGCAGTTCCGCGAATCGGATGTGACGCTGACGGGGACGACCAGTATCTCTACGACGGCGCCGCTGGTAGACGGCCGTGTCCACATCTGGGCCTTTTCGGCCGATGGCGCGGCGACGAAAACCGTTGTGCCGTTGGGCGATACTTACACGCTCAACCTGATCAGCAACACCACCTGGTATATCGGCGCGGTGCTGGAGACGGGCAGCAGCTTTTACGCCACCCGTGAGACAGTGGCGATGGGCAGCGGCAATGAGACGCTCGACCTGGTTTTGACCGGGCCGCACGCCAAACCGGGGCCGGTTGTGGTCAGTTTTGACGCCGCCGAGCCGATGGAACTGGCGCTGGCCGACGGCACACAAATCTACATCCCGGCCGGGGCGATGCCGGTCACTGGCACAGTCACCCTGCACATCACGCCGATTGCCACGTTCCCCAACCAGCATCACGCCCGGTTGTACAAGTATGGCTACGCCTTCATCGCCACTGATGAAACGGGAACGCCCATCACCCAAAACTTCAACCAGAATGTGTTTGTCCGTTTCAGCTATGACGAGGCGGAGTTGGCGCGACTGGGTTTACGGGAACGGTATCTGAAACCGGCTTACTACAGTACGACGACGCAAAGCTGGACGATTCCTGAAAGTTATGTGGTGGATGCGGATGAGAATCTGGTAACGATGCAGATTGACCATTTCACGGACTTCAGTTTGTTGAACAGCTCGTTCTTTGAGGTGTTCCTGCCGATTGTGGTTCGGTAGTGATTGGTTGTTGAAATGAAAACGGCCGTACCGGAGGGGGTACGGCCGTTTTGGAGGGTAATTGGTAATTGGTAATTGTGTTCTAACCGTTCTACCTCTGGAAAATCCGTCGGATAACGGTATACAGACTTCGGGTTACGGACATTAGTTGGCGCAGGCAGGTGGGCTGACGAAGAGGATAGTCTCGGTGGCTTGTCCATCCCCTGATTGTACCCGGCCAGTGCCGCTGGCGCCGCCATTGGCATGGCTAATCTCAAAAGTAGCGCTGCCGGCGACTGGCCCGGCTATTTGTTGGCCTTCCCAGAAGTAGGTGTAGACGCCGTTGCCGCCCTGTCCTTCCATGAAGATGGTTTGGAACCAGGTGTTGGCTTCGCAACGGCCGTCGCCGATGGGCCAGATGTCGAGGGTTAATACGGCGACTGTTTCTCTGGGAGAGGGTGTGACGGTCGGCGGCGTGTAGGTGGAGTCTGGGGTGACGACTGGCAGGGGGTCGAGTTCAAAATCATAATTGAAGCGGCTGACGGCCGCATAACCTTTAACGCCTTCTGAATTATGGACGTAAAGCCAGGATTTGTTGGCCGAGCGGCCCAGAACGGTTACTTCTTCGCCGGAATCGATGTAGGTTAATTCTGTAGAAGTTTGATCCGGGGTGCTGTAGATGCTGGAGGAGTATTTGGCAACGGCCGTTAATTAGGGTTCAGGCGTGCTGCTTGGGGCTGGCGTATTGGTGGGCTTCTTGGTGGGCGTGGCCGATGGTTCGGACGTGTTGGTGGGGGTAGGGGTAGCAGTGGGCGCGGTTGTGGGGCTGGGTGTGTTGGTGTTGGTGGGGGTTGGGGTTTTGGCGGGGGTGGCCGAGAGTTGGGCGATGACGACGGCCGTTTGTGTCATTTGCGTTGAGTTGAGTGTTGGCGTTCCATCACCACCGCCGCCAATACCGCTGAAAATCGCCCTACCTAGGAAGAAGATCAAGACCAGCGCCACGACGCCTGCCCCGACGCGAACGCCCCAATAAATCAGGGCTTCTTGGCGCTTAATCTTTTTTTGTGCCCGTTCTTCCACATTTTTGTAATCATTGTATTGGGGGTCAAATTCTTGTAATTGTTGCCACAATTTTAGCGCTTGCGACGCATCTCCCTCTGCCAAAGCATCCACAGATTCCATATAAAGCCCATCTTTCGCGCGACCTACGACATCAATTGGATCGTCGTAATCGAGGGTTTCTTTTTCTTGTTGCAATTGTGCCCAAATTTGCAAAGCCTCCAAATGCGCCTTTTGGCTTAACTTCGTTTTGGTTTCCGCGTATAGTGTATCTAATGTTTTTTGCAGACCACGTTTGCGGATACCCTCTTTTGCCTGGTTTTCCAGATCTTCCAAATCAGCATACTCGGATGACCGTTGTTTAAGGTCGGTTAAGGTTTCCAGACAGGCCTCAAACTTATTTTGTTCAAGCTGTCGAATGCCTTCTTGGTGTAAACGATCAGTTGCATCACGGCGTAAACGGTCAATGTTGCTTTGTTTGTATTCGGCATCAATGCGTTTTAGCTCGTCCAACTTATCAATAGAGGCTGTCAATTCTGTTTTCTCGAATAAATCAGCTGCCTCTTGTAATAAATTGGATAGACGATGTAAATGTTTCACTGTTGCCAGTCGTGAGTCAATATCGTCTCTTTTGTAATTTGGTTCTTTGTTTTTAATTGCCTGGAAAGCAGTTAAAGCTTGCTCCCATTCTTGTCGTTCTTGATATTCGACGGCCTGATTATATTTTTTCAGTAATTCGCGTTGGTATTCGACATGTTCGCGCGCTGGAGCCTCAATGCCATCCTTGTCGGGATAGCCAGGCGACTGCTCTCGGATCGCCGACATAATGGCTACAACTGAGTCATAATCCTTTTGGGCAAAGGCGACTTTGGCTCGTTCGTATTGTTGGGCAAGGCTTTCTTGCTTTTCTGCAGCGCGCCCCTTTTCGGCTTGTGTACGCAGTTCGTCAATATCATATTCAGACTCCATGTCCTTTAAGGTCTGGAGTTTATCTAGTGTTTCCTGGTATTTCTTTTCTCGCAATAATGCTTCCGCTTGCTCATACAATTTAAGCAGCTGTACCTGGTGTTTGGCTTGTTTTAGTTGATGAGGGACGTCTTTAAAATCAGGCGAGCTATATTGCAGCGATTCAAAGGCTGCGAGGGCGTCTCGCCATTTTTTATTTTGAGCCAATTTCATTGCTTGGTCATATTTCTCTCTTGCATCTACGTAAGCTTGAGCGGCCGTTTCCAATGCTTCGACGAAGGCCAAACAGTTGTCATACCGTTCGTTGGGGTTTTTGTTGAGCACTTGCAAAAGTACGTTTTCTACGCCTGCTGGAATATCTGGATTGGTCATTTTGGGCGGTAAGGGATGGCTTCTGGCAATTTGTACGATTAGTTGAGCGTCTCGACCTTGATAAGGCAAACGACCAGTCAGCATTTCATACACCACAACCCCTAATGAGTACAAATCAGTTTGTGGGCTTCCCGTTTCGCCTTCGTTGATTTGTTCTGGAGCCATATAGGGGATGGTGCCGCTAAACCGCTGCGTAAATTCTGTGCTAAGCATTGAATCTGCTTCGAGAGATCCCTTTACTTCGGCTAACCCAAAATCGGTTAGGTATCCTTGTTCTTCGCCATTTACGTGGTCTTGTTTATTGATAATGATGTTGCTTGGCTTGACGTCCCGATGAACGATGTTTAACCCATGCGCGTAATCTAAAGCTTCAGCCACATGACGAATGATAGTCAAGGAATTCTTATCCAGCGGAAGGCGGCGGTATTCAGAGTTATTAAGCCGATCTTCTAATGTTTCCCCATCCACAAATCGGAAAACAATAATAGGAGTGCCGTCTTTTAGATTGGCCGTATCAAAAATCTGTACGATGTGTGGGTGTATTAGTCGAGCGGCAGTTTCAGCCTCTTTGACTGTGGCCTCTTTTTCTTTGAGGACTTTAACGGCGACGATTCGTTTTAATTTTTGGTCAACACATTTATAAACTTCAGAAAAACCGCCCACGCCTAAAGGCTCAATGATCTCGTATCGGTTGGCAATTTTGTTACCTGCTGGAAAGCGATATGGATATTCAAGTTTCGAGTTCACCCTTTTTGTTTGGGGTATGTTTTTGGATTGTGGGGCAGGGGCGTTATCAGTCATCTATCTCCTCCTCGTTCACCATTCAATATTTGGGCGTTTTTCCTGACAGAGCTTTATTAGATTGTCAATAATTCCAAGCCGGTCGCAGGCACGAATTAATTCCCTTGATAGCGAAGTGCGCGTATGAGCCGGCAAGTCTTCGTATTCGACACCCAGATGAAAACTCAAATCCTGTATTTCTTCCTTGTTAAAATATTCCTTGATCGTAGGAAATACTTTGTTGGCTAAATAGTTTGGATTGTCGTATTGGGTAACTACTTCCGTAGCGACGCGGAAACCCAGATACGGCCGTTTCACCCCTGGTTTATAACGACCGCGACAAGAAATTCTAGCCCGTTGGAGCGGGTTGTTCCAGGAACCACCGCGCACGACTTTGTAGGTACGGCCGTAATTGACGCTATCATGATCGGAAGTGTTATAACGACCATACCAACTTTCCGTCCACTCCCATACATTTCCCAGCATATCAGCTATACCATAAGGGCTGGCGCTGACATTTTCGTATTTTGTAACTGGCGTTGTGCCGCCGATTCCCGTTTCCTTTGTATTACACCGATTCCCCGCCTCACCTGTATCCCACGTATATCGCCGAGCATTTGGCTTTGCACCGCGCGCTGCTTTTTCCCATTCGTATTCCGTTGGCAGTCGAAACAGTTTGCCAGTTGCTTGGCTCAACCAATGGCAATATACCTTTGCCTCAATGTATGACACATTGACCACAGGATGATCCATCAGATGTGCAGGGGGGAGTTTGTCGTCCCAGGGTGAAGGATACCTTGTTACTCCAATAAACGCGGCATACTGGGCATTTGTGACCGGACACCGGCCGATCTTGAAATCCTCCAACATAACTTCATGCCGGGGCTTTTCATTGTCATGAGCCGCTAAATCATTTACCTCGCTGCCCATCCAAAACGGCTCGGCAGGAATAAAAATCATTTCGGGAAAATCATCGGGGTGGATAAGCGACTCGTTTTTGGACATTATGTTTTCTTTTTCTCAGTGTAAGCAGTGTTGTGTGTGGCTTACATCCCAACTGGAGCGCTGGCTTAAACCAGCAGTGGTTAATATAGCAACGATATTATAACAGTCACAAGAGCGCTTGTCATAATCATTTTGTAATACATACCCCATGAGGAATGTCATACTTTCCATAACAAAGCTTTGTATTAAGTTCTTGGCGGGGATGTTATAATCTGGACATTATGAAAGAAGGATCGAAGTACCATGCTTTATATGAGCATCTGCGGCAGTTCGGCCAGGAAGAGATTGTGCTGACGTTTGTCGAGATTGAGGAATTACTGAATGCGAAACTGCCGGCATCGGCGCGGCGACAGCGGGGTTGGTGGGGCAACCGCGGCCGGGGTGGGGTGCAGGCGATGGCCTGGATGGGGGCCGGGTATCATGTTGTCGCTTTGGATCTGGCCGCCGAACGAGTGACATTTGCCAAACCGACACTGACCTATCACGTGGAGCAAGTAGGGGATACGGTGTTATGGAATGGCGATTTGGTCAAAGGGTTAAGGCGGCACCTGGGGCTGTCGCAGGGAGGGCTGGCCGATGAGTTGGGGGTGCGCCAGCAAACGATTAGCGAATGGGAGCGGGGTATTTACGCTCCCAGCCGGGCGACGTCAAAGTATCTGAACCTGGTGGCGGAACGAGTCGGATTTGAATATCAAATTGATAGCGATGATTAGCCGTGTTTAAGCGGCGGAGCGAACTTGGTTTTGCAATCGTTCAATTCTGATTTCCTCGCAAAATTCCTATTGACAAATACAATGATACCGTGTAAAATGTCATCGGCACTGAAGGCAATTTAAGAGCGGGTACATGTTCAAGCCACAGGGGAGCTTGCCTTTCAACTGTTGTTACTAAAATTGAGTTACGGCCGTTTCCCTCAGGTGTTTAGCCTGGGTTTAGTTTGGGCTGGATGGAGGAATATCATGGGTAGTTATAGTTATGATGAAATTATGAAGCGCTGGCGCAGGGGCAATTTAACGGCCGAACAAGCCATCGGTCAAATTTTGCAGCTTATCCGAAACCTGTCCAAAAGGGTGGGCGTCCTGGAGCGGCGGCTGGAAAAACAGCGGAATGGCGCGCCGGACGGTGGGCAGAGTGGGCAGAGTGGGAAGTGACTAAAGTGCGAAGTGACTAAAGTTGGAAGTGGGGAGACTTGCCACTTCCAACTTTAGTCACTTTAGTCACTTTAGTCGCTTCCTATTACCCTATGATTGAGGGATGATGATGATTTGACCGGGGCGAATCAGGTTGGGGTCTGTGAGTGTTTTGCCGTTGGCGCCCATGATGGCCTCTTCGGTCACGTTGTATTGCTGTGTGATGGATGTGATTGATTCGCCTTCGGCGACGGTGTGGCTGATGAAGCTGACGAGGGTGTCTCCGGCGACGACAGAGCAGCGGCAGATGGGATGATCGGTGGCTTGCACGGCCGTTTCCTCTCCACCATCCGCCACCGCCAAACCATCCGGCAATGCCCAGGCGCGTACCGAGTCAAAGTGAATATGAGCATACGTCTCGTCCAGGGTGTCTACGATAAAACCGAGACGGCCGTTTTCATAATCCGCATCCACCACCCGGCTGACCAGAGAACCATTAACGAAGAAAGTCATCTCCGGCCCGTTGGCGATGACAAAAAGACGATCGCGCGTTTCTACGGCTTTGCCGCGAAGGAAGGCGCTGCCTTCTGCCAGGAGACTCAGACCATCGTCCAGCCCCTTGAAAATGTGCCAGGTTTGTTCACGGGGCGAAACGACAAAAGCGTAAAACTGATTGTCTGACTGGCGCAAAATCAGCCCATAGCGGAAATTACCGGCTTCCGTCTCCGTGCTGGCGATGAAAATCTGTACCTCGGCCATGAAGTTGTCCATGATGGTGTCGTGGTTGATGGACAGGCAGTCATCGGGCGCGCTGACCTGGACATGATAGAAGTCACTAGGATGATAGCCGTAGAAGTAGGCGTCTACCGGCGTGCGGGCTTGCCACCAGCCGCTGGCGATGTCAGCAAAATCTTCGCCTAACAGCAGGGTGGTATCTTCGGCCGGGCTGACCTGCCCGGCGGCGCAGCGAAAACCGGCGTCGGCGGTCATGACGCTGCTATTGGGATCGCCGGGCAGGCGTTGGGTCAGGTCTTGCTGGAAGCTGTTGGCCCCGCCGCGTAGGACGCGCTGGCCGTCGAGAATCGGCAGCGCCGGGTCGCCTACCCATTCCCACACGTTACCGGCCATATCGAAAGCGCCGAAGAAACTGCGGTTGGTAGGGATGCTGCCAATGGGGTACGTGCCGCTGGCGGGCAGAGAAACGGCCGTTCTCTCATCGCCCCAGGGATACAACCAGCCATGCGGGCCGCGTGCGGCGGCCACCCATTCCGCTTCAGTGGGCAGGCGTTTACCGGCCCCTTGGCAGTAGGCGTTAGCCATCTCCCAAGTGACGCCGTGAACCGGGTGGTTATCTGGCCCGGCTGAAACACCGGTGTCTTGCCCTGATTGGCTGAGAAAATCGGTGAAACGGCCGTTGCTGACTTCGTACTGGTCAATCCAAAACGGGTTGATGGTAACGGCCGTATTGTCACCCACATCATACGTGCCGCCATCTACCCAAACCATGCTGGTGGAAGAGGGCAGGGAAGGTAATGGCGTGGCCGCCGGGGACGGTTCGGTGGACGCGGTCGTTGGTTTAAGGGTGGATTCGGCGGTGGGGAGGGCGGCAGCCAATTCGACCGTCGGCTCTGACGCCGGCACAGCAGCGACCGCCGCGCTGGTGGGATCATAAACGGCCGGACGCACAATCAGCCGATCGTAATGAACGTGGGCGCGGGTTTCGTCAAATGTTTCTACCAGGAAGCCTATGTCGCCGGAAGTCGTACCGTCAGCGCTGAATTGGGTCACGAGACGGCCGTTAATCGCAAAAGCAAACTCATCGCCGCTGACATCTACGCGCAGCCTGTCTATACCGCCCGCCAACCCATGCAGGGTGGCCGCATCGCCTTGCTCTAGCACGGCCAGCCCGGCGGCGGTATGTTGCAGCGCGTACCAGGTTTCGGCACGGGGAGAGATGGTGAAAGCGTAATAATCCTCCTCATTTTGGCGCACGATCAGACCATAACGGAAATCGCCGTCTTCCGTATCGACAGCGTCCACAAAGACCAACGCTTCCATGGTGATGTCATCAAACTGGCCGCCAAAAAAGGAGGTGGACAAAGTTTCCGGCTGGCCGGCTTGCACATGATAAAAATCGGGTTGGTGGTAGCCGAAGAAGATACGGCCGTCATCCATTGTTTTCCAGCCGCTCTCCGGGTCAGTAAATTCTTCCTCAACTAAAACATCGGTCGCTGGAACAATTTCGACTTCAGTGGCGGCGCAGCGGAACCCGGCGGTGACGCGCATCGTGGGCACGTCGGGGTCGCCGACCAGCCGGTAGGTCAGATCGCGCTGATTGTCATACGCGCCGCCGCGCAATACTTGTTGGCCGGAGGGAACGGCCGTGTAAGGGCTGTCTACCCATTCCCACACATTCCCGGCCATATCAAAAGCGTTAAACACGCTGCGGTTGGCGGGAATCGTTCCGGTGGCATAGCTCCCGCCGGCCGGCAGACTCACTAGGCGGGGATCATCACCCCAGGGGTAGAGCAGCACATCGGGGCCACGGGCGGCTGCTTCCCATTCGGCCTCGGTTGGCAGGCGTTTGTCGGCCCAACGGCAGTAGGCTTGCGCCATTTCCCAGGTGACGCCCTGCACCGGGTACAATTCCTGTCCGGTCGGTGGCGCGCCATTGGCCCAGCCCGCGGGCGTGTCGGCATTCTTGTCGCTGATAAATTCGGCGTAGTCAGCGTTGGTCACTTCACGCTCATCGAGCCAGTAGGCGAGCAGGTCAACTGACTGCGCTAGGGCATTATGGCTGCCGCCATTACCCTGGCCGACGGTGTAGGTTCCGGCGGGAATTTGTACCATGCCGGTTGATGGGGGCAGGGCAGGGAACAATCGCGGCCACAAAAAAGCGGCCCCGGCCCCTAAAATTAGAATCAAAACGACGATACCGGCCAGAAGGCGGCGATTGAGAGGCTCTTTGAGCGGCGGCGGCGCTTCTTCGACGGCCGCCGGTTCTTCATCGGCGGCCGGTTTAACTGGGGGCGCAACGGGTTCGGCCTGCGGCGGGGTTGGAGAGTCGGGAACGGCCGTTTCCGACTCAACATAGATTTGAGTAGACGTTGATTCCAGGGACTGTTGGCCCAACATGCGTAAAGCCGTTCCCATTTCAATCGCCGAGGAAAAACGGTTATCTGCATTTTTAGCCAGCGCCTTTTCCAAAATGCCAACCAACACATCCGGCACATTGCTGTTCAAAATACGGATGTCGGGAATCGGTTCTTTGACGTGCTTCATCATCACTGTAAGCGCCGATTTGCCCTGATACGGCTGCTGCCCGCTGGCCATCTCGAACAACATTATGCCCAATGAATAAATATCGGCGCGATGATCAACGCCTTCGCCCATCACCTGTTCCGGGGCCATGTAAGCGGCCGTGCCGATGGTGGCCCCGGTAGCCGTATGTACCCGGTCGCCGCCGACCAGCTTAGCGATGCCAAAATCCATCAAGATTGGCTCGCCCAGAAGGTTGATGATGACATTAGAAGGCTTAAGGTCGCGGTGAACCATGTTGCGTTCGTGGGCATAAGCTACGGCGTCGCACAGGTTGGCGAGGATGTGGATGGTTTCTGACAAAGGCAGGCGCAAATTAGCTTGTTTAAGCGATATCAGTCTCTCTTCCAATGTTTCGCCGGGTACATGTTCCAGGATCATGTAATAGGTGTCGCCTTCGTTGTTGAAGTCATGAACCTGAATGATGTTGGGGTGGCGCAGTTGGGCCACAGCCGCCGCTTCCTGCACAAACCGTTTGACAAATTCCGGGTGTTCGGACAGGTGCGGATGGATAATTTTTACGGCGACACTGCGCTGTAAATTGGGGTCTGTGGCTTTGTAAACGGAGGACATGCCGCCACGTCCAAGCCGTTCTTCTATCCGGTAACGATTACCGATAGTACGGCCGATCCAACTAGGCCGAGAGTCGGTCATAACAATCTCCTATTCAACTGTGGCAGAGGCTCACAATTAGGGTTTGGGTTAGCAAAAACTTGCAGTCAATAATAAACTTTATTAAAAAGATTATAATGAAAAAAAGTGCTATGGGCAATCAACAGATCGTGAAATAGGCTGGCAGTATGGCGCAAACTTTGTGACACGAACTAATTGCCAATTACCCAATTACAGAAAATCATGGGCAATCCGGGTTGGGGAGGAACAATCCCGCGGTTGTGGATTGGCCGTCGCTGGCCGTGACCATGCCTGTCCCGATAATGGCGGCGCTAAAGCTGTGCAGTTCGACAGTAATACTGTCGCTGGTGGGGCCGCCGACCGGTTCGCCTTCCCAAAAGTAGGTATAAATTCCGCTGCCGCCTTCTCCTTCCATGAAGACGGTTTGGAACCAGGCCGCCGAGCCGGGCGCTTCACAGCGAATGGTGTCGGACAGCCCCCACAAGTTGAATGTGAGTGGGCCGCCGGAGCCGGTTATGGGGGGCGAAGTCGCTGTAGCCGGCGGGGCTGCGCCGAATTTCACGGGGAGGGCGGCGATGTCCCCTTCCCATTGCACGCGCTCGCTGAAGACGAAGCCCTGGTCGCCATCCCCGGTACGCACGTAGAGCCAGTTGCTGTTGCTGGAACGGCCGATCACGTCCACCCGGTCATCAACGTGCAAAATGGCTACTTTGGCCGAGCCGGCGTCTGGTCCGGTGAAAATGGAGGATGGTTCGAGGACGAGCGCCCGCGCATCAAGCGTGGCTGCGGGGGAAGGTTCTGTGGTGGGGGTGTTGGTGGGAACGGCCGTTGGCGTATTGGTAGGAGCGGCCGTTGCCGTTGGCTGGCTGGTGGGCGTGTCGGTGGCGGTGGGGGGGACGGCCGTTGCTGTCGGTTTTAGCGTCTCGGTTGGCTGGGGCGTTTCTGTCGGCAGAACGGCGACGGCGGCCGCCGTTCGCGTCAGCATCAGATACAGCGTTTCATCGCTGCTGCCACCGCCTCGGAACGCGAAGAAAGCGGCCAGCGCCAAAACAGCCAGCGCGCCGCCGCCCAGCCGCCACAGCAGCGCCCATCTCTTGCGCCGTTCTTCCCGCCGCGTTGCCACCTGTCCTATCAGATTTTGCCGGTCAGGGAACTCCGGGTCATACTCCCGCACCTGCTGCCACAAAGACAGGACGCGATTTGTATCCCCCTGACTCAATGCGGCCAATCCTTCGGTATATAAATTGCTGGCGACACCTTGTTTGGCCCGTTTTTCCACCTGCCAGTCATCAGGAAATTCAAAGCTGCCCGGTTCTCTCTGGATGGTTTCCCATTTATCCAGCGCTTGCTGGTATTGGTGACCGTCCAGAAATTTGACGGCTTCTTCATACAGGCTTTTAAGCCGGTTTTGCGTGGCTTGCAGGGCCATTCCCTGGTTGATTTGCGTTTCTAACTGCTCCAGGCCGGGGTAATCGGGCGCGTGACGGCGCAATTCCTGAAGGGTGTTGGCGCTGTCGGCCAGCTTATTGGCCTGAAATTGTTTGACGGCACGGCCGTACAGCCGGTTTTGCGCATCCTGTCGCATCTGCACTGCTTGCTGCTGTTTATGATCGGGGTCGGCGCGTTTCAATTCATCCAGTTTGTCGAGGCAGTCGGCATATTTGCGATCTTCAAGCAAGTCTTGTGCCAGCTGCCACAGCACTGAGAGACGGTCCAGGTGTCGCGCGGCCAGCGTGTCGGTGGGGCTTTGGACGTGTACGGCCGCTGTGTGTAAGGCGTTGGCCATCGCAACGGCCGTTTGATAGCGGTCATTGCGATCCTTTGAAAGCGCCTTTTCGATGATAGCGACCAGGGAATTAGGTGTATTGGTGTTCATCTGCCGGATGTCGGGAATCGGCTCGCTGACATGTTGGGTCATGATTTTGTAGGTGGAATCACCCTGGAAGGGAGGCGCGCCGCTCAACATTTCGTAGAGGATTATGCCCAGCGCGTAAATGTCGGCGCGGTGGTCTACCTCTTCGCCCATCCATTGTTCCGGCGACATGTAAGCGGCCGTGCCGATGGCCGCGCCGGTCTGCGTGTGAACCATGCCGCCAACGATCTTGGCAATGCCAAAGTCCATCAAAATTGGCTCGCCCAATAAATCCAGGATGATGTTGGCGGGTTTCAGGTCGCGGTGAATCATGCGGCGCTGGTGGGCATAATCAACCGCATCACAAATGGTGGCCACAATGCGGATGGTATCAGCCAACGGCATACGCAAGCCGGCCTTGTTCAGCGCGTCCAGCTTTTTGTTCAGCGGCTCCCCGACCAGGTATTCCATCACCATGTAATAGACGCTGAGATGATGGTTGAAATCGTAGACCTGGACGATGTTGTTGTGCCGCAACTGGGCCACGGCGGCCGCTTCTTGCTCAAAGCGTTGGATGAATTCCGGGTTTTCGGTCAGGTGTGGGTGGATGAGTTTGATGGCGACATGGCGTTTTAGATTGGGATCATACGCTTTGAAAACGGCCGACATGCCTCCCTGTCCCAGTTCTTCCTCAATTTTATAACGATTACTGAGTGTTTTGCCGATCCAACTCGGTATGTTATCGTTCATACTACTGCTCCACGAATGTTGACGTTTTGTTTGGCCCTGGCTGTGACGATATTATAAACGCCATCAGGATACGCTTCAGTGATGATGTCGTGAAAATGATACGAGCGGCTGGGGGAACATCGGTGATTATATGGCCGAACGGCCGTTTTTCTTTCATCATACCTTAGGCTACCGCCGCAACCCGTTTGGGGCTTTGCAGGATGACGAATGGGCGGCGATGGCGATCTTGCCGGCTGTGATTCGGAAGCTCCTCACCACCAATTTCATCCATTTGCAGCTTTTAGGGTCAATGGGCAGCGGAAAAACAACTACCTTACTCAAACTGGCCGACTATTTTGACCGGGACGGTTTGCGCGTGGCCTATGAATACCTGGCCCCTGGCGAACACCGCGTCAAAACAGCTGCGGCCGATCTCGACATACTTCTCCTGGATGAAGCGCAAAGAGTTCACCGCCGATCATGGCGGAAACTGATTGCTACACTTGGTCAGGATAGTGATGCGGGCTTACGTCTACTCTTAAGCAGTCATCGGGATTTGACCGCCCGGTTTGCCCGGCGCGGGCTGCCCCTGGTTACGATGCGCCTGGATGAAATACTCACGCTGGATTATTATGAACAGATGCTGGCCTGCCGCCTGGATTATTTTGCCCTACCAGGCGCAGCGCGTACCAGGCTGGCTCCCGATGCGGCTGCATTTTTATATGATACGTTCTATCCGAATCTGCGCCGGGCGGAGTATTTTTTGTATGATGTGTGGCAGAGGGAAACGGCCGTTCGCCAAATCACGGCCAATGATTTAATCCATCAGTATAAACGCCAACAGTAACTCAATTACCAATTACCAATTACCAATTACCAATTACCAATTCCGCCCCCCCATCTCAGGCCGCATCACAAACGCTTCTTCATACTTTGCATCCTTCGCCCAGGGCACATCCACCTGAACCGTCACCGCCCAGACCACACTCACATAATGCCCCTCATAACTCCACGGCTCATCCGGCAGGTGGAAGTTGAATTCATACGAACTGGGGAAACCACCCTTCAACGTCCCCTGGTATACATCCAACTCATCCATTGGCTCCTGGTAGCGGGTTCCCCGTCCCTCCGTGTGCCATTCCAGGCGGATATACAAATGCTTACATTCCACATCGCCATCGGGAAAAATCGTGACCGTCCCTTTCACTTCGCTGCCGGGTTGATATTTGACTGCGCCGAACGACTCAGCGCCATTATCTAAAGTAACTTCAATTTCTAGTTGGGCCATGCTGTGCTTACCTCATCAGCGCTGGTAAAACATCCAATTCAAACTGTTCCACCAGGTCAGGCAGGCGGGGGACCTTCATTTGAAAACGGATAAACCATTCTAATTTGTTGCGACGGACTTTGAGCGTGTGCATCCCGGTAGGCGGAATTTGAAAATCATAGCTTTGCTGAATGAGATGACCGGCCTGAAATTGAGCGCCCGGTTCTTCAAATTCGGTTATGACATGGTCATGGGTGACGGTGGTTGTGTCTGTGCCCCGCTGGTAGGTAGCCGTCTCCTTAAACAGGAGCGTCACACGGATGCTATCCACCTGAACGCTCCGGTTAAAACTGTGAAAATAGCTTACTGTAAACGGTTCGCCCACCCGCAGCGTTTGTTCTGAAATCGTTATTTCTGGTTGGCCGATCCGGAAGCGCGTGTAATAGGAAAATAGCGCAAAAATTAACATTCCCACGCCAACCAGGACAAAGAGCAGGCCAAAGATGGCAAAAGCGATATTGTCCTGGGTCAGGCCGATGATGACAAAGATGGTGGAAAACCCGACCCAAAATAGGCCGAATAAGAACAGGCAGCCAGGTTTATTCATGTTGAAGGTTTGAGTTGATTGGGACATCACAACCTCACGCTGGTTAATAACTTCTTATTCGTAACTATTCAGACCTGCGAGGTTCTCACCAGAGAGATGACGACGAGATAGCGTGCAAAAACCTCGCAGGTCTCCAGAGACGGTATAGTTACTCTTATTCAATCAATCCGGTCAAAAAAGCCACAACACATTCGCCGAGAGAAGGCAGTAAATAGCCGCCTTCTTGTACCACGATGGTGGGTAGATGGAGGGCAGCGATAGCTTTGCCAATGCGGTTTAAAGCATTCTGGGGTAATTGAAAATGGCCGACTGGATCGCCCTCAACGATGTTTACACCGAGTGAGATGAGCAGGGTGTCGGGGACGTATTGGTGGATACGTTTAAGCGCTTCGTCGAGGGTATGCCGGTAAGTGGCTTCGTCGGCGCTGCGGGGCAAGGGGTAGTTGAAGTTATACCCTTCCCCGCTGCCACTGCCTGTTTCGTCGGCGAAACCCCAGAAATAGGGGTATTCATAAAAGGGATCGGCATGGATAGAGCAAAATAGGATGTCGGAACGGCCGTAAAAAACCGCCTGCGTCCCATTCCCATGATGATAATCTAAATCCAGAATCGCCACCCGCTGGCCTTGCTTCACCAGCCAGTTGGCTGCAATGGCCGCATTATTCAGGTAACAGAAACCGCCGTAAAAATTGGGGCCGGCGTGATGACCGGGCGGGCGGCATAAAGCATAAACCACACCGCTGCTTCTGACATTGATCAGCGCTGCGGCGCTGATGGCGACCTGTGCTGTCCAATAGGCCACATCCCAGGTGGCTTCCAGGATAGGGGAGGCGGTATCAAAAGCGTAATAGCCAAGCTGTCCCCAGATAGAACGGGGCTTGTGGGAGATGGTTTTATTCCTGGGAAAGGCGTTGGGGAGAGCTACTTGAGCGGGTTCTTCGTTAGACATGCGCTCGTAAGCGTTTTGCAGGAGGTTGAGCAGGCCGTACTCATGAATCTCGCCAATCGGCTCTATGCTAAAATTGCCTGGTTCAGTGATGGGGCCTAAATCAGATGTTTGTAATGCATGGTGTATGAGGCCGCCACGCTGGGCAACTTCACTGAAAAACCGATTTTGCGGCAGCGTTTCCGGTTGGTGCAGTTGCTGCGGATCGTGACGAGTGTGGCCTGAGTAATAGAATGTGTGCATGGCAAAAAATCTTAATATACTTCACTGGATTGGCGATTGTTATAATTAAACCCCGAATTAGAGAATAATGCCAAACACGGCTTACAAATTACCAACTACCAATTGCTAACAAACTGCGAAGTTGATTTTGGACGACTCCTACTGCGTTTGTTCTAAAAAGATATTTAACTCTGCTTCTGACAGGGGCTGTGAGGATTTAATCGAATAGTAGCCGGTATCCCATAAGCTGGCGGCAATGCCGTATTCGCGTTGAATTGTATCTTCTGACCCGTTTTTGAACAGGTAAACGGCCCAGGCGCTGTCTCGTCCCGGCGGGCAGGTCACAACTAGATGCACCAATTTTTCATGGACGCTGGCGTAGCTGAGGATGCAGGCGTTAGCGGTGGCTAATCGTTCCATCGCCCGACGCAGGGGGATGTGGAGCGATTTGGGAATTGGCCGGATTGGTCGCCAGATGATGGCATAGGATTGACGGCTGCCGTTGGTTTTGACGGCGGTTGTCTCTACACTTGATTCAAGCAATGTTTTCCCCTGTAAAGCCTGAGTAAGATTCGTTGATAATTGGTTTGCTTGTTGGCGTAGTTCGTGTAAGGGTGTTTCTGGTAGAGCAACCAATGTAAGCAGGTGTCCATCATCATCTACTTCGCGGGTGTAGAGGAGCAGATCGCCGGCGTGTGCGGCCAGATGGACGAATTGGACTAAGGCGCTGTTGGCTTCGGCCTGCCATTTATCGCCTACAATCAACGCGACCGTTGCTGCCTGGGTGATGTTGAGGTCGCCCCAATGGGCCAGCAGGTTGGTTTTGTGGGCGAAAACTACGGTTTGAATGAATTTGCCCAGTTTTGCTTTTTGCAGGGCAGCGATGAGGATGGCTGTTTCCAGGGAGGGTAATTCGGCTGTTTGGGGACGGCCGTTTTCTTCGATAACCAGCGGTTGGTTGACAGCTTTTTCCATGATGGCCGGTAAGTCTGTGTTTAGGTGGGGTTTGAGGAGGACAGCCTGGACTTTCCCGGCATAGCTGTCCGGTACGACTTTATTGGCGGATGGCATTGTCAACACCAGACGCAAATTGGGCTGGATGGTACGCAGTGACTGCACGGCATTATTGCCGCTCTCGATGAGAGGAATGAAGGCCAGATCGCGCTGCTGGCGGGTCAGGAGCAGAGAGGCTTCAATTACATCGCTGGCTACGGTGATGGTGAATGGGGCGATTTTTTTGAGCGACGCCACCAGCTGATTGGCAAATTCCTTATCTGGTTCAACGATCAAAATATGTTCGATCATGGAGTCCTCATGAACATTCTACTTGATGGTGAGTAACATGGTCAAATTTGGATCTGGAGTCTAGTAAATTTTAGATTTCTCTCTGGTGCGTCACACTGGAAAAAGTAAAAAACGCCACTGTCCAGTTTAGATTTGACAGGCACACAGCGAACGTTTGGTTTGGATCTGCTTTAACGACGGCGAAACAGTGCGGCTGTGACGACCGTTACCACGGCAACAATGCCGCCTAAAACCCATAACCACCGGCTGCCCGCGCCGCCGCCCGGTTCTGGGGAGGGCGGTGCGGGGGTGGGGGGAACGGCCGTTTCTGGCGGCAGCGTGGGCGTGACGGCCGTTTCTGGCCCCCCAACTATATTTACCACAATCAAAGGCAGATCGTGATCGGTTGCTTTATAAGCTAGATTAGCCGGGCTGGTGTCGCTGCCCAACGTATCGGGAAAATCGGCATTGGTGTGTTGGATGGTAACGGCCGCTACCGCGTCCGCCAAATTGGGCGACAGCAAAACCCCATCAATCAACTGCGACACGCCGCCAAAAACAAAGCTGTACCGTTCCTGATCGGAAACATCCAGTAGGGCATTGACGAGATCGCCGCCCGATGTCATCAATTCCAGCGGCGGGGACAGCTCATAGTCGTTGAAATCGCCCAGGACGATGAGCCGCACCGTCTCATTTTGCGCCCGCAGATCGTTTACCAGCCCGACGATGTGCTGCGCCTGGGCCAACCGCCGCGGGGCTGTTTCCGCTTCGCCGCCTCGTTTCGATTTGAAATGATTCACAAATATCGTGTAGTCAACATCATCAACCCGCAAATCAACCTGGAGTGGCGGGCGCGAAAAGAGCGGGTTCTCGCCTGCGCTACAGGCGCTAGAGTCATCCATAATATTTGTGGCGATGGCGGTACACCCCTGGCGTAAAGCGGCGGCGGTTATTGTGACCCGGCGCGGATCGCTGAGCAGGGCCACGTCAATCCCACGCCTATCGGCGCTTTCTCGGTGGGTGACCTGATAGGTGAAGCCGCACAGAACGGCCGTTTCCCGCGCCAGATCCAGCAGCAGCCCCTCATTTTCTACTTCCTGGATGCCAATGAGCGTTGGGCAGCCCAATGTGCGGCCAATGGCGTGAGCCAATTTGGTTTGCTTGATGGCGATTTCCGCGGGGGAAGGTTTGGGTTCAGCGTCATCCCCGGTATCGTCTACGCTGTCAAAATGATTTTCGACGTTGAAGGTGGTCAGACTGAATTGGTTGGCGGCGGGTTGGGGCGGCGGAGATGGATCGGGCAAGGGAACGGCCGTTACCGCCAGCGCCCCGGCAGCCTGCTGCACGATCTTGAACGCCTCGAAATTATAAATGAGCGGTCCGATGATGCCGTTGACCGTGTCGCCGACTTTGACATTGGGAAAATTGCTGCACCGGACATCGCTGTGATGCAATATAGTGACGATGGGGCCGCTAAGATCGGCGGCGCGGCGGCGAAAAACGCGCGTCAGGCTGCTGTCGGCGCGGACGACGGCGAAGCCGCAGCCGCTGTAGGTGGGGCCGACGACGCGGGTCTTGGCGGGGATGGATACCAACATACTTTCCAGCGGCTCAAAGTAGACCGCCTGCGCAGCGCTGCCTGCGGGCGGCGTGATGGCAATGGGCGCGGGCAGGGGACTGTTTTCGGCTTCAACGCTGATGTCCAGTCCGGCGTCGTCAATTTCGGTATAGTCAAAGAATTCGGTCACGCGGCCGGTGATACGCAGTTGATCGCCCGGTTGGTAACTGCCTCGTTTCCGCCCTAGAAACAGCGCGATCCCATCTGACGTTGCCGGATTGCCATCCTCATGGCCGGGCAAATCTTGGACAAACAGCGTGTAGTAAGTGACGCCGCTGGCGTTGCGATCTTCGTAAGAGCCGGTGACGACGCCGCGAAAGGAGATAGTCTCATTGACGAATGGGGACGCGCCGCTTTCCCCCTGAATCACGCCGATGGGCGGCAGGTCTTCACGTTCGGCAGGATTGAGCGGCGCGGCGCACGTCCCATCCAGAGTGATGACGCCGGGGGTGGGCGTAGGCTGAGTTTGCCAATCGGCGGCGGAATCGGCGTCGCAGTTGGCCGGGATGCGCTCAATGCTCTGCCCGGTTGAGACGCCGCTCACGGCCGGGCTGAACGCGGCGCGGCTGTCGCCGTAGCTGACGGCGTCTATGACGGTTAGCCTGTCTATCAGCAGAATGTCGTCGCCATTGTTGCTCAGGGCCAGGTCGCCGCCAGCCCACAAGGGGTAACGGCGCATGTCGGGCACGTCAGGGTCGCTGTTATTGATTTCATAGTTGGGGTTACGGCCGTATAATTCCCTGAACCCCACGGCCGTTTGCGCCACGATGATGACCTGGCCCGGTTCAATTTTGGCCCCATCGGGAAAACGGTTCATGCCTTCGCTGCCGCCGGGTACGGTTTCATCGCCCACTTTGATGTCGGACAGGTCGAGAACGGCCGTGCCCACATTGGCAATTTCAATCCACTCCCGTTCTCCGTCGGCGCCGGGCGTGTCGTAGAATATTTCTGTGAGCAGAATGGTTGTAGACTGATTGGCTTGTGCGCCTAGCCCCATGATAGAAAGGAAAATCAGCCAGAATCCCCAGGTTTGTTTGGACATAATTCGTTCTCCGCAACTTCCATGGCTTCTCAGTAGTCGCAGCAAAATAAACAAAGCACCTCATTTTGGTAAGATGGCGTTTCCAACCAAGCTAAAAAGGTTGATCTGCTCCCAGTTTTACAGACACAAAGAAGAGACAGATTAGTATTGAAAACAAGCCTCTTCATAAACTATTGAGCTGAGATAATCCAGCGTTGAATGGCAACGCTTTCTATATATAGAATTATAGAAGGCTTCAATGTAAAAGAAAATATCAGTGCGCGCCGAGGTATTATCAAAAGTGGTGGATTGGCGAAAGAAAAAGGGTGGCGTATTCTCGTAGGTGAGAAAACCTATGAAGCGGTCAGAAGTCGCAAGGAGAACACACCATGGGCAAAGATACCACACTCATTGATAACGTTTGAGTCAACTGCCGCTCGCCGACCCGAACCAAACCGAAGATGTGCGCCAAACGCTTTTGCAGAATATGGAAGTAGGGCATGGTTCAAAACTCGGTTTTGCATCTTTACAACTCGGTTTTGCGTTCGACCATCGCTGTGCATTGCAAATGCACGGCGGAGACAAAAAACCCGTTGAAAACGGGTTGAAATGCGCTCAAACCGGGTCTTTAGCGCGTTTCAACGCACTTTTAGTATTAGATGTGGATTGGAAATCCACATCTCATTGTAAAGATGATTTTGTCAAAAATGAACCACGCCCTATCTTTGTGGTTTTCTAAATCGGCAACGAATTAGCGCGAATTTACGTGAAACTGGTATAGTTACGATTAAAGATTAGAGAGCATCAATCATCAATCTTTTCACACAATTTTATGGAAATGAACAAGACACAAATCTGGATTGAGGCGATGCGGCCGCGGACGCTGCCGCTGGCGTTGGCAAGTATTATTTTAGGGACGTTTCTGGCGGCGGCAGCGGGGTCTTTGCGGCCGGGGGCGGCGGTGTTGGCGGGGTTAACGGCCGTTTTCCTCCAAATCCTCTCCAACCTGGCTAACGATTACGGTGATTCCGTGCATGGCGCCGACCATGTGGAGCGGGCTGGGCCGAAACGAGCCGTGCAAACCGGTCAAATCTCGGCGGCGACGATGAAACGGGCGGTGATTTTGTTTGCGCTGCTTTCGGTAGGCAGCGGCCTGACGTTGATTTGGCTGGCGTTGGGCACGGCCGTTCTCTGGTTGTTCCTCGGTTTCGGACTGCTGGGCGGCGCAGCTATTTGGGCGGCGATCAGCTACACGGCCGGCAGCCATCCATATGGCTATGCCGGGCTGGGCGATTTGTTTGTTCTTATTTTCTTTGGCTGGGCGGGGGTGATGGGAACCTATTTTTTGCAGGTACAAGCGTTTGATTGGCTGCTGTTGCTGCCGGCGACGAGCTGCGGTCTGTTGGCGGTGGCCGTTCTCAATGTCAATAATATCCGCGATATCGAATCGGATGCCCAGGCGGGCAAGATTTCGATTCCGGTGCGGTTGGGGCCGGAGCGGGCGCGGGTTTACCATTGGATTTTGTTGGCAACGGCCGTTTTCACTGCCGCCCTCTACGTTATTTTGAACGGGAGCGGGCCGGGGGGATGGCTGTTTGTGTTGCTGTTACCGATGATTTGGGGGAATGGGACGGCCGTTGCTCGCACGACCGATCCGCTTTTGCTAAATCCTTTGTTGAAACAAACCTCGCTGATGACCCTGGCCTTCGTCATCCTGTTTGGTCTTGGTCAGTTACTATAAAGTTCAAATGAGTTCAATCGGGCGCATCCATTAGTTGGGGGACTTCTGTTTTTTGCCACGAATTACACAAATTTCACGAATTAAAACCGGCTAAATTCGTGAAATTTGTGTAATTCGTGGCTTTTTTACTTGCCTCCCCCAAGTTATGTATACGCCCGGTTCAATCTTGGAGATTGAATCCATCTGGCTTAAACAATCTGTATCCCTTTATCAAGGATTTCATTGGCAAATGGGTTTGTTGTATTGAAGTCCGCTTCTTCAAATGGATGCGGCTCAATTCTCGTGTCGAATTTTCGGCCTATTTTCATCAATTCCACTTGGGCGATGAAACTGTTTGGCAAATTGTTCATAATAAGCGCTAAATCAATGTCGCTGTCATCGTGATATTTTCCCGTAACATACGACCCAAATAAATACGCTTTTTGGATATCGAATTTGTTTTCTCGCAGGTAGCGAATATATTTTTTCACTATTTCAATAGCAGCGCCTTGATCCATTTTCTAAACCTCTTTATCTCGCTGATCCATTTTTCTGTATAGTCTTGGGTGCAGGTTTTGTAAAAAGCCAATTTATGATCGTCATATCTGGCCTGGATATTAAAAGCGGTCACCGTTGCCAGAAAATCTTTCTCAAGCTCGTCATTATCAGTATAGCGATGCTAGCGCTGATTGTACACTGCTTATCTGGACGATTATTCATCTAAGCGTTCTTGAAGAAAGGCGCGTATGGTCTGGGCCTGGGAGTGATCCGGGAAAAGGCGGAGAAGGTCGTCGAGGTCGGTGATGGCTTCACGGATGAAGTTTTCCGGGGCTTGAATGCCTTCATGGTAGAGGCGCTCGGCATCCTGGGTATGACCGGCGGCAAGATGATATACGGCCAGGTTGAGGGTGTTACGCCAGTCTTGGGGATTGGTTTTGTAATCTGATTGGGCGAGGGTGATGGCTTGGGTGAAATCAGCCGCGGCATTTCCAGATTCGCCCGTTACTTTGTATGTTAAGCCGCGATCATAGTGCTTCCAGTCTGATTCCGGATCCAGTTCAAGGGCGCGGTCGAAGTCGCGCAGGGCGTCTTCATACCGCTCCATTTGTCCGTAGGTCGTGCCGCGCTGAGCGATGGCCCATTCATCGTCCGGTTTGAGTTCAAGGGCGCGGTCGAAGTCGCGCAGGGCGTCTTCATAACCGCGCCATCAGCCGGTAGGTGATGCCGCGCAGAGCGATGGCCCCTTCATCTTCCGGTTTGAGTTCAATGGCGCGGTCAAAGTCGCGCGGGGCGTCGTCATACCGCGCCATCTCTTGGTAGGTGATGCCGCGCAGAGCGATGGCCCATTCATAGTCCGGTTTGAGTTCAATGGCGCGGTCGAAGTCGCGCAGGGCGTCCTCATACCGCGCCATCTCTT
>JAJRYT010000247.1 GCA_024275635.1 Chloroflexota bacterium | reverse complement strand
TTATGGTTGCCACCCAATCCTGACCCAGAACCAGCCATTGCATCTTGGAAACAGTTCTACCAGCCCATGTATGAACTTCATTCGTTGGAGCGATTATGATGTTGTCAATGTTCAAATGTTAAATCTGTCAGTCAATCAGGGGGAGGGGGGAGAGTCAGATCAAAATCCAAGCTTAACTTAAACTGACCCCAAAGTCATCTTGCCCTACAGCCTGATGAAGTAGGATAATAAGCCCATTCGCGTAAAATTTAGAAGCAATGAGGCAAAATTGACGATGAAACTGCAACAAATCCAATGTACAAGCTGTGGCGCGCCCATCGAATGGGATGGTAAATACGGCCAGCCGGTCAAGTGTACCTACTGTGGCAGCGTTTTCCTCCCGGCCGTCACCGGCAGAGAAGATGTGTGGCTGATGACCGATGTCGTGGCCCGCGCCCGTTATGAGTTTGAGGGCAGATTGGACAAATTGGAGCAGGACATTCGCTTCGAAGTGATGCGCGGCCAAGATTGGAGCGCACTCGACCGCGCTTATGCAGCCGAGATCAACCGGTTGGAGACGGAGGGCGTTGTACGTAAATTGGCTACTTTCTGGGCTATCAGCCCCCACCCGTCGGTGTACCGTGCCCTGCGTGATGGCGAACTAAATCTAAAAGGGAACCGGATTCCCTTCAAGAAAGGGGATGATATTGTCTGGGCCTGCCCTATGACCCGCGACCGGTTTAACCTGGATTGGCCGGTGTTGATCGGCGACTTTCAAGACCAGCGTACACAGCAATTATGCGGTAACATGGCGAATGCCATGATGGGCCGAATGCGATAAGGAGACGATCTAATGAATATTTTCAAGAAACTCTTTGGACTGTCGGAATACATTTCCCGAATGGACACAACTCCGGACAGCCCAGACCCGGATCCAAATGATGTTTGGGCTTTTACCGACCCGGACGCGCGGGACACATATGAAAAACAAGGCCAGTTACGCCAATTAGAGCATGACATCCAGTTTGAAGTGATGCGCGGATTGTCCTGGCAGCCGGAGGAACTGGAGTACAAACGAGAGATTCGGAGGCTGCTGCGGGAAGGAACGATCACAGACAAAGGTTCTTACTGGTTTACCAGCCCTTTCCCCACCGTTTATAAAGCGGCCAAAGATGGCGCGTTAACAATTGCCGGAGAGGCGTACCGGTTTCGCAAAAATGATGACATTGTATTCCAATGCCGCATGACCCGTGATATGAACGCTAACTTAACCGGCCCGGCGCTAGTTTCCCGGCTGCAACCCACCAAGAAATCGCAGCTATGCGGGCAGATGGGGGGCGCGATGAAGGGAATGGGCGGGAAGATGTAACATCGTAGGCGCGATCATTTTCGCCGAGGGGCAATGGTTAATTACCGTGTTCCTGGTGGGAGCCGGAATTTATCTGATTTACTATTGGGTCTTTTTCGCCGGGCTGAGTTTTTAGGGAAACAAAAGGTCTAAAAATATATCCAAATTCAATGCTGTATACAAGTTGAACAGACCAACGCCAATCAACAAAACGCTGGCCGCCCCTTTAATGCGGGGCGTGGCCGCTTTTAGGCGCGTGATGAGCGTCTGGCGGGAGGCGGCCACCAGGCCGGAAACGATGAGCATCAGGCCGCCCATCGTCAGCGCAAACACGACAAACGCGCTGAGGGCGGAGCCAAAGCCGCCGGAAGCCAGAGCGGAGAGCATCAGCCCGGCCAGGATGGGGCCGGTGCAGCCCATCCCGGCAGCGTTGTAGCCCAGGCCGTACAGGTAGAGGTTGGCGGCCGCGCTCCGCTGGCCTTCTCGCTGTGGCCGGGTGCGGTAAGCAAAGGCGTCTACGAACCTGGGTTTTAAGTTGCGGCCGGTGAGCTGCATGATGCCCAACGTAAGCAAAATCAACCCCACGACGCCGCGAAAGCCGCGCACAAACTGGCTGGGTTCAGGCCCGGAAATGGAGAGGTTCTTGCCCGCGCCGGCGCCCAGAATGGCGATGACGACACCCAGCACCAGCACGAAACTCATCACACCCAGAGCCGATGACAGACCCAGCTTTAAACCACGGCCGATTCCCGGTGACACGGCCGTATCTTCCTGCCCCGCCAGATAATAAAAGGAAAGATAACTGGGCAGCAAAGGAAAAGCGCAAGGGGAGAAGAAGCTGGCTACCCCGGCAGCAACAGCCAGCAGGTAGAGGTTAAACCCGGCCAGGTCGGCGCTGGCAAAGGCGCGGAAACCAGCATAACCGGCCGCGATGACCACGACGAAAATAGCCAGCAACCCGGCATAGGATAACCAGGCTGGGGTTGGGGAACGGCCGTCCGCCATTTCGCTGCTCATACCAGTTTCACCTTATACCCAATCCAATCCATCTCCGCCTTCACCTTTTCCAAATCCGTTTTATCGCCGGTTAGGACAAGTTCGATCACCTGCGTTTTATGGTCGGCCTTAATCACCTTCACGCCGGGCAGGTGCGAGAGCGTAAAAGTAACCGTGCGCTCACAACCGGCGCAGTGCATCGTTTGTGAGCCAACGACATGAAGGGTTACATTTTGGGACATTTGGTTTATCTCCTTGTTTTCGTAATCGGTTATCCGTATTCCGTTGTCCGTAAACCGTATTCCGTTGTCCGTAAACCGTATTCCGTCACAAATAACAGAATACGGTTTACGGAACACGAAATACGGCGTCTGTCACTTCATCACCCGTCAGGTTAATCTGGGCGATAATCTCATCTACGGTAACTGTATCCTGGTTGAAGGCAACAATCAGTTGGCTCTCTTCCGAATTAGCTTCCAGGCTGACAATACCCGCCGTTTGCTGCAAGTTGGAGACCACACGGGCCTCGCAGGCAATTCAGAACATGGTGGGGATGGTCAAGGCCATCGTTTGCGCGCTGGCATTGGCCGCGCCGACGGCGATAGGCTCGCCGGAGATGAGTTGTACTAATAATTCGTTTTCAATCGGTAAATCTGTGGTCGTCACCACTGAGCCGTCGTCCAGGTGAATATGCTCTGGCGCGTTGACAGGATGGGCATGGTCGTCCGGCTCGGCCAGTGATAAGGATTCGTCCACCAGCGGTAATTGGGCTGTGGCTGCGAGTTCGGCCGTTGGGATTGGTGAGTCTGTGTCAACGGCCGTGCCCCCGCCACAGGCGCTCAAGGCCAGCGCCAATACCCCGCCCCAATATACTTTGCTGACAAATGATTTATCCATGTAATTCTCCTTTCGGCTCGTTTTCTGTCAATCGTGGCGACGGCCGTACACGATGACGATACCGGGTATATGCCAGCCAGCCAGCGCCCCCGGCCAGAGCCAGGTAAAAAAACAGCCCCAACCGGCCTCCCGGCAAACGGAAGCTTCCCGCCGGTTCCGTTCCCGGCAATGTGGCGCGATAAAACGTCTGCGTATTGATGGCCGCGACAATTTGCGCCGGCGTCGTGGCTGCCGGATCGTAAACGATCGCGGCCGTTCCTTTAATATAGTCCGCGTCAACAGAGAAGACACCTTCCAGGCGTCCGGCGACCTGTTCTACGGCCGCTTCGCACACCGGTCAGACCATGCCTTCAACCGGCAAGACCACCGTTTCCCGCCCTGCCTGGGCTAACACAGAACCCGCGCCCAGCAAGACAATCGCCGGAATTATTAACATAATAAATCGTAAACGCACAATAACCTCCATGAAATTACTAACCCTCCCGGAGGTTGCCTTGACGAAACCAGGCGTCACCTGTGAACCTCCGGGAGGATGCCTTATCCATTTCATCAACTCGTCAACAAAGGGGCCACAATGAAACGCACCCAACCGCCGATGATGCTCATAACGATTGGTGAAAGTTCCGCCAGGCCGACCAAAATCAGCAATGCGCCAGCCGCCAGATAAAAAGCGGCGCCATAACGGCGGGCGATGCGCGTCAGCCAGCGGTTGGCGCCCTCGAACGCGCCTACAACCAATAAAGGTAACGACATGGCGATACCAAAGATGAACAGCGCCACCGCCCCAAAAAGATAATCGCCGACTAGTACCGTTTCGGCCAGCAAAGCTACCACCAACGGGCTGGTGCAGGCGGGAACATCCAGACCAAAAATGGCGCCCATGGCCAGGATACCGTTCCTGCTCTGACCTGTCTCCACCTGGCTGGCGGCGGCCGGGGCCAGACTGATGTAAGGTAGAGGCAACGGCCGAAAACGGCTGACGATAAACAGCGCTCCTAGTAAGATTAAGCCATAAGCGAAAATAACCTGATAGCTGCGCACAAAGCCGCCTACCAGTTGACCAAGCAGCCCAAAAGCCACCCCCAGCAGCGTTAGGAAAGCGGCGCGGGAGAGGGCAAACAACGCCCATTCCAGCAGTCGCCGGCGGCGGGGTTTGCCCGTGATGTAACCCAGAAATACGGCGTTAATGCCCAGGGCGCAGGGGGTAAACGCGCCCACAACGCCAAAAACCAGCGACAGGAGTAACAGGGAGACACTGTTCACCTTACGCTTCCTCCGTTTGCCAGCCGATTTTGGACAAGGTTTCCCGCACGGCAGTTACCGTCACATCATCCGTATCCAGCGTTACCTCAACCTGCTGTAATTCATGGCTGGGCGCCGCCTCAGCCACGCCGGGCATTTGCCCCACCGTTAGCTTAATCGTGTTCTCACAAGCCTCGCAGCAAATATGCCCCTCTGTCACTTCCAAAACGATCGTTTTCTTTGTCATGCTAAACACCTCTTGTTGGGTAATCCGTAGTCCGTAGTCCGTTATCCGTAATCCGTATTTCGTGATCCGATAACGGCACACGGAATACGGAATACGAAAATACGGTTGCTAACGACTGCCATCCGGCCAGACTAACACAGGGAAATTGACCACAATTCCCGATTCCATGATAATCACCTCGCCGTTTGATTCTGCTTCCTTCAATTCAGCTACAGACAGTAATTCGCGGGGCGTTTGGCCTTCGTTCCACTCAACCAGCAGCACATTACGTAACGGCCGATACCCCGCATCTCCCGGTACCGAATCAAAAACATCTCGTTGAAAACCAAACGGCCCATACCCATCCAGCCCTTCCGACAGGCCATTGGTAAAGACGTACAAAGTCGCCAATGCCGATGGCGGCACATCGGCCAATTCCGGAACCAATATCACCTGGGGGCCGCCCATCATCTCAGTCAGCATGGCGGTCACGTCTGGGTTGGAGGTTTCGGTGTGGATGAATTTGACTTCGCCCCCTTGGTAAAGACCGCCAACGAGCGGGGCAAACTGGTCGGTACTCTGGGATCCCGTATTGTCTATCTCACCAGACGCCGCGGCGGGAACGGCCGTCGGCTCAGCCGTCGCCACTGTACAACCGGCAACCGCAAACAATAAAGTTATAATACCCATCAAAAACTTAACCTGATTTTTCATAGATTCCTCCGAACTAAATGATGTTTTTCTGTTTCCGCAAAGATAATTTGGAATTGCGTCTTCTTCCAAGAAGGTATGAAGCTAGTAAAGTAACACTGCCCATGAGGAGCGGCAGATTATTCGGGTAAACGTAATACCCGATGTACAGCAGCAAGCCGCCGATAAGCGCCAGGATTAGCGCCGCGGCCCCCTGACGCAGCGAGACCAGAGTGAAAAGAGCCAGGGCGGCAAAGAACAGCGGCTCCCGAATAAGGTCAATAAAAGGGACTGCGGGATTCAAAAAAGAATAGGCCACAGAAAAGCCAAGTAAAGCGAGCAAACCCGCGCCCCAGGCCACCCAGGTCGCGTAGCAGCTGATCAAAAGTAACGAGCCGCCAACAGGCTTCAAATAACGTGAACTTTGGGACAGCATTTGCATAAGATTTTCTCCTTTTTGTCATGGTAAGGAATGAAAATTAATTAACTGTCCCATTTGAGATTGGTTCACTCTCGGAAGAGTGAACCAATCTGCGCCAGTTATTAAATTCCCGTTCCCAAGCCGGATATGGTTACGAATCATAATCAACTTGCTCCCGCGACGAGCCAGGCCATACAACAGACGTACCCCATCCACTTGCAAACTGGCGAATGAGCGCCCTATCTCCCAAGCTGGGACGCAGTTTTGCCACTTCCACAAACCGCACCAGAAACAGCGGCTCCAACAGCCTGGCAACGATTCCCATCAAGTATGACGGCCGTGACCAGAACAGAACAATCAGGACGCCATCTTTCTTTAGCACCCGGCGGGCTTCAGCCAACATCGGTTGAGGCGGCGACAAGTGCGACAGCGCCCAGGTTGACAACACCAACTCAAAGCATTGATCGGGGAAAGGTAAATGGAGCATATCTCCACGGCAATAGCCGGCCGGGTGGCGGCCATCAAGCTTTGTCTGAGCGCGTGCCAGCATAGCCGGCGTCAGGTCGAGTCCGGTGTAACCGGTGAAAGGGAGTTTCAATCTTTGCAGCCGCTCCAAGTTAATACCGGTACCACAACCCATATCCAGGATATGCGTTTCAGGCGTCAGACAACGGGGCAAAGCCTCCTGTTCCAAATAGGCTTCAGCCTGGCCCATGACCCATTTTGCCCATAAAGGACGAGAGCGGTCATAGAGTGGGGCCAGCCAACTATAAGCGGTCGCAATATTCATGGCCGATTCGTTCTCTTGATGATGCCAATAACGCTATTGCTCATAGATTCCTCCGATCACTTTCTAACCAGCCGCCCGCCAAATGAATTGAGCAGCACCAAACTTACGCTGGCGACCATCGCCGCCATCGCCCAGCCGGGCCGTACCAGCCCCGTCGCCGCCAGCGGCACGCCGACGCCGTTAAACGTAAACGCCAGCCACAAATTTTGCACTGTCTTTTGGTACGACAAACGGCCGATCTCAATCGCATCCACAATCGCCCCCAACCGTTCCCCCGTCAACACCACATCCGCCGCTTCAATGGCGATGTCCGTGCCCGCGCCGATGGCCATACCTACGTCCGACTGCATCAGGGCGGGCGCGTCGTTAATGCCGTCGCCGACCATGACCACACGATGCCCGGCCGCCTGCAATTGGCGCACTTTTTCCGCTTTCTCGCCCGGCAACACTTCAGCGAACAGTTGCGTAATGCCTGCCTGTGCCGCCACCGCTGCCGCCGTGCGCCGGTTGTCGCCGGTGAGCATGACCGGCTCAATGCCATCAGCGCGCAGCCGGGCGATGGTTTCGGCGGCGTCCGGCTTGATGGCATCGGTGATGGCGATGAGTCCGGCGGCAACCCCATCCTGGGCGATAGCCACGGCCGTTTTCCCCTCTGACTGCATCCGTTCCAAATCCGCTTCCAATTCAGCCAAATCAACGCCCCGTTCGCACAAAAAGCGGGGGCTGCCGATGAGGACGGTTCGCCCGGCGACTGTGGCTTGCACGCCACGACCGGGCACGGCCGTAAATTCGTCAAACGCCACCAACTCCAGCCCTCGCTCTTGCGCCGCGGCCACAATCGCCCCCGCCAGCGGGTGTTCCGAAGCGATTTCCACGCTGGCGGCGAGTTGCAGAATCGAGAAATCCGATTTCTTGAAGAAATCGGATTTCTGGACGACCTCCGCCACACTCGGCTTCCCCTCGGTGATTGTGCCCGTCTTGTCCAGGACGGCGCGGCGCACATCCTTAAGTGTTTGAAATGCCTCGCCGGAGCGCATCAGGATGCCCCGCTTGGCCGCCTCGCCGCTGCCGCGAATCATCGCCAGCGGCGTCGCCATCCCCAGGGCGCAGGGGTAGCCCATCACCAGCACGGCCAGAGCGGCGAAGATGGCCCGCGTCCAATCGGGCGCGCCGCCAAACAGGGCCGCCCCGGCCGTCCACAGCAAAATCGCCAATCCGCCAAAGAGCAGCACGCCGGGAACGAACCATTGCAAAATACGGTCGGCCAGGGCCAAGATGCCCGGCTTCATGGCGCGCGCTTCTTCGATGTGGCGGGCGACCTGGGCCAAGAAGGAGTCGTCGCCCACTTTGAGGACTTCCACCACCAGCGCGCCGTTTTGGTTGATGGAGCCGCCGATCACCTCGTCGCCGGCGCTTTTGGCCACGGGGATCGGTTCGCCGGTCACCAGGCTCTCGTCAATGGCAGAACGGCCGTCATGGATACGGCCGTCTACTGGAACCGATTCTCCCGGTCGCACGCGCACCAAATCACCCGGCTGGATTTGAGCGATGGGTACTTCCTGGGTACGGCCGTCCGCTAAAACCAAGCGGGCGATAGCCGGCTGCAAGGCCAGCAAGCCGCGCACCGCTTCCGAAGCCCGCGTCCGCACCAGCAGCGACGCCCAGCCGGACAGCAAATGGTACGAAGTAATGTAAGTGGCAACGGCGAAAAAGTCGGGCGCGGGGAAAAGCGGGTTGTAAACACCGATCACGCCGCCAATCAGCCCGGCAAAGGCGCCGAACTCCAGCAAGACGTGTTGGTTGAGGATGCCGCGCCGCAGCGATTGGACGGCCATGACCAAAATGTGCCCGCCTGCGCCAAAGGTCGTCAGCAAGGCCATCAGGATCATTGTCGGCTGGAACCAGGATTCGCGGAAGCCCAGCCAGCGGGCGGCCATGATGATTGTCGTCACCAGGGTGAAAATCCCGGCGGCGACGAGCCGGCTTCTGGCCTGGCGCAGGTCGGCCTGCTGTTCCTCGTAAGCGCGCACTTTGTCCGGGTCGCGCACGCTGTAGCCGATCTGGCGCAGGGTGTCGCGCAGTTCGGTGGGGGTGTGCCGCGCCGGGTCGTATTCGATGAGGGTCTCTTCGTGGGCCAGGCTGACATGGACGGCCGTCACCCCCTCCATCCGTCCCAACGCCTTCTCAATCGTCATCGTGCAGAAAGAGCAGGCCATCCCGCCCACTTTGACTTGTAATTTTGCCGTTGCTTGTGCTGTCATCGTCACATTACCCTGAAAGGTTGGAGATTGGAGACTAGAGACTAGAGAGATAGAGACTAGAGCGCGCCAGTCTCCAGTCTCTAATCTTCAGTCTCAACTTTCTTAAAAACAAAATTCCCAGGCCGCGTTTAACGACCTGAGAATGAGTGTAGCGTTTCCAGTAACTGGAAGGTCAATGAGAGAGGCTGCCTAGCTCATGCGTTACTCATTTTCCTCCCGGATCGCCTGGTTTTGGATGAGGTGGCAAACACATTCTTTGTCCACAATCAGATCGAGCGGGATGATTTGCGCCTGCCGCTGAATGTCGCTTAATTCCTGGCGCAATTGGTTCAGCGCGGTGATTTTGGCGTCAATGACCGCCAACTGCCGCTGCACTAATTCCGTCACGTACAGGCAGGGGGCTTCGCCCCTTTCGCGTAGGGCTAAAATTTCGCCGATGTCATCCAGCGAAAAGTCAAGCTCGCGGGCGCGCAGGATGAAGGCGATGCGGTCTATGTCGGACTGCGAATAGATGCGGTAACCGGTCTCGGTACGTTGAGCCTGGGGGATTAGCCCAATATCCTCGTAATAGCGGATCGTCTTGGGATTGATGCCCAACTCGCGGGCGACGCTGCCGATTTGTCTCAATTGAGTCATGCCACTTATTTCAACTTTTTAGCCGCATCTTTCACCATTTCGCTGAGGGTGGGGTGGATGTGGATCGACTTTTGCAGGGATACGGCCGTGCCCCGATCATACATCGCCGTTACCACTTCGTGAATCAAAATATCGGCGTGCGGGCCAAGAATATGGCCGCCCAGCAGTTCGCCCGTTTCCGCGTCGGCGATGAACTTGAGCATCCCCTCCGTTTCGCCAATCGCTTTGGCGCGACCAGAATGCTCAAAATAAGCCGCCCCCGTTTTCACCTCATGTCCGGCGGTAACAGCTTCCGCTTCTGTCAGCCCCACGCTGGCTAAAGCAGGCTGGGTGAAAACAGCGCGAGGCACAACACGATAATCCACTGTGCGCCCGACATCTTTCACCGCATTGAGCGCGACGATGGGGCCATCATAAGTGGCGCGGTGGGTGAACATTGGGCCGCCATTCACATCCCCTAATGACCAGATATTGGCGGCGGTGGTGCGTAAGGTTTCGTCATAACGGATACCTTGCGGCCCCACTTCAACGCCGGCCTGCGCCAGCCCCAGACCATCCACGCGCGGGACACGCCCGGCGGCGTATAGCACATCTTCAGCGGCAAAACGATGTTCCACCCCCTCAATCTCGGCGATGATCACTTTTTGATGGCCTTCTTTTTCGGCGCGAATAGCTGCTGCCCCCAAACGCACATCAATTCCCTCGGCCGTTAAAATCTGGGCCAGCCGCGCCGACAGTTCCGGCTCTTCCTGCTTCATCAGGCGCGGGCTGCGGCTGAGCAGCGTCACCTGCGCGCCAAAACGAGCGTACATCTGGGCAAACTCAACCCCAATGTAGCCGCCGCCAATGATGAGGAGGGACGACGGCAGCTTCTTCAGCAAAAGCGCTTCATAATTGGTGATGTAACCAACTTCTTCCAACCCCGGAATGCGCACATCGGCCGCGCGGGAACCGGTGGCGATGATGCTTTTATCGGCGGTGATGGTTTTGCCATCAACCCGGATATCTACGGGGGAAGTGAATTCGGCACGGCCGTGAATAAACGTAATGCGCTTGTTTTTGTGTACCCAGCCCAAAATGCCGTCAATGATACCCTGCACGATTTGGTCTTTGCGGGCAACGGCCGTTTCCAGATCAAACCAGATTTTGGCGGGGTCAATACCGCGCGCGCCAAATTCATAGGCGCGATGACGGACCAAGTGCATCACTTCGGCAGACCTTAACAAGGTCTTGGTGGGGATACACCCCTCATTCACTCAAGTGCCGCCGACTTCGCTCATCTCGATGAGCGCGACGTTGGCCCCCATCCGGGCGGCTAAGGCGGCGGCGGGCAATCCGCCCTGTCCGGCGCCGATGACGACCAAGTCAAATTTGTTCATGGTTCATCTCCTTTGGTTGAATTGTACAAGTTTTAGACGTATCTGCTAACAGCCACTTCCCAGCCATCGCCAACCCGCCGATGAAAAAGGCGGCGGCGGCGATGTAGATGAGGATGGTATTGTTTGCCAGCCAGCCGCCAACGGCCGTGCCCGCCGTCAGCGCCAATATCAAAGGCAGGGTCAATGGTAAATGGCAGGGGCATACCAAAAATGCGCCCACACCAGCGACATATCCGCGAATTTTCAGCCACATAATCGCGCCTAAACCAGGACGGCCGTGGCGATTTCCGCCTCAATTTGTTTGACGACTTTACCCACATTGCCCAGGCAGCAGCTTCCCTGGGGGTTACGTATGTCGCAAGCGCATTGCCCCGTTTTTGTGCCCTCCGTGACGCGGGCGACGACATCGGTAATGCCCCGCTCAAATTCGGCGCGGATAGTCCCGGGACTGTGATTGAAGCAATAACAGACATTCACATCGTCCGCCGTCGGATGCTTTTGGTGTACTGGCTCCCGTAATTGATCCTCGGTAAAAAATTGCCCTTCTTCGTCGCCATAGTAAACAACGGGACAACTTTCCGTGCGGCAGAAACGGTAAGCGGCCGACGGCCGTACCGCTTCCAGGCTGACGGCCAGAAGCGCCTTGACGATTTGGGTATCCACCGTTTTCCCTTTTTGGCCGCAGGAGGGACAAACGCCCGGCGCCGATCCTGCGGAAACGGCCGTACTCACCGCCTGCTCCTGCGGCAAAGCGCAGCTTTCATTGGTTGAACAACAATCAGACATGACAACTCCTTTTTATAACGGAAAACGACCATTGCTTGCGTAATCGTTTCCCTGATTTGAAAAGATATTTATGGACAATTCCTTACCCTGCCAGCGACATGGTAATCGGCAGGGATCCCAGGACCGTAAACAAAACTGCCAACACAGCCGAAATCCACACAATCTGGCGCTGGCGGCGCAGCGATTTGGGTGAACAGACACCTTTGGCGCAGTCCACTTTCGCCTTGGGTCGGTACACCACGTAAAAGGCCGCGCCCAGGAACAAAAAGCTGATAGGCAGCGTGATGGAGCGGTAGCGCATCAGAAAAACAAAAGGGCCGAGGCTGCTGAAGCCCGCCACCAACAACACCACCGGCAGGACGCAGCAACTGGCGTTGAGGGTGGCTGCCAGCGTGGAGATGAGCGAACCAGATCGGCTTTTTGTTAAGGGATTATCTTTCATGGTTCAAATGTTCCTGTTACCGAATAGCCAACGGCCGTAACCGCCTGACTAATCTCCTCCGGCCCCACTTGAACCGGATTGTAAGTCACAATCAACGTATTCGCGCCTAAATCGCCTGTCGTTTCCATGATGCCCGGCAACTGCCGGACGCTCGCGAGAGTCACCGCGATTCAACCGCCTCAAACCCAGCCGCTGATGTTAAAGCCGGTCGTGACCTGAGCGGCGGCCGGCGCGGGATCCGCCCTCGCCGCGTCCGGGTTTGCGGCGGGAACCGGCGTGGCCGCCAGCGGCGCTGACGTGGGGATGGGGTCAGCCTGCCCCGCGCACGCGCTCAGGCCCATGACCAGAATGAACACGCCCAACAGCCAGACGGCCGTTTGGCGCCGCCAACCCCACCCGGTAAACGATGATGACAAAAAAGCGATAGATTTCATAGGTTCAACTCCGTTCATGATTGAAAATTAGACAGAATCGCGGGCATAAACCGCCCCACATACCAGATCAGATACAGCCCGGCGGCAATCAGCAGCGCCGCGCCCACGCGATGCGCGTAGGGCAGGGCGCGCCGTACGTATTGCAGCAGGGCGTCTTTGGCCAGGGCAATGCTGACGACCACGATCATCAGAACGGCCGCCATCCCCGCACTGTACCCGCCAAACATCGCCAGCGCTTGCGCCGGACCGCTGAGCGTCAAACTGCCGGCCACCACCGCCAGAAAAACGGGCAGGGTGCAGCTCAAGGAGGCCAACCCGTAGGCCATGCCATACAAAAAAACAGATCGGGCGTCACGCGCCTGAAAATTGGCCTGGGACACAGGCAGGGAAAAGGGCAGGCTGTTCCCAACCAGCAGCCAAATTCCCAACAGAACCAGCCCCAATCCCACCACCAACGCGCCGAAGGGCAGCAGTTGCACCAACACTTGCAGTCCGGCGGAGACAGCCAATCCGACCACGCTGAACACCAGCACAAAACCAGCCGTCATCAGCAGCCCCAGGCGTATCCCTTCCAGAGCGCGGTATCCTACCGGACGCAAATCATAGTCCGTTTCTTTGGCTCCTAGGTAGTAAGAAGCGTAGGCGGGCAGCAGCGCCCAACCACATGGATTAACTGTGGCCAGCATCCCGGCGCTGAAGGCCCAAGTTAGCAAAACAATATTCATGGTTGGTCTTTGGCCATCGCTTCGCGCTGTTTGCTAATACAGTGATCGTCGCCGAAGGAGCAGAATACACAGCAGTCGCCGGGCAACGGCCGTAATCGGGCGCCACAACTGGCGCACGTGTGAAAAGCCAGTCAATAGTTCGACGGAATATCTAATGCTTCCACGAAGCCGCATTCGGGGCAGGTCAGGTTGGTGCGGGTGACAAGTTGATCGTCCATTGGGTGTCTCCTCAAAAATAGTGATTTTTGACGCGGCGGATGAGGCCGCATAGTATGAGGATACACCTTCTAGTCGCTGGAATGTCAAGGGGGAGAGATGAGAGGGAGATGAAAGACGGCCGTTTTTCATGTCCCGAAAATTCTGTTCAGCCCGTTACTTGTTCGCCGCTCGTTCACTCACCAGATGGCAAACGCAGTTCTTGCCATCCACATCATCGGTGGGGAAAGTGAGACCCAGGGCGTGTAATTGCCGCAGTTCCACTTCCAGCCGTTGTAGTTCTGCGATGCGCTGGTGAATTTCGGCCGCCTTCGCCTCAACCATATCCAAAACCACCCGGCAGGGCGCTTCCCGCCGGTCGCGCAGGGCCAGAATTTCACCGATGTCGTCCAGCGAAAAGCCAAGCGTTCGCGCCCCGGCGACGAGTTTGATGCGGGAGACGGCCGTTTCTTCATAATCCCGGTAGCCGTTAGGCCGACGCTGTGGCGGCGGCAGTAAGCCAATTTCTTCATAGTAGCGAATTGTCTTGGCCGACAAATTCGTTCGTTGGGATAGATCTTTAATTTGCATGGAAAAACCTCGCTGGGGGAATGGTATACCTTCCAATTGCTGGAATGTCAAGGGAGAAATGAAAACGGCCGTCCTCGGTGAGGAACGGCCGTTTTTATTACCAATTACCAGTTACCTGTTTTCTAATACCGATCCAACTTCACCCGCCGCAGCCGCAGCGAGTTGCTCACCACGCTGATGCTGGAAACAGCCATCGCCCCAGCCGCCAGGATCGGGTTCAACTGCTTAAGGAACTCCGGCGCCCAAGAAACGAGAGCCAGGACGCCGGCCGCCACTGGAATCAACACCGTGTTGTAGCCAAATGCCCACACCAGGTTTTCTTTGATGTTACGCATCGTCGCCTTCGATAGCTTGATGGCCTGGGGCACACTGCGCAAATCGCCGCGCATCAGCGTCACATCGGCCGCTTCCATGGCCACATCCGTTCCGGTGCCGATGGCGATGCCTACGTCAGCTTGGGCCAATGCCGGGGCGTCATTGATGCCGTCTCCAACCATGGCTACCTTGTACCCTTCCTCTTGCATCTGGGCTACATTGCTGGCCTTGTCGCCGGGCAGCACCTCGGCAAAGACGCGGTCAATGCCCACTTCGGCGGCAATCGCTTCAGCCGTCGCCTGGTTGTCGCCGGTCATCATAGCTACTGTCAGCCCCAATTTGTGCATGGCGGAGATCGCCTCTTTTGAGCCTTCCTTGATGACGTCGGCCACGCCGATGATGGCGCTGGCCTGACCGTCTACCGCCAGCCACATCGCCGTCTTGGCCTGGTTTTGCAGTTGTTCCGCCTTGGGGACAAGGCCGTTCAGGGTCACATTTTCCCGTTTCATCAGGCGCAGGTTGCCAATCAGGATGTGACGGCCGTCAATATCCGCCGCAATCCCATGCCCGGCAATCCCTTCGAAGCCAACCGGCTCGCTCAAAGTTAACCCTTTCTCCTGCGCCGAACGCACAATCGCCTCGCCCAATGGATGCTCCGACCCTCTTTCTGCCGAAGCGGCTAGATAAAGCAACTGAGATTGAAGATTAAAGATTGAAGATTGGTCACTCGAACCTTTGATCTTTAATCCTAAATCTTCAATCATTTCGCCAACCACCACATCCGTCACTGCCGGTTCGCCTTTGGTGATGGTGCCGGTTTTGTCCAGAACGATGGCGTTCAGCTTGTGCGCTTGTTCTAAAGCAGCGCTGTTCTTGAACAGGATGCCATTCTCCGCGCCCTTGCCCACGCCCACCATGATGGAGGTGGGGGTTGCCAGCCCCATGGCGCAAGGGCAGGCGATGACGAGTACGGCCGTTAACCGAACCAGCGCCGGCACAAATCCGTCTGCCGCCCACCAAACCCCCAGCGTCAGCAGCGCCAGCACAATCACCGCCGGCACAAAGTAAGCGGAAATCTGATCTACCAGCCGCTGGATAGGCGCTTTGCTCCCCTGCGCCTGTTCCACCAGCCGGATAATTTGCGACAGGGCCGTTTCCCTGCCCACCTTTGTCGCTTCAAACTTGAGCAAACCCTGTTTGTTGATGGTAGCGCCAATGACCTCATCACCCGTCTTTTTCTCCACGGGCATGGACTCGCCAGTAATCATGCTCTCGTCCACGGTCGAATGCCCCTCGGCGACGATGCCGTCCACCGGGATTTTCTCGCCGGGACGGACGATGACAACGTCCCCTTGCACCACTTCAGCGATGGGAATGTCCCGTTCTTGCCCATCCCGCACCACGCGGGCGGTTTTGGCCTGCAAACCCATCAGCTTCTTGATCGCTTCGCTGGTGCGCCCTTTGGCACGCACTTCCAGCAGTTTGCCCAGGACGATGAGCGTGAGGATGGCTGCGGCCGTTTCAAAGTAAACGAATGTGCCAAACGCTGTCGTCCCCAGCGTTGTTGCTACCAGGACGATGGCGCTGTAGACGTAAGCCACCGTCGTGCCCATCGCCACCAATACATCCATGTTGGCGCTGCCGTTGCGCAATGCCTTATACGCGCCGGTGTAATAATCCCAACCGACGTAAAACTGAACCGGTGTGGCCAGCGCTAGGAAAAGCCAGTTGACCCAGGGCGCGTGCGCCCATTCGCCAATTAGGCCAAAGTCGCGCCCCATGGTCAGAATGATCAAAGGCGCTGAAAATATGAGGCCGACGGTGAGCCGCGTCCATTGGTGGCGAATTTCGGCTTCGCGGGCGGCGGCTTCAGCATCTTCCAGTTCTTCGCCCGCTTCTGTGACCACCACATCGTAGCCGGCTTTACGCACGGCCGCTACCAGTTGATCTCGGTTGGTCGCGCCTGGCGCATAGCTAACGCTGGCCCGCTCGCTGGCAAAGTTGACGGTGGCTTCGATGACGCCTTCCACTTTGTTTAATGTGCGCTCGATGGTGTTGGCGCAGTTAGCGCAGGTCATCCCCACCAGCGGTAGTTCCACTGTGGCGGTGGGAATCTGGTAGCCCGCTTTCTTGACCCGATTGATGAGGTCGGCAGTCAGTTCTTTGACGCCAACAGCCTCCGGATCATAAGTGACAGTCACTTTTTCGCTGGCAAAGTTGACAACGGCGTTGGTGACACCCTCGACTTTCTTAGAATTGCGCTCAACGGCGGCTACGCAGTTGGCGCAGGTCATCCCGATGACGGGAAATGTGAGTTGTTGTTCGGACATGATGTCCTCCGTAAACCGTAATCGGTAATCCGTAATCGGCATTCGGATAACCGATTACCGATTACGGATTGAATAACGGTTTAGCTAATCTGGATTAACCCTTCTGGCGGGTAATTGATCTCTTGCAATACGGCCTGAATCTTTTCCCAGGTGGCCGGGGCATCCCAGGCTACCGTTACTTGCTTGCTGGCCTGGTCAGCTTGAACGCTGGCGACGCCGGCCAGTTCGCTAACTTCCGTCTCGATGGTGTGGGTGCAATGGCCACAGCTGATGTTAGGGACGTTAAAGGTTTTGCTTGTCATGATTTTTGTCTCCTTACGGACAGATAAATTGAGTTTGGTGGACATTTCAAACACGGCCGTCACTTCTTGCAGCATTCGCTCGCGCTCGGCGCTGTCGTCACCGCAAACGGCCGTTGTCATGCAGGTGTGTAAATGGGTATCCAGCATGATGTGGCTGACCTTGCTGAGCGCTGCCTGCACGGCCTGGATTTGACGGATCATGTCAATGCAATAGGCATCTTCATTAACCATCCGTTCAATGCCGCGGATATGACCGGCGGCGCTGGCAAGTCGTTGGGTGAGTGATTGACGTGTTTGTTCATCCATCTTTTTAATCCATCCCCCCTGGGAGGGGGTACAGGATTATTATAGACGATAGCTAGGGTGGGGGAAACGGCCGTTTGGCTTAGGCGCTCCTTACGCCATTTGGCCTATTTTTTGGTTGATCCGGGGACGGGGGCTGGCGAATTCACCGGGTGGGCAAGAAACCACTGCCGCATCAGCCACAAGGCCAGCAGCAAAACTAGCAGCGCCGCCAACTGCGCCTGACGGATGCTGCCAGCCACGATGACGCTGTCGCCGCGAAAGGCTTCCAGGAAGATGCGGCTGACGGCCGTTAGGGCCACGAATGCTAGAAACAGAAAGCCGGGGAAGGGGCTGCGCTTTCGCCCCCGCCAGATGAGGATGAAGACGGCCGTTGCCAGCGCTGTCTCATAAATCTGCGTCGGGTGGCGGCTGGCGTCCCATAACTCAATCGCCCAGGGGAGATGGGCGGGGGCGCCAAAAGCGTCGCCGCTGGCCAGGGGAGCCAACCCTAAGCCGATGGCAAAAACTGCCAGGCCCGGCGTCAAAATATCTAGGGTGGGGCGGGGGGATAATTTTTTGTGGAAAGCGTACACAATGGCCGCCGACAGGCCAATGATTAATCCGGCCGTCGGGGCAATGGTGTTGGTATCTAAGGCAACGATACCCAATGGGGCAGCCAGGTAGGTGTCCAGGTAACGGCCCACGTACCACAGCCGCGCCCCCAGGATGCCGCCCACCAGCGCCGCCATGACCAGACCGTAAACGAGATCGGACGGCCGTTTTTGGCGCACCGCTTCTTTTTCGGCCACATTCAGCCCAACCCATAGAGTGATGAGGAGGATAACGCCGGACACGGGGAGGGCATATTGCCCGTATTGCAACAAAGGAAACATCAAGGAGCCTCTGCCAGTAAATCGGCAATCTTGCTTTGGATAAGCGTTTCGCTCATTGGCCCGCCGGGGACAATGGCGCGAATGATGCCTTTGCGGTCAATGAAATACGTCGTGGGCAGGGCGCGCAGTTGGTAGCGGCGGCTGACCGCGCCGTCCCGATCCAGCAAAATGGGAAAGCTCAACCCCAATTCCTGGGCAAAGGCGGCCGCGGCGGCCTCGCTGTCCTGGAAAGTGCTGTTGACGGCCAGGACTTCCAGCCCCTTCTCTTTGTTGGCCTGGTACACGTTGTCAATAGCGGGCATTTCGGCGCGGCAAGGCGGGCACCAGGATGTCCACAGGTTGATCATGACCACCTGGCCGCGTAAATCGGATAGGGTCATCTGACCGCCGTCCAGGGTGTCCAGGGTAAAGTCAGGGGCGGGAAAGCCCTGTCGGGGGCTGGGAACCAGGCCGCCGGTTGTTGCCGATAACGGCGCAGATGAAAACGAAACCCAGGCCAGGCCTAATACAAGTGTAGCAAGCATAACGGCCGTCCAGCGCCGGGAATCGTCTAACAGGTTTGTGATAAAGTGCATTTGTTGAAAAAATAGCCGGAGACCAAAATTTAACAGTCTCCAGTCTCCTAATCCGCGTTTCCAAACGCCTGCCCGCTTAAGTAGCCGATATAGGCGGGCACGAGCGGCAAGACACACGGCGAGAGGAAGGAGAGCAGCCCGGCTGCGATGGCGATCAGGTAAGTGGGGGAAGCGGCGGCGCCTAAGGGCAGGTCGAGGAAAAAGCCGTTTTGCTGCGCCCAGATGGCGATAAGGGTCATTTGATTCGTCACCAGCAGCAAGCCGATGGCGATGAGGAAGAGGCCGCTGGCGATTTGGATTTTGCGGAGATACGGCCGTAACTTCTTAACCGCCTTCACCGCTCGATCCATCCCCAGCCCAATCGCCAGAAAAGGTATACCCAATCCCAGCGCATAGCCGCTGGACAACACCATCGCCTGCCCGGCCGTTTCCTGCGCGAAGCCCAGCGTCAAAATCGCGCCCAGCGTCGTGCCGATACAAGGCGTCCAACCGGCGGCAAAAACCACGCCCATCAATATAGAAGAGAGCGACCGATTGTGCGATTTAGTTTGCCACTGGGGGCGCGTATCATAATTGAACCAGCGAATGTTGATGACGCCCAGCGTGTACAAGCCAAAAAGGATAACCATGAGACCGCCGACACGGGCGATGATCTCCTTGTACACGCCAAAGATCTGGCCCAATAGCGTAGCCGCGCCACCCCAGCCGATGACAAAAACGAGCGAAAAGCCCAGAACAAACAGGGCCGCGTGCATAAAGGTCGTGTAACGCTGGTTCAAAGAGGGTGTTGTTGAGGGATGCGTTTGTTCCATAAAGATTGTCTCCTACAGGCGTATCGCCGGTTAATTACGATTGAACCAGGTCGGCAAATACGACGATTCGTTTGGTGTTTACCCGGTAAGGATAACAGGAAATGAGCGTTACGCTGGCATAGTCGGTCGGTTCCATGACCCATATTTCAGTCGGGTCCACCACTTTGGTATCACGGATAACATAGGTGTAGCTCTGTCGCTGCGATGAAATGGTAATTTCGTCACCGGGTGATAACTTGTCCAGGTAACGGAAAACTTCACCGTAAATATCATTGTGCCCGGCCAGCGCCATGTTACCCACCTGACCCGGCCCAGCCGACCCGATTTTTTGGGCAACGCCTTTCTTTAATTGTTCCCAATCGTACATGCCCTGGACGATGGGGCTGTCTACGCCGATGGCCGGCATCTGAATGCGCCGCGCCTGCTCCGGGGCCGGGGTGGGGATAGGCGGAGGCACATAGGCATTAATAGCCGGCAGCAGATGGGGTGTAATGTAACCAGCTTCTTCCGGCACAGGCGGACGGCCGTCTATCGGCGGCTTGTGTCCGCCAGGTAAAATGACGACACCAATGACCGGCGTCGCTCTAGGCGTAGGCAAGGCCAGCGCCTGGCTTTCAGATTGTTGGATTTGTGCCAGTTCCTGGTTTAATTCGGTTTGCGTCCGCCATAGGCTGAATAAAACCGTGAGAAGGCCGATAACGGCCGTTACTTCCACCAAAAAGAGCAGTTTATTCACCGCCCAGCGCCATTGAACACCGGAATGAGATACAGATTCCGTTTCCGATGTTAAAGATTCATCTGCTGCCATCAGTGGCACAGGGAACCCCATTTTTCCATTTCGGGCAGCTTTTGTTTTTAGTTGATCGTCTGGCGGCAATAAGAGATCGGGTGGCGATAAATCGAAAACTTCGACAACGCGGCCTTCTTTCTTCAGTCGCTGAAGTCGCTGATGGCGTAGTAGTCGTTTCTGACGGTAAAGTTGCTGCTCCAGTTCAGTAACACTGAACGCATCTAACGAATGTTTGTCACTCATACTTTGAATCGTCAACTGCCAGCCTTGCTTAGTAATCGTCTAAGATTTACTTCCTGAGACTAATACTGCGCGGCGTAAATTCGGCGCCGGTTTCGTGTAGCGCAATCTGCAAAATCGGCCTACACATCAATTCATCCTTGACAAAACACTAGAGAGTGGAGATTCGAGACTACCAGTCTCCAGTTCACCATCCTTCAGTCTCAAAATAGGGAACTTATTTCTGGACGGTTACTTAAGAATGTCCAGCATAAATGTAGCTTAGGGTTCGTTCAAAATTAACTTTGCAGTTTGCTGGTAATTGGTAATTGAGTAATTAGGTAATTGGGTAATTACTAATTACTAATTACTAATTACTGGTTACAGCTTTTCAAAACGCCAAAGTTATAAACGAACGCGCCCTTAGCTCGACTTTGTACATTCCTAACAGATTGCTTCCAAACCGTACTCGACCGCGTGGGTTTGTATTCAAATAATATTTGCATGTCACTCTTTTTATGCGATGTTCAAATAT
>JAJRYT010000246.1 GCA_024275635.1 Chloroflexota bacterium | reverse complement strand
GCGATGCCAAAACCGATACCCAGCAGCAGCGCCAAAGCGATCAAACCCAGCGCCCACAAAGGCAGCCGGATACCGTTCCGTTCCCGTCGAGCCGGAATCGTTTGGGGGGTAGAGAGGGGATGGGCAATCTCCGGTTGGCTGTGAATGACAACGGCCGTAATGTTATCTTTGGCTGGGGCTTGCATAGCCGCCTGCACCAGCGTTTCCGCTGCTGCCTGCGGCGAGTAGCCGTGCAAAATCTGCCGCATCTGCTCCGGCGGGACCACATCGTGCAGGCCATCAGAACAGAGCAGCACAATATCCCCCGGCTCGATGGGGGCCGGTTCCGTGAGCGTCACTTCCTGGGTGGGCTTGTTGCCCAGCACGCGGGTAACGACGTGGCGCAGTTCGTGGCGGGCGGCCGTCTCTTCGCCGATGATGCCCTCTTCAACCTGGCGCTGTACCCAGGTGTCGTCCCGCGTCAACTGCTGTAACTCGCCGCCGCGTAACAAGTAGGCGCGGGCGTCCCCGGCGTGGAGGAGGGTACGCTGGTTTTGGCAGTGAACGGCCGTAACCAGCGTACATCCCATCCGACTGGCTCCCCGTGATTGCGCCTCGTCATAAATTGCCAGGTTAGCTTGCTCAGCCGCGTGTTGCAAAGCGGCCTGAACAGTCAGTCCCCCCTGGCGTGCCTCGTAAAACGTATCATGGATGATTTGTACCGCCATCTGCGAAGCCACCGCCCCGAATTCCTGGCCGCCCACGCCGTCGGCGACGATGTAAATGCGGCCCAGATGGGTGGGCGCGTTTTCATCCGGCAGCAAAAAGGCGTCCTCATTGGCCTGGCGCACTGGCCCTTTGTCGCTGCCGCCGCCGGTCGTATCCACGAGGGTTGGACAGGTCAATCTTGTTTCGTCATCATGTTCGTTCATTGGGTATTATTTTAGCTAAGCTGTTTCATAAGCCGCAATGATTTGGTCAAGCTGCCGGTTGAATGTTTCATCTATGGTTTGTCGCTGCGGATCGGCGTCGTACCAGGCCATAATCTCGGCCGCGCCCTGGGCGAAGGGGATGGCAGCGGCAAAATCGGGCACAAGCCGCTTGATTTTGCTGTTGTCGAAAATCATGCTGTGCATTTTATCACCCAGCAGGCTGGCGCCCCAATCCGGGTCGAACCGGGCGATAAAGTCAGATGGGATGTGTATCAATTGGGGGGCAGCTACTCCGGCGGCGCGGGCCATAATTTGATAAATCTGGTTCCAACTGAGCCATTTGTCTGAGGTGATGTGAAACACGTCGCCGATGGCGCGCGGGTTGCCGAGCAGCCCCACAAATCCCTGGGCAAAGTCGGCGTGATGGGTGAGTGTCCACAAGGAAGCGCCGTCGCCATGAACAATGACTTTTTTCCCCTGGCGCATCCGGTTGATGATGGTGTACCGGCCGCGAAAGGGTAGTAAGGTGCGGTCATAGGTGTGGGACGGCCGTACAATGGTCATCGGGAATTTTTCCTCGCGGTAGGCGCGCGCCAATCGCTCCTCGCAGGCGATTTTGTTACGGGAATATGCCCAAAAGGGATTGTCCAGGATGGTGGATTCGGTCACCGGCAGGCTGGCCGGCGGCGTCTGGTAGGCCGAGGCAGAACTGATGAAAATGTACTGCCCGGTGCGTTCCCGGAACAAGTTGAGATCGCGCTCAATTTGGGCGGGCACAAAGGCGATCCAGTCCACGACTACGTCAAAGGTGTGGCCGGCCAATGCCGTCTGGACGGTCTCCAACTGGTTGATGTCGGCCTGGATGAGATGCGCGCCTGGGGGAAACGGCCGTGCCGACTGCCCCCGGTTCAACAAATACAACTCCATACCGCGATCAAGCGCCAGTTGCGAACAAGCCGAGCTGATGATGCCGGTTCCGCCGATAAACAGCGCTTTCATGATAGAGATTCTCCTGTTTGGGGAGATTGGCGAACTGGAGACTAGAGACTATCCAGTCCCCAGTCTCTGGTCTCCAGCGAATGAACATCATTCGATAACGATCTTACCGTCCTTGTAAAACAACGCGCCGTCCACTATGATTTCACTTTCGGCCATGGCGCACAGCATATCCCAATGCACGCCGGACTGATTTTTACTGCCCGTTTCCGGGAAGCCCGCGCCGACGGCTAGGTGAATCGTGCCGCCAATTTTCTCGTCGAACAGCATATTTTTGGTGAAGCGCTGGATGCCGTAATTCGTCCCAATCCCCAACTCGCCCAGGAAGCGCGCCCCGTCATCGGTGTTGAGCAGCGCCGTCAACAGTTCTTCCCCTTTGCTGGCCTTCTCTTTGACCACCTTGCCATCCTCAAACCAGAGTTCAATGTCATTCACTTCGCGCCCGCCGTAGATGGCCGGGTAGCCGAAGCGAACCCAGCCGCTGACCGATTCTTCCACCGGCGAGGTGTAAATTTCGCCGTCGGGGAAGTTTTCCTTGCCTGCCGCCTGTTTGAAACTGCGCCCCTTGATGGACATCTGTAAATCAACGTTGCTGCCTTTGATGACGATCTGGTCTTTGCCCACCAGCCAATCAATGAGCTTTTGCTGCCGCGCCGATTCGGCTTGCCATTGGGCAACCGGATCGTCCGCATCCAACAGCCCCGCGCCGTAAACAAAATCTTCGTACTCGCGCAGGCTCATGTCCGCTTCTTGAGCCGAGGCGTGGGTGGGGAAGACGGTGTAGCACCAGCGCAAGTCGCGGGTAGCCATCCGTTCCATAAAGGTTTTGCGTAAATCAGCCCCGGCCCGGCCGGCGCGTTGCTGCCGCTCCGGGGCCACGCCGGACAGTTCGCGGGTGTTGTGAAACGCGCCGATGTTGAGGATGGCGTCATATTGTTCGACAATGATGCGCCGGCTCGGCGAGACGTAGTCCAATTGGTCATCGCTGGCGTTTTTGAGGAAAATTTCGCGCGCGCCGGGCATTTGGATGAGGGTCAGGACGTGCGCGCCGGCTTTGACGGCTTCTTCGTAGACGGCGAGGTTTAATTCATGGGCCAACGGGCTGCTGGACATCATGAATTGTTCGCCGGGTTTGAGTTCCAGCGAGTAATGAATGAGGACTTGGGCTAGTTTGGTGATACGTGGGTCTGACATGGAATTCCCTTTTCTTGGCTGTTTCGGGAATGTTAATCCCTGAAACATAGGTTTAGTTTATAATCCTGCTGCCCGGAAAGCTTGTTTGACGATATGTTGAGCTTCTTCTTGAATTTGTTCAAGATAGTCTTGCCCTTTGAAGCTTTCGGCGTAGATTTTGTAGATTTCTTCGGTGCCGGACGGCCGGGCCGCGAACCAGCCGTTTTCAGTTACCACTTTTAACCCGCCGATGGGGGCGTTGTTGCCGGGGGCGTGGGTGAGTTTGGCGGTGATCGGTTCCCCGGCCAGTTCGGCGGCGGCAACCATGCCCGGCGACAGGTTTTTCAGCGCTTCTTTTTGTTCGCGGCTGGCAGGGGCGTCGCTGCGTTCGTAGATGGGACGGCCGTACCGCTCTTCCAATTTGCCATAGATTTGCGCCGGGTCCTGGCCGGTAACGGCCGTCATCTCCGCCGCCAGCAAATCCATGATAATCCCATCCTTGTCTGTCGTCCACACCGTCCCGTCGTGGCGTAGGAAGGAAGCGCCGGCGCTCTCCTCGCCGCCGAAGCCGTAGGAACCGTCAATCAGGCCGTCCACGAACCATTTGAAGCCGACGGGCACTTCTGACAGCGCCAGGCCCTGCCCGGCGGCCACCCGGTCTATCATGGAACTGGAGACGAGCGTTTTGCCGACGGCCGTTCCTGCTTTCCAGTGTGGCCGGTGGGAGAAGAGGTAGGAGACGGCCGTTGCCAGGTAATGATTGGGGTTCATCAGCCCGGCGCGGGTGACAATGCCGTGCCGGTCATAATCCGGGTCATTGCCAAAGGCGATGTCAAATCTATCTTTCAACTGAATCAGGCTGGCCATCGCGTAAGGCGACGAACAGTCCATCCGAATCTTGCCATCCTTGTCCACCGTCATAAAGGCAAACGTGGGATCAATATGGCGATTGACGATCTCCAAATCCAGGCTGTACATGTCGGCAATTGGTTCCCAAAAAGCAATGCCCGCGCCGCCCATCGGATCCACGCCGATTTTCAGCCCGGCGTTGGCAATCGCCGCCATGTCAATGATATTTTTCAAATCGGCCACGTAAGGCGCGATGTAATCGTATGCTTGGGTTGTCTCCGCTTTCAATGCGCGGGTCAGCGGCCGGCGTTTAACCGCTTTCAAGCCATCGCGCAGGATTTCGTTGGCCCGTTCCTGAATTTGTTTCGTTGTTTGCGTATCGGCCGGGCCGCCGTTGGGCGGATTGTATTTGAAACCGCCATCATCTGGCGGGTTGTGAGATGGGGTGATGACGATGCCGTCGGCCAACCCCGTCTTCCGGCCCCGGTTATAGGTAAGGATGGCGTGGGAGATGACGGGTGTGGGGGTATAGCCCAGTCCAGCCTGGATGACGATGTGGGTTTGGTTGGCGGCGAACAGTTCAACGGCCGTTGCCAGCGCCGGTTCCGACAGGGCGTGCGTGTCCATGCCGATGTACAGCGGGCCGGTGATGCGCCGCGCCTGCCGTAGTTCGACAATAGCCTGGCAAATCGCCAAAATGTGGTTCTCGTTAAAATTGTGCTTGAAGGAACTCCCCCGGTGGCCGGATGTGCCAAAAGCGACCTGCTGCGCCGGGTCTTGCGGGTCGGGCTGGTGAGTGTAATAGGCTGAAATGAGGCGCGGAATGTTAGGCAGTAGGTCGCGCGGAGCCGGTTTCCCGGCCAATTTGTGTATGGGCATGTAATTTCCTTGCAGAAAGGGATGAGGACTGAGGGATGAGGACTGAGTTCCTCATCCCTCATCCCTCGTTCCTCATCCCTCATCCCTCGTTCCTCATCCCTCATCCCTCGTTCCTCATCCCTCATCCCTCGTTCCTCATCCCTCATCCCTCGTTCCTCATCCCTCGTTCCTCATTCCTCAATTCTCCGGGAACAGATACTCCTTCTCCGGCTGAAAGACGTAGCCATCAGTGGCCAGATCGGGGTTGTAGCGCAGGGATTCGTCTTTGAATTCGTCCCAGGTGATGCCGATGACCTGGCCGTCTACGTATTGCAGCCAGGCGTCCCAACGGCTGCCGTAAAAGCCGCTGACGGTGCGGGTCCAGCTCAGGCCGCCCGACCCGGCCGGCTGGGCGGCGGCGGTGGGAACGGTGGGGGCAACGGCCGTACCCAAATCCAGTTCCAGCGATGTACCGTCGGCGGCGTGGGCGATGATTTTGTTATCGGCCGTCAGCTCTGTTTTGCCTTCCTGAAACTCGGCAGGCAGTTCCGCGAGCGGGATGGGGATGACGACCAGCGAATAGATAATCCGTTTGGCAGGAACGGACACGTTAACCCGGTGGCCGGGCTGTACGTCGCCCAGCCAGGAGTAAATATATTTAACCCCCACAACTCCTGGCGCATCTTGAAAGGTGATATCGGGGCTGGGCGGGAGCAGGTCAACGGCCGTTAAATCATACGCATTTTGAAATTGAATAAAAAAGAGACCGTCATGTTTTCCCTGGCCGCTTTCGGGGAACTCGCCTAATTTAGATACATCCCGCCCCACTTCCTCGCCATCCTTGTAAACGATAGCCACGTAATCGTTCAGCCACCGATTGCCGTCCGGGCTGGTCACTTTTCCGGCCAGGGCCAATTGGGGCGCATTCACCAGCGCTTCATCAATTTCGCTGCTGATTCTGGTGGCGGCGCCAATCAAATTATTCTCGGTGGTGTCGGTGCAGGCGGCCATGACGATTAAACTCAGCAAAAACAAAATTTGTAAAATCCGTTGTGATTTACCCCGCAAACTGGTCATGTTACTTCATCCTCCGTGAACAATAAACGGTCGTCAGTAAGAAAGAACCTAACCTGGGTGCAAAAGTATCACAAATCAGACCGCTTTGCCAGAATTTTTACTGAGGCAGCCAGATCAAAGCGCCGGTCATCTCAAAGACAACCGGCGCTGCGGGCCTGACTCTGTTTGCTAAAGGATTTGTTTCTACGGCTGTGGCGGCGGCCCGGCGTCTTCGGGGATGGGCAGGCCATCGGGCAGGTTGCGGAGATATTGGCAGCTTGTGATCCGGATGTCTTCCCAGACGAAGCCGTTAGCTTCAAAGGCGGGAATGTCCTTAATCCAGCGTTTTTGTCCATCTTCCAGGGTGTAGACGTGGGGGCTGGCGGCGCATTTCAGGAGCAGATACACTGGCCGCCCTTCTTCAAACCGCGCCAGAAATTCATCTTCAACGGTGTGGACTTGCGACCAATTGTAGCCGTAGCTTTCGAAGGCGTCGAGACTGGTGATCCAGCGGCGCTGGTTGTTTTCCAGTGCGTACACTTCGGGGCCGCTGCCTTTGAGCAGCAGGCCGTCGCGGATGACGAGGGCGGCGCTGTCGGGCAGGGCGCGGGCCAGGCTGCGCCCCCCCCGGTTGAAGGGGATGTTGATGAGCGCCACGAGGAGGATGAGCAGGAAGATGAGGCGGCTCAAGGTGTGTTCTAAGTGGATGGCCGGTTGGGGGACGGCCGTTTCTTTTTCATTCATGTTTCCAAATCCTTTTGACACGAATCTCACGAATACATTCGAATTATGAATTACGGATTACCGAATACTAATTCGTGCAATCCGTGTCATTCGTATCGCCATTTCCTACGCCACCATAAAAAAGCCCAAAATCTCGCCCAGGCTGGCGAAAATGTTGGTGTAGAAATTGCCGCCAAGCTGGCGGAACAACTCGAACTGCATGCTGGGCGCGCCGATGAACGGCCGTATCGTCCAGGCCAACTGGCTGCCCACAAAAGCATAGAGAAACATCCATAAGCGCAGCACCCAGCGGCGTTCCCGTTCGCCGGTTTCGCTGCCGCTCATCACCCGCATCCCCTGGCCCAAAAAGAGAATGCCCATCGCCCCGGAGATGGCGAAGATGACCACGTTCAGCAGTTTAAAGAACTGGTATTGGCTGGTGGTCAGCAGGAAAAAGAGGCTGATAGGGGCGAAACTGACGAGGAGAACGGCCGTTACCGTTATCGCCGTCAGAATTAAAGCCACATTCTGGATGATGCTCTGGCTGGAACCAAACAGCACATTGAAAAAGTAGAGCGTCGGCGTGCAGACAAACAGCGTCGCCAGGAACAAAATCGGCAGTTTTGCCGCCGAACTCAACGCCTGGATCAAACTGTGGGTGGACCCCAGCACCGCGCCGTACAACGCCAGGAACACAATGCTGGAAATCAGCATCGCCCGCATTTTGGGCTGTAAGTCAAACCCCTCTCGGATATCCTCAAAAAATAGATGCCGGTTGCGCAAAATCTGCTCTACAACGGCTAAATCATTCATCATGACCTCCCAAATTTTGTATTTTGCAGCCTACTATAGCCGCCCAACATCACAGACAGGTCAAGGTTGTGTAACAGTTTGGTAACAGGTGAAAGAGATTTTTCGACACGAATGGCACGAATAAGCATTTTCTAATTCGTGTCATTCGTGAAATTCGTGTTAGATTTTCTTCTGAAGCCCCCAGCGCACTCTTTGATTACCAGCGGCAAATACACCTGGTTAGCCCAAATGCTGGTTTGCCGGATGAGCAGCGCGACGTTGTTCAGATATAGACCTGTTTGCCCGCTCAGGCCGTCATTGTACGCGCCAAAGTGGAGCCGGATCGTTCGCCCGGCGTAGGCAGGGTGGTGTTGGTATTGTCGGTGGCAGAGGGAGGGGGCATGATTGTCAGGAGGATGCGCATTAGCCCGAATAGTGATTTTCGTCTCATGAGATTGCTTGAAACCTTTCAAATTTACGGGGTGTCGTCAAATGTAGCGGCGGGTTTTGTCCCTGCGCAGTCGAGGGTGACTACAAGGACAAGCTTCTCGTGTCGGAATTACGACAGACAAGTATCGGACGCGACTTTATACTAGACACCATAAAGTTCCCTATGACAAATCATCTTTGAGGAGGTCTTGATGATCCAAAAACAATTCGTTAAATCACGACAAGTTTATAAGGTTACATTTGCTATTGCGAAGGCTGAGTTACCAGAGGGCCTTGAGATTGATACGCTTTCTGTTGTCGGCGATTTCAACGATTGGGACAAAACAGCGACACCACTGAAACGAAGCAAAAAAGGCACTTACAAGACCATAATTGAGCTTCAGCCGGGCCAAGATATCCAGTTCCGGTATCTGGCTAACGGTGAGTATTGGTTTAACGCCTGGGAAGCTGACAATTACATCCCCAACGATTTTGGCTCCGATAACTGTCTGCTCATCACTTCTGAAAACAAGGATAAGATTACAGCATAATCATCGCCCGCCGTTTTTTACATTAATGTAAGCAATCCGGGAAGAAAAAACGGCCGTTCCCCTCACTGTACAACAAGTAAAACAATCTATACATACATAACGGCGGCGGCCCCCCATCATTACCTCCGACCAATTGGCATGTGGGCAGACTGGCTGGTGCCAGCTTCTGGTACGGCCGCCTGCCAGCGGCAGCGGCCGTGACCCGGTCGCCAATGCAACAGTGGACGGTGATTGGAGCGGAGGCATTTCCAGCAGCGACTCTTGTTTTCATTCATTTTGTGTCCTTACATATTGCCGCTTACCCGTGCAAACCTAAAAAGGAGGTGATACTTAAAAAAACATTTTCACGGTAAATCATAACACCTAACCCTCCTGGAGGTTAGCCTGACCAAACCAGCTAACGCCCGTGAACCTCCGGGAGGATGTCTTAGCATTATGGTAAATTTTTTTAATCTTTTGAATTGATATTGTTTACAAACTGGAGTCTGGTGAATCTCAGGTTTCTCTCTGGTGCGCAAGGCGATGCTGAAAATTGCCCTACACCGGGAAAAGTAAAAACGCCAGTGTCTAGTTACAAATTAAAGGAGAAATAATGAAATCAAAAATCCTGCTTATCTTCCTGGCATTGACTGCTTTTGTGTTCATGATCGCTCCCAATGCTTCCGCCCACTCGGCGGCCAAAGCGCCGCCGACGCTGCCCGGCGTCCCCGGTTTTAACGCTACCGACGCTGAAGAAGAAGGCTATTGGTATTCCCGTTATAACCTGCTGAGCCTGGTTATGCAGAGCGGCAATGGAGAAGCTTTCATGCCTGATCCGGTTATGATAATGGCCGCTATTGCTGCGGTAGATGCCGATCCCACAGATGGCGATACCGTTGTGCCACCGGCGAATCCGGCCATGTTACGCATCGTTTATGCTGGCGGCGATCCGCATTTAACCCAGATGATGAACCCAGCTGACTTTGCTACTTTACGCTGGGCGGGCGGCGATACCAGCGTCACGACCGAAGCTTCCGCCTGGACGATTGTTAAGGAGATGGAATGGGCCAAACAGTTCCATGTGGATTTCCACTTTGGCACGCCGCAGGATAACTTTGGCGCACAGCAGCGTTTCGTAGGCATGGTAATGGCCCTGGAAGCGAAAATGCAGTTGATGGCTT
>JAJRYT010000245.1 GCA_024275635.1 Chloroflexota bacterium | reverse complement strand
TTGAATCCCTTTCTTACCATCTTAAATAAGCCATCTGCTGATAAATGCTTTCTTATCTTCATTATGTCGCCTCTTTTCTCCTTGAATCTTTACGAAAATGAGGCTATTGTTATACCAGATTTTGACTGCGGGAATTACTGATCATCTCATGGGCGTATGCGGCTATCCGCCCTCTATGGCGCTGGTAGACATCAAAGAAGCGGGCTTGGGCGGCCAAAAGCTGGCGTTGGAGCGCATCTTTACCTCGTTGGACGTGCCCGCTCCGCAAAAGGGGCGCGACCCGTCCCAATTAGCCATCAATTTGGATAAATTAGAGCATGGCGAACGCCTGGAACGCGAACCTGCTTTGAAAGCTATCGGCCGCGCCGAAAACAAAAAGCTGGTTCTTTTGGGCGCGCCCGGTTCTGGTAAATCAACATTGGTGAATTACCTGACCCTGTGTTTAACCGGCGACCGGTTGGCCGGCGAGCATGGAGCCGGCGTCACCGTCACGCAGGATCATCTGCGGCAGCATGGCTGGGAATTGGGGCATTTGCGCCTCTGGCAGGTGCGGGTGATTCTGCGCGAATATGCCGCCCGCGGCCTTTCCCAGGGGCAGAGCATTTGGGAGTTCATCGCCGCCGATTTGAGCCGCCCCGCTATTGGTTTGGCCGGGTATGCGCCGTTGTTGAAAAAGCGGCTGCAAGAGGAAGGCGGCATTCTTTTGCTGGATGGGTTAGACGAGGTGGACAAGGCGACGGCCGTGCGTGAGGCGTTGAAAACCAACATTGAACGGTTTGCCCGTGAGTTTCGCCGGGTGCGGGTGTTGGTGACCAGCCGCCCCTATGCTTATGGCAGCGGTTGGGAACTGCGCGATTTTAGCGTGACGCGCCTGCTGGATTTTAGCGACGAACAAATTCAATTTTTCATTGAGCAGTGGTACACGGTGATGGGAGAGCAAGACCCGACGCTGGGGCCGGAGAATGCCCAGACGTACCATGAGAGTCTTTCCCGACAAATCGAACAAATCCCCAATTTGCAGGAGATGGCCCGCCACCCGCTGCTGCTGACGATGATGGTGTACATCCATCGCGGGCGGGAAGGCGGGGCGCTGCCGCAGCGGCGCGAAGAGTTATATCGTTTGAGCGTGATTTTGCTGCTGGATTTATGGCGGCGTTCTAAAATAGTTACCGGTCAAGAAACGCACACGTTGGCCGAGGAGTTGGGGATGGACACGGAACGGCTGCTGAAGGCGCTGTCGGAAGTGGCCTTCAGCACCCACCGTGACCAGCCGGAACGGGCGCAGACGGCCGATATTCCCAGCGCGCTGCTGGCAGGCACGTTGTACAAGCACCGGAGCCGCGGCAGCGAGTTAGACCTGGACGACGTGATTGAGTACGTGCGTGACCGGGCTGGGCTGTTGGAGGACCACGGCAGTAACGCCGACGACAGCGACGACGTGTACCGCTTCCCCCACCGCACCTTCCAGGAATACCTGGCGGCCGTGTACTTGTTGGACGCGACGGATTTCCCCAAGAAATTGGTTGCTTTGGCGCGTGAGAACCCGGCCCATTGGCGCGAAGTGGTCTTGCTGTCCGGGGCGGCGGCGCGGCCGGTGATGCAGTGGGGGTTGATTGAGGCTTTGTACGATAACAAAGCGCCGTCGCCGGATGGACAGGCGGCTGAGGCTGATTGGTGGGGCGCATTTTTGGCTGGACAAGTCGTGGCTGAGAATGAGTTGCATCTCGACCCCGACGCGCCGCGGGAGAAGTTGAGCCGGGTGCAGGCATGGCATAAGGCGATTGCCATACGGGGCGCGCTGCCGCCGCAGGACCGGGCGCTGGCCGGGCAGGTATTGGCGCAGTTGGGCGACCCCCGCCCCGGCGTGGGCGTAGACCCGGAGACGGGACTGCCGGATATTCGCTGGGGGAACGAGGTTCCGGCGGGGACGTATACGATTGGCGGGGACAAGAGTGCTTTTCGGAGTTTTGACAAGCGGCCAGTTGAGATAAAATCCCCGTTTCAACTTTCCCGCTACCCCATCACCAACGCCCAGTTCCAATGTTTTATTGATGCGGAAGATTTCGATGACGGCCGTTGGTGGGCGAAGATGCCAGAGGAAGCAGAGGATTGGAATGACGGGAAGTATTCTTTGCGGGAAATTGGCGAGCAAGCCTTTCCTTACGCCAACCACCCCCGCGAGACGGTAAGCTGGTATCAGGCGACGGCGTTTTGCCGCTGGTTGAGCGATAAGCTGGGCCAGGAGATTCGGCTGCCGCATGAGTATGAGTGGGAGGTGGCGGCGCGTTGGAACGGGAAGAATACGGACGGCCGTCCCTACCCCTGGGGCAACACATTCGACAAAGAAAAAGCGAACACAGACGAGGGGGGCATTGGCATGACAACGGCCGTCGGCCTTTATCCAACCGGCAAAAACGAAGCGCTTGACCTGTATGATTTGAGCGGCAACGTGTGGGAATGGTGCGGCAACAAGCATAAAAACCCCGATGATGATGAGGTTGACGATAGCGATGCCTGGCGCGTCTTGCGCGGCGGTTCGTGGGCTCTCTACCGTTACAGCGCGCCCGCGGCTTCCCGTGGCAGCTCCGCCCCCGGCGACCGTTCCGCTTTGTCGGCCTCCGGGTGGCGCTGGCGCGTCGTTCCCCATCTCATCAAGACCACTGATCACTGTCTCTTCGGCGGGCGAGCGGTAGCGAGTTCCCGCCCTCGCGCGCAGCGCGATCGCCGCAAATTTGGCAAAATTGCATCCA
>JAJRYT010000244.1 GCA_024275635.1 Chloroflexota bacterium | reverse complement strand
GCATGTCACTCTTTTTATGCGATGTTCAAATATTCGTACTCGAGTAAAGTTGCATTGACTAAAATCAGATTCTCACTCTGGTTACAAAATTATCTGGAAATATTTCTGATTTCGAATTTTGTACAAAGTCGAGCTAAGTAACCGTTCATTATTAATTTAGCGCTTTGGTCATCCGTTATCCGTATTCCGTGTCCCGTATGGCGGCAAAGCGGCAACTAAAAAAACTGCCGCGAATTACACAAATTGCACGAATTTAGACGGTTTTAATTCATGTGATTCGCGCCATTCGTGTCAAAAAAACCTTACCAAGGCGCTTGCTCTTCCAAAGATATTTGGGACAATAAAAGCACTATCAAACAAACACGGTAAAAAATATGAAATCGGAATTAACAGAATTGATCTGCTGTCCACAGTGCGGCGGGTCATTGCAAATTGAAACCACAGAGACCAAAGACGGGGAAATCTGGGAAGGAACCCTGACCTGCGCGCCGTGCGCCGCCGCTTACCCGGTGCAAAAAGGGCTGCCTCACCTGCATTTGAATGATGAAAGCTGGGCCTCCAAAGCCGTCGAAGCCGAGGGCTGGGTGACTTACCACAAAAACCTGGGCATTTATGAAATTGTGGAAGACAGCGTGGATCTCCAAATCCCCTACTACCCGGAGGAACCCTGGATTGGCGTGGCCCGCAGTTTTGACCTGGCGCTGGCCGAACTGAAGCTGACAGGTGAGGAGACGATTCTCGATCTGGGCGCCGGCCGGGGCTGGGCGGCGAAGGAGTTTGCTAAACGGGGCTGCCGCGTCGTCGCCCTGGACGTGGTTTCTGACGAAAACGTGGGGCTGGGCCGGGCCAAAGCGATTATGGACCATGCCGGGGTTTATTTTGACCGGCTGATTGGCGATGGCGAGCGGCTGCCATTTTTTGAGGGCAGTTTTGACCTGGTGTTTTGCGCCGCGGCGTTGCATCACTCCTCGAACCTGCCCCTGTTTTTGGAGAATATTGGTAAGGTGTTGAAGCGAGACGGCCGTCTCTGCGCCATCAACGAACCCTGCATCAGCGTCGCCAACAACGAGCAGAAAACCCTGGCCCGCGACGCCACCGCCGAAATGGACGTAGGCATCAACGAAACCCGCCCCAACATCATCGGCTACGAACAAGCTCTGCGGCACGCCGGATTACACCCCGTCAAACTGGCCCCGGCGCGCAGCATGACCCTGGACAAAACCGCACTGCAAGCCTTGAGCCGCCATTTAGGGGCCAAACCGCCCAAACTGGCGACATTCATCCATGCCCCCCAACAATTCCTGCGCCAGCTAGGTAAATTCATTGCCATTCGCTCATTAGCAATAAGCAACGGCGCGTACTTTCAGGCCCGACAATTTGCCGCCGCCCACCAGGAGAACGAGGTCGAAACCGCCATCCTCCTCTGGAGCGGCGGCGAGCTCTTCCTGACAGCGCACAAACAATAACATCAATCATTATGGTAAATAAGCCGCTCCCCAAACATTACACGCTGATCTTCATGCACATCCCTAAAACAGCCGGGATCACCGCCACTTCCATCATAGAAAGACATTACAAAAAAGAAGAAAGCTACTCCACTTCCATGTCCAAATTTAACCCGGATGGAAGCTTAGATGGATTCGACGATCTACCAGCAGAACATAAAGCGCGACTCAAACTTTTATTCGGCCACCTGGGATTTGGCATTCATAAAAAACTCGCCCAACCAGCCACCTACATTGCCATCCTGCGCGATCCCATTGAGCGCGTCATATCTAACTATTATTATGATTGCCGGGAAACACGCGGGCCGCTTTACAACCTGCTCAAATCAGGCGAAATGGACCTGATCAGCTACGTTGAACGCCATGCGTCCTGGGAAATGGATAATCTGCAAACCAGAATGATATCTGGCAATTGGCACAAGCGGGGATTTGGCCCTTGCACAGAAGAAATGTTAGAAACCGCCAAGAAAAATCTATGTGAACATTTCGCCGTTGTTGGCATTACAGAACGGTTTGACGAAACCTATCTTTTACTCAAGCGCAAATTTGGCTGGCCTCATGTATTTTATCTTAGCCGTAATGTTACCAAAAACCGGCCTCCACGAGAAAACATACCCGAGGCAGACTTAGCTGTCATTCGTAAATACAACCAGTTTGATATTCGACTTTACCAGTTTACGCAAGAACGTTTTGAGGACCAAATAAAACAACAAGGAATTTCTTTTGACATTGAATTAAAGTTGTTCCGCTTTGTACAAACGCTCAACAAACCTTATCTGATCATGAGAGATCATGCGATTCGGTTTATTCTACAAATCCGCCGGTTTTCTATCAGAGTATTCGTTCGGAACTTATGGCAGCAAATTCACCAATCTAATAACGATTAACCCAACATTTTTGATACGTCCCGTTTTTCCTATTGGAGCCACCCAAAAAATCTAGTAACCTACATGTAACTGTTATGAGATTTGATCTAATCTTCCAGGGAAAACATCGAATGCGAATAAAAAAACTCAAGTCATATCCTGACTTTCTTTTCATTATCTTTTCTACAGCCTTTTTGCTCGTCTTTTTCATCATCGTTTCACCCTCTTCCGGTTCGCCCCAGGCAGACCCAGAACCCACAACTTTAGAGCGTACATTACCCTCCGGAACTTGTCCGGGAGGGGTTGACGACTGTCATTTAAGCTCTCCGTCTCTCATAGATTTTGACGGAGACGGCAAATTAGATATTTTGTTGGCAACAAATAACGGCGTCATCATGGTCATTAAAGATGATGGCTCACCCAGTGGTAAGGTCCTGTTAACCAGGGATATCGCCAACGATATTCCCAACATGGCCGCCGGGACAGAAGTTATCGCCTCTTCACCAGCGGTAGGAGATATTGACTTGGATGGCAAGTTAGAAATTGTAGTAGGGTTTGGGTCAATCCATACTTTTCTCAATAAAACCCGCGGCGGCATGATTGTCATTGAATATGACGGCACGAGTGATGGCAAACTGGAATCAGGCTGGCCTCAATACAGTCAAGGATCCTATGCCACCGATTATGAACAAACTATCTTTTCCACGCCAGCCATTGGTGATTTGGATAACGATGGCGATTTAGAAATAGTTGCTGGCGGATTCGATAAACGTCTTTACGCCTGGCACCATAACGGGCAGTTGATGGCTGGCTTTCCACCAAGCAGTGATCTCTTGAACAGGTTCCCAACCTGGACTGATCTCGTGGGCAAACTGGCAGACACTACCTGGAGTTCGCCCGCTTTAGCCGATATGGATGGAGATGGCTACCTGGACATCATCATAGGAACTGCCGAGGGGAATTTTGACGATCGGTATGGCGGCGACTCTGGTGGATGGACTTGCCCCTATCAACTTCCGGCCGGATGGGCGCCAGGCTATTGTGGCGGATCGGTATATGTCGTTAATCACCTGGGAGAGATTTTACCCGGTTTTCCCCAATATCGCCTGGAATCATTCCAATCTTCTCCGGCCATCGCCGATCTTGATGAAGATGGTATGCCGGATATTGTCATTGGGACAGGAGATTTCTATTACACGAACAGCCCGGATAAGCCCACATATGGTTTTAAGGTTTATGCCTGGAACGGATCAGGTAATGACCTGGCCGGGTGGGCCGGCGGCAAGAGTGTTGGGGGCACGGTGGGCGCATCGCCTGTTATTGGCGATATTGCCGGAGATGCCCGACCTGAAGTTATTGTTGCGGCCGATAATGGGGCGCTTTATGCCTGGCATCATGACGGGACGGCCGTATCTGGTTTCCCCATGTGGCCCAAGGAATATCTGGGGAAAACAACCAGTTATGGCGTCGGCATTAGTTTCATACTGG
>JAJRYT010000243.1 GCA_024275635.1 Chloroflexota bacterium | reverse complement strand
ATTTGCATGTCACTCTTTTTATGCGATGTTCAAATATTCGTACTCGAGTAAAGTTGCATTGACTAAAATCAGATTCTCACTCTGGTTACAAAATTATCTGGAAATATTTCTGATTTCGAATTTTGTACAAAGTCGAGCTTATTCGTCATTCTGTGGGCGGGCTTCGAGGGTGACGGTCACTTCTTGTGGGTCCCCATCTCTCAGAATGTCCAGGGTCACAGTTTGCCCAACTTTTGTATCATTGACAATGTAAGTTAGCAACTCATCAAATTCGTTGATGGTCTGTCCGTCAATCCCAACGATGATGTCGCCGCCGATGCGTGCATCCAGGCCGTCAATGGTCGTCGTGGTGTCGCTGCCACGTAGGCTGCTTTTATCAGCCGGGCTGTCGGCAACGACTTCGGCGATCAGGACGCCGTGTTGGTCAGGATCAAGATCCATTTCCTGGGCGATGTCACGGTCGAGGGTGCTGCCGGCGATGCCTAACCAGGGGTGTTCGATACGGCCGTTCTTAATCAACTCCGGCGCCACTTGTTTCACCGTATCAACCGGAACCGCGTAACCAATCCCGGAAAAAGCGCCATTGTTGGTGGCGATGGCGGTGTTGACGCCAATGAGTTCGCCCTGCAAATTCAGCAGCGGTCCGCCCGAATTGCCAGGGTTAATCGCCGCGTCCGTTTGAATGATGTCGGGAATGGTGAATGCCTGGCCGGATGGTGTGACGGCCCCAGAAGGAAGTTGCCGCCCCAAACCGGACACAATCCCGGTAGTCATAGATCCATCCAGGCCAAAAGGATTACCAATGGTGACAACAAACTGGCCCACCTGAAGCGTATCCGATTCGCCTAACGGGATGGGGTGCAGCAGAGCGGGGTCAACATCTACCTCAAGCACGGCCAGATCGGAATCGGGGTCAACGCCGACCACCGTGGCGTCCACTTCGGTGTTATCGGCGAAGGTGACGGTGACTTTGTCGGCGCCGTTGACAACATGATTGTTGGTTATGATGTGTCCGTCTGTGTCGTACACAAACCCGGAGCCAAGCCCGTGCTGCGGCCCTGGGTTAAATGGCTGCAAATCAGGCAGATTGGGGAAACCAGGAATTTCCGGGAAGTTTGGCATGGGGGCGTTCGAATCACTGCCACTGCCAACGGCATCCAGGTTGGATACAATCTGTACATTGACGACCGATGGATTGACATTGGCGTACAGGTCAATCAATGTTTGTTCCTCTACGATGAGTGGGGTGGTTGTGTTTGTAAGGGGGGCAGGGCTAACAGGCCGTTCATCTTGCACCGTTGAGGAAGCACCATGGCCTACAACGGTAGCAGTTGGCTCTTGTCCGGCGTTACCAGCACAACTACTCAGACTAACAATCATCAGAGGAACGAATAAGATACGGAAAAGGGAACGTGTGTTCATCTTTGACCTCCATTAAACGTTCGTTTCATGTTAGGCTGATAGCCTTTTGTTAACGGTCTCTATTTTGGCCTGAAATGTTAAAATAGCGTAAGTTTAAGATTAAAGGAAAATGAGAAACGGCCGTCCCCCGACTACTCCGAATTAGCTATGATATTGTCAAAAGCGGCTATTGGTTGGCGGCGTAACTTATGCTTCACGAGAGTTTTCTTTATAATGGCGCGTATAGATGGCAGGATTTTGAAAATGGCTTGCCTGGCACGAGGAGTAAATGATGCTGCAAAAAGTTGCTTATGTGTTTTTGATCATATTTTTTATTATTGGTTCGGTGGCAGCGTATTTGGTGATCTCAACAGTCAACAAGGCGGACGAAGCGGTCGTCCAACCCATTGGCGATTTAGTGCGCCGGTTGGTTTTACCGGCCACGCCGGTTATCTTGCCCAACCCCAGCGCCATTTTGCGCAACATGGAAGATGAGGCCCGCCTCATTACTGTTTCGTCTGAATTTGAAAAAGTGGTGACGGCCGAACGCAACCAAGATGTGTTGTGGGGCGCGTTGGGTGAAACGATGGTGTTTGTCGCCAATGGGACTGTCGTGGCCGGGATTGATCTGCGGGATATGACGCCGGAAGATATTCAGGTCTGGGGGCCAGATAAGGTCGTTATCCATGTGCCGGAGGCCCAAATCTTCGATGATTTGCCAGTGCTGAATAATGACAAATCGCATGTGGTTGATCGGGACACAGGGCTGTTGACTCGCGCTGATCCCGATTTAGAAACGGAAGTGCGCCAAATTGCCGAGCAGCAGTTGTTGGAAGAAGCTCAGGGAAGTGAACTGCTTACGATTGCCAACGAGAATGCCAAAAAGGAGATCATGCGATTATTGGTAGGGATTGGATTTCCTGAGGAAGGGATTGAGTTTGTGGATGAAACGCCGCCGACGGCCCCTCCTTTTGAGCAGGTTGTGCCTAAGGGGTTTGTTGTAACGCCTGTGCCGTAAGTGAAACCAATCTCCGGGAGGTTTCAAGCATTATTGAAGCCCTTGAAGGAGCCTCCCGAAGGTTTATTTACAGTAAACGTAAGGTTGGTTATTCATCGGCGATGCCGCCGGTACAATTCATGCTTATGTGATCAACCCTCTTCAAAATTAACGTGATCTTAACCGGACTTGTAAGCATTTCGGGGGTAAAATAGGACTAAAGTACTGGTAGGTGATGAAAGTTTCTGTGTACTCGTCTATGCTGACGATTCATCCTCGCCCCACACCCTGCCCTGCACAGAGCCATTGAAATCACCATCTCCTTGGAGGTGGACAATGACAAAGGATAAACAGGAAGAAATAATACTTAAAGAGTTGAAGGAGAAAGAGGAGACGTTGCATGATGAGTTGGTTACCGCTTCGCACCAGCTCCAAATTGCTCGCAAGGAAGTTGCTTCGTGTGAGGCAACGCTACAATTGACCATGGCGCAGTTGAATCACATTCGTCGCCAGATGGATGTCATGTGGCAGGCTGCTCCGTAACGGCCGTCTTCCCCTGATTCCGTCCCCCTGATCTGGTTTCTTCCCACACCAGCTATTTTAGCCGCTGGCAAAAACAAATAAAAAAGCCACCAGCATTAGCTGATGGCTTCATAATTGCTTGAGAGGTCACCCTGTTAGGTTACTACTTTCATTGGGCAATTAGCTAAACCGTTTGACATCTGTCAAGGCCGCTTTCTTGACCTCAATTCGTTTGATTATTTGTTTGGGCCCTCTCACTTACATAGTATAGACGACATTCTTACAGCTATTATTACGGGTCAGGACAAATTGGCTTTTACTAAAGCATCCTCCTGGAGGCTTACGAATGGTTAGCTAGTTTTATCAGGCTAACCTTTGGGAAGGCTTTTGCCTAATCTTCCACCTCTTTTAGCACAATCCGTTGGAACGCTTCCGCGTACTTGAAACCAACCTTTTTTCCAGTTCCTATGGCCCATTCTCGCAGCCGATCCTCTGGGTCCCAGTCGCCAAGTTGGCTTACATGCTGGCGCAGCGCCTTAATTTTAGTATCCATCGTTTCGCTGATGTCCACGTAATAGTTGGCATCACGGCCGTAAGAAACATACACGTAATTCACCTTGTGGGCGACAATTCCAGCTTCATCCAGGTCGGGGTAGAGCAGGTGCATTTCGGCAGCCGGGAAAACGGCGTCAATGGCAGCCTGGGCAGCCGCCCGATGGTCGGGGTGGTTAATGCGCGTGCCGCCCGGTGGAAAATACATCGTGGGGTCGCCGCAAACAACGACGTTGGGTTGATACTGTCGGATGAGCTTTACCAACTGTTTACGCAGTTCCATTGTAGGTTGCAACATCCCATCATGGTAGCCGAGGAACACGCAAGAAGCTCCAGCAACGTCAGCCGCAGCGGTTTGTTCGGCGCGGCGGGTTTCGGCCAATTTTTCAGCCGTCATCTCCGCCTCATGGCTGCCCACGTTGCCGTCGGTGATGACAACGTAAGTCACTTCAGCGCCGTTCTTGGCCCACAGAGCGGCCGTTCCGGCCACGCCAAACTCGATATCGTCAGGGTGGGCATAAATAAACAGCGCCCGTTCAGGGGTATAGGTCATAAAAGATACGCTCCTTATAGCATGGCGGGGTTTGGGGATCGCTCAAAATCCCCAAACCTCGCTTCTAAATTTACTCGACAGTGACGCTTTTTGCCAGATTGCGCGGCTGATCTACATCTGCGCCGCGGCGGACAGCGACATGGTAGCTGAACAGTTGCAGCGGGATGACATTGACAATGGGAGCCAGCAGTGCAGGCGCTTCAGGGACATAAATAACATAGTCGGCTTCGTCAGCAATAGCAACATCCCCTTCAGTGGCAACGGCGATGACAGTCCCCCCCCTGGCTTTAGCCTGCTGTATCTGGCTGATCATTTTCTCATATAAATGGTCTTTGGTGGCGATGGCGATGACGGGCATGGTTTCATCTATGAGGGCGATGGGGCCGTGTTTCATCTCTCCGGCCGGGTAGCCTTCGGCGTGAATGTAGCTAATTTCTTTGAGCTTAAGGGCGCCTTCGCGGGCAATGGGATAGTTGATACCCCGGCCCAGGTAGAGAAAGTTTTGTACTTTGAAGAATTGGTTAGCTAATTCCTGGTATTCCTGGTCACGGTCAAGGACGCGACCAGCCAAGTCGGGTAGTTGGGATAAGTCACTGACGAGCTGGCGCAGCCGCCGGTTGGAGAGTGTGCCGCGCAGGTCGCCGAGGGCGCAGGCGAGCATATATTGGTCTACAAGGGAGGTGGTGAACGCTTTGGTGCTGGCGACGCCGATTTCCGGCCCGGCTTGCATGGGGATGCAGCCATGGGAGATGCGCATGGATTGGCTGCCGAAGGCGTTGACGATAGACCAGAGGGTTGCGCCTTGTGCTTTAGCTTGTTCGCTGGCGGCCAGGGTATCGGCCGTTTCCCCAGATTGGGTGATGGCGAGAACGGCCGTCTGCTTATCAATAATCGGGTCATAATAACGAAACTCGGAAGCGTAAGTCACTTCAGTCGGGATGCGTGCCAGGGCCTCAATCATGAATTTCCCGGCCAGCCCGCTGTAGTAGCTGGTGCCGCAGGCGGTAATGTAAAGCTTGTTGATGCGTTGGGCCAGTTCAGGGGTCAGGTTCATTTCAGGCAGGTGAATACGGCCGTTCTCAAAATCAGCCCGGCCGCGCAAAGTATCCACAATCGAGCGGGGTTGTTCAAAGATTTCCTTTTGCATGAAATGTTTGAACTCCCCCTTGGCCGCGCTGACCGGGTCCCAGGAGATTGTTTGCACATCGGGCGAAAGGGGCTGGCCGTCTAAGTCCATGACCCGGTAACCAGTTGGCGTTAGATGGGCCATCTGGTGGTTTTCCAGGAAAATCATCTGGCGCGTGTATTCCAATATGGCCGGGATGTCGGAGGCGAGAAACATTTCACCCTCGCCCAGGCCCAGTGTGATGCCGCCAGCGTTGCCTAATCGGGCGCAGAACAGTTCATCGGGCCGATCCAACCCCATGACGACCACAGCATTGGCTCCGCGCAGCTGCTTGAGTGTCTGGCGAACGGCCGTTTCCATGTCCAGGCCCGATTCTATAAACCGTTCTACCATCTGCACAATCACTTCCGTGTCCGTGTCCGAGGCAAAGGTAACGCCTTCCGCTTCCAGTTCCTCGCGTAATTCCAGAAAATTCTCAACAATGCCATTGTGAACGACAACGACACGGCCGTTCATGCTCAGGTGCGGGTGGGCGTTACGCTGGTTGGGTTCCCCGTGCGTGGCCCAGCGAGTGTGCCCAATCCCGGCACACCCTTGAAGCGGCGAAGTTTGCAGTAGCGCTTCCAGGTTAGACAGCTTACCGGCATCCCGTCGAATGGCAAAACGGCCGTTTCCCTCCAACACAGCAATTCCCGCCGAATCATACCCACGATATTCTAATCGTTTTAATCCTTTCAAAATTACCATTGGCGCCTGTCGCGGCCCAACATAACCAACAATACCACACATGTCATTACCTCCATGCAGAGCGTGTATAAGACACATAAAACGCAGCCTATCCTGCCATGCGCTTCACATGAGTGGCGTACCCTTAATTTGTGATTCTGACTGGGAACGCCCCTTCAACATTGCTGCGTCAATCAGTATAGTAACCCATTACATCCTTACATTATTGGTTACTAAATACCAATTGCCGCTTACTAAAATGCCACGCGCAATGCGTTTTGTAGGCCGGTTACCCAGGCCAGTTTGTCGCATCACTTTCATGAAGGGGCTAAGAAACAGAGCGTGGCCGCCCTGGGAGGCACCCGCTGATCTTTCGACTTTCCAAATCAACTTGCTGCCTGTGTTGGCAAAAATCTGATTTGTTCGTACCCACCTTGCGGTGAGTAACCTCCACCTCGTCAACCTGTCTGATAATGATGTGTGAATGTTTAACCCCACTCACACTATTCACGATAAGCCAGGTTCATGCGCTGTCTTACCCCAATTATTGGTCAACATGCTATCCTTACCATTACGAAATGTCAAATTACGACATGGTTCAGAAATGAGCTATTCATCTTTACAGTCTCACCGTGATCGCCGAGCATTAAAATGCCCGGCAAAAGAAGGAAACCTGTTAAAACAGGTTAATGGCGGTCGTTTTGATGCGTTTTTAGTGCGTTTCAACGCACTTCCGTCTTTAGCTGTGGATTGAAATCCACAGCAAACTGTAAAGATGATTTCGGGATTATTGAACCATGTCCATTATTCTTTTTCCGACAAGCGGTTAGATGGTTTGAGCAGGCTGCCCTCCAGGAGCCAATCGCCCTATGAATTACCAACTCATTTGAAGCGCGCCCTTTATCGAATGATGGTTGATTAAACCAATGTTACATTTGTAGCCTACATGCGGTACATGACATAAAATTGCATGTATGTTGTTACTGCTTTGTTTTGAATTTCAGTTAAACAAATTTTGGAGGTTTATGTGACCACTGAAATTAGCCTTGTCTTGTTGATCTTGGGAGTTGCCATCATCCTGTTTGCCTCGGAGCGGCTTCGAGTTGATGTTATCTCGATGATGGTTTTGTTAACTCTCCTGCTCACTGGTCTATTGACGACTGATGAGGCTTTCTCCGGTTTTTCAAATCCGGCCGTTATTACTGTCTGGGCTATTTACATTATAAGCGCCAGTTTGACCACTACCGGCGTAGCTGATTTTATTGGTCAGCATATTTTGAAAGTGGCCGGTATTAATGAGTGGCGGCTGACTTTTTTTATCATGCTGACTGTCGGCGCGATGTCGGCGTTTATGAATAACATTGGGGCAACGGCCGTATTGCTGCCAGCGGTCATCAGTATTGGTCGTCGCGCCAAAATTCCCGTCTCAAAATTACTCATCCCCCTGGCATTTGGTTCATTGCTAGGCGGCGTGACCACCCTCATCGGAACGCCGCCCAACTTGTTAGTTAGCGCCGCCCTGGCCGATGCCGGGTTAGAGCCATTTACTTTATTCGACTATACGCCTATGGGGCTAATCATCATGGTCAGCAGCATACTGTACATGATCATAATCGGCCGTCACTTGCTCCCAGACCGAGAAAACCCCGACACCTCAAACCTGGTTGGGCAGTATAAACTCCGTGATTACTTAACCGAACTGAAAGTGCTGCCCGATTCCCCGCTGATTGGCGATACAATTAGTGAAAGTCGGCTGGGAGAGACACACGATTTAACGATAATGGGAATAATCCGTGACGGCCGTGTCCGGTTGGGCGTGCTGCCTAATGCCCATATCCAGGCCGGGGATCTCTTGTTAGTGAAGGGGGCGGCTAATCAACTCCTTCAAGTGCGGCGCGAAATAGGCGTGGGAATAGAACCGGAACTAAAACTCAGCGATCTCGATCTGACATCTCCGGAAGCGGCCGTGGCCGAAGTTGTGATTAGTCAAAAAGCTGATTTCGTTGGCCGAACCGTTTCTGAAGTTGAGTTTCGTAATCGTTTCGGCCTAACCGTGTTAGCAATCTGGCGCTATGAAGAATCAATTGTGGGACGCGTAGGCGATATCCAATTGCAATTGGGCGATACACTCCTGTTGCACGGCCGTCGCGATCGGATTAACGCGCTGCAAAGTGAAGATTCATTCCTGTTATTAGCCCCAATTGAGCTCGAACAAAGGCGTTTGAATAAAGCCCCCTTGGCATTGATCGTATTTGTTGCCATGATAATCCTCGTTTCAATGGGAACACTCCACATATCGACAGCGGCCGTTTTAGCTTCCATCGTGATGGTCCTCTTAGGCACGTTAAAGATGGATGAGGCATATAGCGCCATTGAATGGCAATCCGTATTTCTCATAGCCGGCATGTTGCCAATGGGGATTGCGATGGACAAAACAGGGACGGCCCAATTCCTGGCCGACTCCATCATCCGGGCTGTGGGCCACCTCGGCCCTCAAGCCACTATGATTGGTCTATTTATTCTGACCACCATCATCACAGAATTCATGTCCAATGCGGCGGCGGCCGTATTAGTAGCGCCCATTGCCATCAGCGCTGCCAGCAGCCTGGGTGTTGATCCACGCGCCTTTGTGATGGGCGTCGGGATTGCTGCGTCCAACTCATTTTTATTTCCTATTGGGCATCAAGCCTCAGTTTTGGTCTATGGTCCCGGCAATTACCGCTTTTTTGATTACACCAAAGTGGGACTGCCTTTAACCTTGCTTATTTGGGTCTTGATGGTGATTTTCCTGCCGATCTTCTGGCCTCTTTAAGCAAGCAGAATTATCAGGCCGGCCGTTGCTGGCGCGGGGTCTATAAAAAGCTGAATTGATCAGCGCCGGGATCATAAAAACTGATTTGCTGGCGTTCCAGATGGTATACCCAGCCATGCAGTTCCAGCTGGTCGGCTTCCAGAGCTTCACGAACAAACGGATAGCTTTGCACATTACGGAGTTGGTGGATGACATTGCGCTCGACAATGGCAATATGGCGTTCTTCCGGGGCGAGGTCGCGCAAACGAAAGTCCACCTCGCGCTGGGCCGGGCGCGCTAAATCAAGCCAGCGGGAAAGGGCCGGTTCTCGGCTCATGTCAATGTTCTTATCCAATCCTTTAATACCGCCACAATCGGTATGACCGCAAATGATGATGTGTGGAACGCGCAGGTGCAGAACGGCATATTCAAGAACGGAAGCGATACCGATCTCGGTTTGGATATAGGGCGGGATGATATTGGCGATATTACGCAGCATGAACAAGTCGCCGGGCTGCGCATCCAGCATCCGTTCCGGCGTGACGCGGGAGTCGGAGCAGCCGACAAAAAGAGCGTCGGGCGTTTGGCCTTCGGCTGCCAATTTGGCGAGTAATTCTCCCTGATTCTCAAAGAAATCCTGCCGCATCGGCGCGGAGTGGGCTAGTAATGTGTCAGACATCGTATCCTCCTATCGATCATGGTTCTTCAGAAATTGGCGCCATCTTTATTAGCCTGGTTTTGGCGGAGCAAGGAGATAATGTACACCGGCGCGCCGAACAGGCTGGCAATTCGCATTAAGAGAAATACAAGAAACGACAGCGCCGCCGCTTCTTCACCGCTTAGTCCAACTGGGGCAAATAGAAAGGGGGCGATGTTTTCGCGCACGCCCAATCCGCTGACGGAGGGAACGAGCAGGGAGATGGATAAGATGGGGATAACGAGCAGATAGTAACCAAAGGAGATATCAAATCCGAGCGCCATACCGGACATCCACCACCAGGTGGTCAGGATGAGGTTAAATAGGGTGGAGACGGCGAGCGCCTGGAAAATGGCCGTCCAGCCACAGCCTTGAACTGCTTGCAAAACCTGGGCGATGGGACCGTCCCCCACTGGCGAAAGCTTACCCGGCAGCCGGCTGCCAAACCGCCGGATCAGGCTGCCTTCCAACAAGATAAACCCGGCCAACAAGCCTAGGATGGAAATGAGGGCTACCATCCAGGTTTGCTCCGCGCTGAAACTGTCGGGACGAAATGGCAGCGCCAGCAAGCCCATCACAAACAACATTAACAAGCCGGTCAGCCGATCAACCAGGACCGTGCCCGCGGCAGCGCTGGCAGGAATATTGCGGGAGGCTTCCACAACCCGCATCACATCGCCGCCGAATCCGCTGAGTAAGAAAGCGTTGAAGAAATTACCCATGAAATATAGGTTAGCTAATCGTTTGAATTGAATTTTTGCGCCCAGGCCGTTTAGTAACAACTGCCAGCGAAATGCGCGTAAAAACAAACTGATTGTAATGAGTCCCAGAGCTAATGCGATCCAGGACCAATTGATTTTGACTAAAATCGCCCCTATTTGCCGCATATCCATCTTGGTTATGATGATAATGAACCCAATAATGGTGACGCCGATTTTGAGTAAGGTTGATAAATATTTACGCATGAGGGAGATTGTAAGGCGTAACCTGCAAAACGTAAATGATTAACGGCCGTTTTTCGTTCATTGTTGATAATTGGAAAGAACGTCCCTCTCTGTGTTCTTCTGTGCCTCCTCAGTGAAACTAGTAACTTTTTTGGCCGCTTTGCCACTTTGAGAGACAATTGCCGTATGGTTGTCGCCACCTGTGTCGTTAAACTGCACCTGAACGGTGTTTACTCATTAAAGGAGAAGCGCCGGATTGTCAAATCCCTTTGCGTGCGCCTGCCGCAGAAGTTTAATCTGGCGGCGGCGGAGATTGAACACCAGGATGTGTGGCAAACGGCCGTTATTGGACTCGTTACCATCGGCACGGACGCCGGCTATCTGCACGGCCTACTAGAAAAAGCGGTCGCCTGGATCGAGCGAACCCGTCCCGATGTACCCATTGAAGCATATTCAATTGAGTTTCGATGAGGAAAGATTAAAGATTAAAGATTAAAGATTAAAGATTGAAGATTAGAAAGCGCTTACCAATCATCAATCATCAATCCTTAAACCATATGAACCGATTCCCCACTTTCATTAAAATTTTACTGCTGATGTTGTTGGCCGTCACGGCCGTTCCCTCCCTCCATGCCCAGGATAACACTGGCATTACGATGACCGCCGAGGCTGGGTTTGATGGCTTTTACAAACCGGGATTCGGCGTTCCCGTTCAAGTAAATGTAGCCAACAGCGGAACGGCCGTTACCGGAGAGCTTCTAATTGAGATAGGCCCAACCGGCAACAAAAACGTGTATACCAGCCCCATCAGCCTGCCCACCCAATCCGAAAAGCGCGTCACACTCTACGTTCACATCACCAGCTTCACCAGCGCCCTCACCGTCGAACTGCGCGACGACAAAGATCGGCTGATCGGGCAGGCCACAACCGGCACACTCAGCCAACTGGCCGACGACGACCTCTTGTACGGCGTCGTCAGCCCGGAACCGGGCGAACTGGAATTTTTGGAAAATGTAACCGGCGGACACAGCAGCGCGGCCGTCGCTTTCCTCGATTTAGTTGACTTGCCCGCTGTGCCTGCCGCCTGGAACGGGCTGGATGTGTTAGTTTTGAATGATGTGGATACCGGTCAGTTCACGACGACCCAATTAGACGCCCTTGAAGGATGGGTGAACACCGGCGGGCAATTGGTTGTGACTGGCGGGCCAGGTTGGCAGAAAACGGCCGTTGCCTTCACCGACCTGCTCCCCGTCACCATCACCGGCAGCGAATCCGTAGATGACTTGCCCGCTCTCAGCCAGCGCGCGGGTGAGCCGTTCCGCGACCCCGGCCCCTACCTCGTCGCTGCCAGCAGCCTGCGCCAGGGCGAACTGCTCGTCCATCAGGACGGCCTGCCTTTACTGGCCGTCCACCGGCTGGGCCGGGGCAGCGTCTACTTCCTGGCCCTCGACCCCAAACTGGCGCCCCTGCTGGATTGGGACGGCAGCGAGCGGCTGTGGAGCGAGATCTCCCGTCGTGTACCGGATTTGCCTGTGTGGGGAAAAGGGATCCAAAATGGGTATACGGCGGGAACGGCCGTTTCCAGCCTCCCCTCTCTGGCCCTTCCCTCCGTGTTGAACATGACCCTCTTCCTCTTCATCTACGTCATCATCATCGGGCCGGTCAATTACCTGGTTCTCAAGCGGCTCAACCGCCGCGAACTGGCCTGGGCCACCATTCCGGCCATCATCCTCTTCTTTTCCGCGCTGGCCTATGTCACCGGCTTTCAACTCAAGGGGAATGATACCATCGTCAACCAGATGTCCATCATTTACGGCCAAACGGATAGCGGCCAAGTACGGGTACAAACATTGCTCGGCCTTTATTCGCCGCGGCGCACAACATACGACATGACCCTGCCCGATAGTGTGCTGGTACGGCCGTTTGAGCGTGGTTTTGGCCGCGGCGGGGGCAATGTGGCCACCATCCGCCGCGGCAGCGATGTGACCTTGGAAAGGGTGCGCGTGGATGTGAGCGGCACCGAAGTTTTCATCGCCGACCATTACCGCCCGACTCCGGATGTCACCGGGCGGGCAGCGCTGGATTTGGATGGCAGCGCCATCATCCTGAATGTCACCCTGCAAAACAACAGCGACATAACGCTGGAAACGGCGACGCTCTTAATCGGCTCAACGGTCATCAAAGTAGGCGATCTGGCGCCGGGCGAAGTCAAAACGATTGCTGAACGGATCACCTCGGCTGGCAGCACAACCACTTCCCGCCCTTTCGGCTCTGCTTCACCCCTAATGAGCCAGACAGATGTGATTTTGGGCACGTCCAATTATTATGATGACCGGGATGCTTACCCGCGCTGGCAGTTGTTGCAGGCGATTGCGGAAAACCCGGGGGGCGGGCCGGGAACGGCCGTTTCCCCATCCAACAACGCCGTTACCCTCATCGCCTGGTCGGAACAGCCCCAACTGGACGTGAACCTGGGCGAAGATGCGTTCGATGCCGTCGCCACCAGCCTCTACTTCCTGGAACTCCCCCTCACCCAGAACCTGACCAGCGCCAGCGCCGTCGTTGTGCCCGCTGCTTTCCTGGATTGAAACTGGTCGGCGACAGCGGCGTGTACGACGCGTCCATTTACGACTTGTATCTGGAGAAAAACGCCTGGGCTGCATTTGAATTCACACCCTGGCCTGAATTCCAAACCATGCCGGTCAGCGGATTAAGCGTTGTTCTGGAATCACAGGGTACCAGCCAGCTTACACCGCAAATTCGTTTGTGGGATTGGGGACAGGGTGATTGGCGCACAATTGCCCCGGTAAGTTGGGGGGAGACCGTAGTGGGGGACGGCCGTTTCATCGGCCCCAGCAACGCCGTCCGCATCCGCATCCAGGGCAACGAACAGTACGGCCAAAATATCAGCGCAGTGTACCCAATGTTGACGGGAAATTTGGAGTAAATGGTAATTGGGTAATTGCTCAATTACCAATTACCCAATTACTTTTTTAGCTTATGACTGACATTATCGAAATTCAAGGCTTGACGAAAAAGTATGGGGAGTTAACGGCCGTTAACGACCTCACTCTCACCATCCAACAAGGGGAAGTGTTCGGCTTCATCGGACCAAACGGGGCCGGTAAAACGACCACCATGCGTATTTTGACCACCCTCCTCAAGCCCACCAGCGGTACAATCCGCGTCGCCGGGTATGATATCGCCGACGACCCGCGCGCCGTGCGCCGCGCCATCGGCTACATGCCCGACTTCTTCGGCGTCTACGACGACATTAAAGTATGGGAATACCTCGACTTCTTCGCCGCCTGCTACGATATCCCCGCCAACACTCGCGCCGGGATGGTGGACGATTTACTGGCATTGGTTGACCTGGGACATAAAAAAGAGGAGCAGGTGGAAAGCCTGAGCCGAGGCATGAAACAGCGGCTTTGTCTGGCCCGCACGCTGGCCCATGACCCTGACGTCCTCATTCTGGACGAACCGGCCAGCGGCCTCGACCCCCGCGCCCGCATCGAAATCCGCGAACTGCTGCGTGAACTCCAAAGTATGGGCAAAACTATCTTCTTCTCCTCCCACATTTTGTCCGAAGTGGCCGACGTCTGCACCACGATTGGCATTATCGAAGCGGGCCAACTGGTCGCATCCGGCGACATGACTGAGATGAAAAAGCAGCTCCGCGCCCACCGGCTCATCCAGGTGCAAATCACCGGAGACGACACGACGCCGGTACAAGAATTCCTGCTGCGCGCCGAGCCGGTCACCGGCATCGTCGCCGGGCACGAAGCCGATTTACCCCACAACGCTGTTCGCTTCGACTTCAGCGGCGACGACGAAACCCTCAGCCATCTCCTGACCGAAATGGTCGCCGCCGGTCTACCCATCTTCTCCTTCAGCGAGGAAACAGGCGATTTGGAGGATGTATTCTTGCAGGTGACAAAGGGGATAATTAATTGATTGATGATTGATGATTGCAGAGTAGCTTCAATCATCAATCTTAATCTTCAATCTTTTAATCTTTAATCTTCAATCTTTTAATCTTTAATCTTCATGAACCCTTTATCCTGGTGGCGATGGTGGCGCGCTTTGCCGCAGAACCCGGTGTATCAGCGGGAGCGGGGCGGTTGGGGCAAGCCTAATCAGTTTTACGATAACCTCAGCCGCTTTTCGCCGTTTGTGGTGTTGGGGGCGATTGTGTTTGGCATTTGCGCCGGAAGCAGCAATCCGGCGCTGCTGGCCGGGAATGAGGCGCTGATTGCCGTTTACTGCTTGTTATGCCTGCCCGGTATTTTGTTGAATGGGTTGACAATGTTTGGCATGTTGATGGCCCCGGCTTTGACAGCGCCAACGATTAGCATGGAGCTGGACCGGGGCACGTGGGACATTTTGCGGGCCACACCCTTAACCACGCGCTCGATTGTAATGGCGAAACTGTTCGGCGCGTTGGGACGGCTGCGTATCTGGCCGGTTCTGTTTGCGCTCAGTCTGCTGCAAGGGTTGCTCATCACAGGCAGCATGATCTTTGCCGGAAGCGCGGAGACCGGCAGCCCGCTGGCGATTTGGGCTGCGGCGTTAGGGGCTGCAGCCACTGTCCGCCCCTGGCTGGAGGTGTTGTTTGCCGGATTCACGGGCATGTATGTCTCGACCCGGCTTCATTCTTCGACAACGGCGCTGGCAGGCAGCTATACGGCCGTTGTCCTCATACGGGTGTTCAACAGCAGCCTGCTCTGGCTGGCCGTCGCCAATCTGTTTGAACTGGATGAGGCCGCTTTTGTGGTGAGCGGTGTGGGGCCGGCGGCCGTTTACTTGTTGGCGATTGGCGGCTTATGGATTGGCCTGATGCGGCAGGCGGATAGGATGGGTTATGTATAAGAATCGCCAACCAGAAAAACCAACCCCAAAACTGGTTTACAATCACCTGACCCGTCTTGAACAAGACATTGGGTTTTATACTACTGAAAAGGCGTTAGTTGAGTTATTTACAACATTTCCACAGAATCAGGTACTTGAGCATGTACTACTAAAAGTGGCAACGCTCAACAGCCTTTACAATACCAACATCTATGCGGTCTACACTGTTGCAAAACACGTTCACCAATTAGACATAGACCCGAAACTGGGAAATCATTCGTTGGATTTGGTGAATGAGATAGCTACTGTAACCATCCGTGACAAGACACGACGGAATTATTCATTTGCAAGCAAATATTGTAGTTGGCATCTGCCCGAAATCTATCCTATCTATGACAGTATCGTTGAACAAATGATTTGGATTTATCAAAAGTCGGATCGGTTCACGCATTTCTACCGCTATGAGTTACAAAATTATGTGCGTTATTGGGGAATTATGGCTCTGTTTCGAGAATTCTATGGCCTTGATAAATTCACTTTCAAAGAAATTGATAGATTTTTATGGTCTTATGGCCGGGATTTCCTTGGGATTACATATAGTTAAATCATAATGAACTGGATAATTGGCGGCATTTTCGGGGTTGTCAGATCTATAATGTTGTTCGTCGTCGTCACCGACGGCCGTTACTTCGGCAAGCGGTTGACGTATTGGCTGTACAACCGGTTCGGCGCGGCCATGTTCGGCAGTCGCAGCGAGGCGGCGCGGTGGCGGCAGTTGGCCGAAGCGCTGGCTTGGCGCGGGGATGAGACGATTCTAGATTTGGGAACGGCCGTTGGCGATCTCCCCCTCACCCTTGCCGCCCTGCCTGACTTTTCCGGGTTCGCCGTCGGCCTGGACTGGTCACCACAGATGATGACAACCGCCTGGCAAGAAGCAGCGCGCCGTGGGGTAAACGGCCGTACTGCCTTCGGCGTGGCGGATGCGCGAGAACCACTCCCTTTCCACAATGACTCTTTTGACATCATCACCTGCCTGGGATTGCTGGAAACCCTGCCCCACCCTAACCAAATCCTGCACGAAATGGTGCGCATTTTGCAGCCGGATGGTAAGTTAGCATTGAGTTTATACCGGGGCTGGTCGGCCCTCGGCGCTTCATTGAGCCTGAACTGGTACCAAAAACAACTACAGCCGCTTGGCTTTGATCTGCAAATTATCGAACTGAGACGAAATCATGATATTGTAATAGGACAAAAGATTGATGATTGAAGATTAATGATTAAAGCGCAGCGCTCCTGCTGCAATCTTCAATCATTAATCATCAATCTTCCCAAGAAATTATGACCGAACTAACCCAACCACAACCCAAACCACAATTCCGCCGCCTACGGGCGCTGCTGCAAAATCCGATTACGGTGAAGGAGCTGCGCAGCCGGATGCGCGGGCGGCGGGCATTTGTCGTCCTCTCCGTTTACCTGGCGCTGATGAGCGGCTTCATCGCCCTCATTTACCTGGCTTACGCCCAATCGTCGGGCGGGCCATACGGACCGGACCCCAGGCAGGCAGGGAAGGTGGTGTTTACGGCCGTTCTTGGCGTCCAATCCTTTCTTGTCATCTTCGTTGGCCCAGCCTTTACCGCCGGAGCGATTAGCGGCGAAAAGGAGCGGCAAACTTACGATCTGCTGCGCACCACCCTGCTCACGGCCGATTCCTTTGTTGCCGGCAAACTGTTTTCAGCGTTGAGTTACGTCTTTTTGTTGATTCTGGCGGCCGTGCCTTTGCAAAGCATCGCTTTCCTGCTGGGCGGCGTCGCTTTGATTGAGTTGGTCTTGTCCCAGACTTTACTGTTGGTAGCGGCCGTTACCTTTGCCCTGTTCGGCCTCTTCGCTTCCAGCCGAATGAAAACCACCCTGGCCGCCAGCGTCCTGACCTACGCCATGTCGCTGTTCATGACCATCGGCATCCCGCTCCTGGTCGGCCTATTCAGCGCCATCTTGGGACCGCTCTTGTTCGCCTCTTCATTAAGCGGAATCGGCGAGATGCTTCTGGCTTACGGCGGCCTGCTCCTGGCGGCGACTAATCTACCGGCCACACTCATTGTCAGCGACATTTTCTTGCTGCAAGAAGGTGCGCTCTTTTTCTACAAAGAAACATTCAGCGGCTACAGCGCCTACATTTTCTCGCCCTGGCCGCTATTCCTGACGTTTTACATTTTACTGGCGCTGCTTTTATACTGGTTGATAGTACGTAGGATTCGGAAGATTGCGGATAAATAGAGATTAGAGACTAGAGACTGGAGACTGAATAGCCTCCCAATCTCTAGTCTCCAGTCTCCAGTCTTTTTATGAACCAAGATTATCAACGCCTAACCGACAAAATTCGTCAATGGCACGGCCGTCGCCGCTTGCGTGATGGCTTGATTTGGGTTCCCAGAGGACTGTTGGCGGGGTTGTTGATTGGGGTGATGGTGGCGACGGCGGCCAGGGTACGGCCGTTACTCGACAACAACGAAGTCGGCTACGTGGCCATAGGGTTGGGATTAGCCGGGCTGCTCATCAGCGCTATCGCGCTGCTGTTGCAGCGCTATTCGCTGGCACAGCAAGCGCGCTTTGCCGACCGGCAGTTTGGGCTGCAGGAGCGGGCAGCTACGGCCGTTGAAATCCAAAACGGGACGCTGTCCATTCCCCCGGCCCTGGCTGAGCAGCAGTTGGCGGATACGGTAACGGCCGTGCAGCGCGTGGATGTGAAAGCCGGACTGCCGCTGCAAATCAACCGGCGGGATTGGTTGATGATTGTGGCGGCGGCAGTGATGGTGGGTGCGGCAGTCCTCCTCCCCAATCCCCAGGCCAACGCCCTCAAAAAAAACCGCGCCATCGAGCAAGCCATCGAAGCGCAAATCGAAGCGCTGGAAGCATTGCAAGAAGAAATCCAGCAAAACCCCGACCTGACCGACGAACAGCAAGAACAACTGCTCAAACCCGTCGCAGACGCTTTACAGCAGATCGAAGCCGGCAACCTCAGCCAGGAAGAAGCCGTCGCCGCCCTCTCCGAAGCCGAGGCCGAACTCAAAGAATTAAGCGGCAATCTCAGCGCCGAAGATTTGCGCCGCCGCCTGGAAGACGCAGGCCAGCCGCTGACCGACAACGCCGCCAGCCAATCGCTGGGCCAGGCATTGCAAAACGGGAATCTGGCCCAGGCGGGCGCGGCGGCGGCCCAATTAGCCGATGAGCTACCCACACTCAGCCAGGAGGAGTTGTCACAGTTAGCCCAGGATTTGGCGGAAACGGCCGCTTCCCTCCAAGACGTAGACGCCGAACTGGCTCAACAACTGGCCGAAGCCGCCCAGGCCCTGCAAAATGGGGACGTAGCCGCTGCCCAACAAGCCTTACGCAACGCCGCCGGAACCTTGCAGCAGCGCGCCCAGGAAACGGCCGCATCCCAACAAGCCCAATCCGCCGCCGGACAACTCAACCAGGGCCGCCAGTAAGTCGCCCAGGCTGGCGAAGAAGACCAACCGGGACAAGGACAGCAGGGCCAGCAAGGTCAAGGACAAGGTCAAGGACAGGGTGAAGGTCAAGGTCAAGGTCAAGGGCAGGGACAAGGCGAAGGCAGCGGCGACGGGCAAGGTTCAGGATTGGGGCAAGGCTCCCAAACCGACCAGGGGCAAGGACAAGGCGGCCCCGGCCCTGGCGGCGGCCACACCGAAAACGTCTTTGTGCCTGATTTAGTAGACCTGAGCGGCGAGGTAGGGGTAGATATTGAGTTACCGGCCGAGTGCATCGCCAATCCGGCCAACTGCGGCGGCCTGCTCAGCGAAACGCCCACCGAATTCACCGAAGAAGGCAGCGTCGTCCCCTACAATCAAGTCTTCGGCGACTATCGCAACGCCGCCTACGAAGCCCTCTCCGACGACCACATTCCGCTGGGGATGAAAGGATATGTGCGGGATTATTTTTCGTCGTTGGAACCGTGATTAGTGATTAATGGATTAAAGATAAAGATTAAAGATTAAAGATTAAAGGTGGTTTATGACGAAAGATTTTGAACAGATGCAAATCTTAAATGAGGCTGGAGAGCTGGCTGATAATCTTTGGAACGAGATTATTAAGTGGCCTGATTTTGCTCGTGATACGGTTGGTAAGCAGTTAGTTCGATCCGTTGATTCAATAGCGGCAAATGTTGCGGAGGCATACGGCCGTTACCATTATGGGGAAAAGATTCAATTCCTCTATTATGCTCGCGGCAGCCTCTTCGAATCAAAAAACTGGATCAATCGCTGCGTAAATAGATCGCTCTTGACCGAAAATAAACATAAGGATTGTGCAGATTCACTCACAAATATTGCCAAACAACTTAACGGTTTCGTCCGACACCTCCAACAACGTAAAAAATACAAACGAGCCCAAACCATCCGCGAGCCATCCGTAACCTATGAAACCCAAGACCCTTCTCCACCAACTCTTTTTTCCAACAAAGAGCTAAAATGGCTAGCAAATTATGAATCACAGGACGAGCTTTAATCTTTAGTCCTTAATCTTTAATCTTTAGTCTTTAGTCTTTAATCTTTAATCTTTAATCTTTAATCTTAAAATCATGACTGAATTAACATCTACTTTATCTGTAAACGAATTTCGAGAGACTGCCGCCAATATCGAGGCCGAAATCGGCAAAGTCATCGTCGGCCAAAAGGAAGTGGTGCGGCACGCGCTGATTGGCATTTTGAGCGGCGGGCATGTCCTGCTGGAAGGCGTGCCGGGACTGGGCAAGACGATGCTCATCCGCACGCTGGGCCAGACGCTCTCGCTGGCGTTCAGCCGCATCCAGTTCACACCCGACCTGATGCCGGCCGACATCACGGGAACGGATATTATGGAAGAAGCGGGAGACGGCCGTCGCCAATTCCGCTTTCAACAAGGCCCCGTCTTCGCCAACCTGATTCTGGCCGATGAAATCAACCGGGCCACGCCCAAAACCCAATCGGCGCTGCTGGAAGCGATGCAGGAACACACCGTCACCATCGCCAACGAAACGTACCGGCTGCCGGAACCCTTTTTCGTGATGGCGACACAAAATCCCATCGAGCAGGAAGGCACCTACCCGCTGCCGGAAGCCCAGCTAGACCGTTTCCTCTTCAAAATCAACGTCGGCTTCCCCACCGCCAAGGAGTTGAATGAGATTTTGACCCGCACGACGGGCAAAGCGAACCCGGAACCGGAAACGGCCGCTTCCGGCCAACAAATTCTCGCCATGCAACAATTAGCCCGGCAGGTTCCCATCGCCACCCACATCAATGAATACATCAGCCGCCTGATTGTAGCCACCCACCCCAGTGACAGCCCCGCGCCGCAGGTCAACCAGTACGTCCGCTACGGCGCCAGCCCGCGCGGCGGCCAGGCGTTGGTGTTGGGGGCCAAGATTACGGCCTTGCTGGCCGGCCGGTATAATGTAAGCTTTGATGATGTAACGGCCGTTGCCCCCGCCGCCCTGCGCCACCGCCTCCTTCTCAATTTTGAAGGTCAGGCCGAAGGGATTAGCACGGATGATGTGGTGGCGGATTTGATTGAGAAGGTGAACAGAGACTAAAGACTGGAGATTGCAGCTAGTCTCCAATCTCAAGCCTCTAATCTCCAATCTCAGATAAAATAGACACAGAATGTTTTACATTTTTCACGGGCAAGACACCCATTCACAAAAAGAGACGCTGGCTAAATTGACTGCCAAGCTGGGCGATCCGGCGATGCTGGAATTGAATACCACCCAACTGGAAGGCGCTGTCTCGTTGGCCGATTTGCATCACGCTTGCGATGCGATGCCTTTTCTGGCCAAGGCAAGATTAGTCATCGTTAACAACCTATTCGCCGCTAAACCAAACGCAGCATTTTTGAAGGAATTAGCCGATTATTTGCCCCGTCTGCCAGAAACAACGCGGTTGGTCTTTCTGGAATCGTCGTCGCTGCCGGGCAATCACCGCTTCTTAAAGCTGGCAGAGAAAGATAAAACTGGCTACGCGAAGCGGTTTGATTTGCCGGAGGGAGGGGCGCTGGACAGGTGGGTGAAACAGCGGGTGGCGGAGAAGAACGGCCGTATTTCCGCCCACGCCGCCCACATTTTAGCCGCCAACGTCGGCAGCGATTTAGGCATCCTGGAAAACGAAATCGAAAAGCTGGTATTGTACAAAGGGCGGGAAGAAACGATTGAAGTCAAAGATGTGGGACTACTCAGCCCCTACGCCGCCGAAGCCAGCATTTTCGAATTGGTAGATGCGTTAGGTAACCGGGATGGCAAAAAAACGGCCGTTTTACTCCAACAAAAATTCAGCGAAGGGACCGACCCCTTCTACCTCTTCGCCATGATCGCGCGCCAATTCCGGCTGATGATTCAGGTCAAAGAACTGGCCGATAACGAACAACGCCCCCCAGCCATCAGCAAGCAGTTAAAAATGCACAGTTTTGTGGCCGGAAAATTATACCGGCAGGCCCAACAATTCAGCCTGCCCCAGCTAGAGCAAATTTACCATCACTTATTGGAAATAGATGTCGGCGTCAAAACCGGCCAAAACGACATGATCACTGCGCTCAACCTGCTCGCCGCCGCCCTTACCACACCGTAATAGCCTTATTAAGGGCATGTTCGTTTATAACTTTGGCGTTTGAAAAATTGTAACCAGGTAATTGGTAACTGGTAATTACCCAATTACTCAATTACCAATTACCAGCAAACTGCAAAGTTAATTTTGAACGAACCCTAAGTTAATTACAACCGCCACCTAAGCCGCCATGATACGATCTCCCCGCTCCTGCTCCAACGCCTGGAGAAGCCGCTCAAACTCGGCCGCATCCTCCGTCACCAGCATCTTTTGCAAAACCGGCTTTACGCCCACCATGCCAGAAAAATAACGGCGCAGATGCTTGCGTAACAGTACCAATCCATATGGGTTGCCGTAATAAGCCAACATTTCCCGCAAATGCCGGCGAATCGTCGCCGCAATCTCGCTAAAAGTCAATTCCGACCGGTCTTTGCGGGCAAAAATCCAGGGGTTGCCCACCGCCGCCCGCCCTACCATGACAGCATCACAGCCGGTATGCGCTTTCAGCGCGTCAATATCGGCCGGGGTACGTACATCCCCGTTGCCAACCACCGGCACGCTAACTGTCTGTTTCAATTGGGCAATCGCATCCCAATCGGCCGCAAAATTATATTTCTGTTCCTTCGTGCGGGCGTGCAGGGCAATTAACGATGCGCCATTTCCTTCTAAAATGCGGGCGATCTCCAAGAAATTACGCTGGTCGTCATCCCAACCCAACCGGATTTTGCCTGTCACTGGCACAGAAAGATGTTTGGTCAACAAATGAAATGTTTTCGCAACCAGGTCGGGCTGGAGCATCATGCCCACGCCGGCGCCGCGCCCGCTCACTTTGCGGGTGGAACAGCCCATGTTGACGTCAATGATGTCCGGTTCTAATGCTTCAATGCGCTGCGCGCCGCGCAAAATCATCTGAGCGTCATTGCCAAAAATCTGAAAAACAACCGGCTTTTCGTCCGGCTTTTTGTTCAGCCGGTCCCAAAGCGGGTTACGTTTGCCCTGCAAAGCATCCACCGGCACAAATTCGGTGTAGTTCATGGCGGAACCAAAGGCGCGACACAACGCCCGGTAAGGCACGTCGGAAAATCCGGCCATCGGGGACAAAATTACGTCGCCATAAACGGGCACGTCGCGCACCCAGAAGGTTGGTTCGGTGGTCATGGGGGAATTATATCAAAGATTGATGATTGATGATTGCAACCAGATGTCACCAATCTCAAATCTTCAATCATTAATCTTCAATTCTCAACTCAAATTCTTGGCCAATGTGGGGGACGCGCACACAGCCGGGTAGTTTCTGGTTGACCCACACAGTTTGGGCTTCTTGCTGCCAACGGCCGTTCCCCCAACCCCATCCCGGATTATCACGCCCGTCAGGATGGCCGGACAGATGCACGAGCATCGTTTGCCGAGGAGAGAGGGCGCGGGCGTAGCGTTGGACGTTGCCAAAGCCGGGATGGGTGGTGCGCTTGTGGTTTTTGCTCCGCCAGAAGGCGGTGTCTATGAACAGGTAATCGGCATGAGAGAGGAGGTCTACGGCCGTTTTCTGTTCCGGCGTCTGCGGGCTGACGATCCACTCGTTTTGATTGTCTAAATCCCAGAGGAGAACGGCTTTGGTAACGGCCGTCTCCACCACAAACGCCGCGCAGCTGTACCGGGTTGTCTGCCGATCCGCCACACAACGGTCGGCCCCAAAATGGGAGACTGTCACCGGGGTAATCGTCACCCCCGGCAGGGCAACGGGCAGCGGGGGCAAAACCACGCCCGGCGGGTGATTTTCCTCGGAAATGTGGGGCTGTAAAAATTCGATCCATTCATATGAATGTTCCGCTTGCAGCCAATCGGCCGTGCCGCGGCGACACCAAAGCGGAACTGGCGTCGGCTTCTCATCGCGGCGTTTCCGATTCAAATGGTAGGAAACCAGCAGCCGGTTCAAATCATTGACATGATCGGGGTGCCAATGGGTGAGAACCAACCAATCCAGTCTGGCTTTGCGCCCGGTCAGGTGCGGCGAGCGGAACAAATTGTCCGTCACCGCCATGCCCACATCAAACAAAACGTGGCGCTCCGTCGCGCCGGTTCCGTTCAGGCTGATAAGAGAAATGGAGGTATTAGCCTGCGGTGCGGGATCAGTGCAGCGATCACAATCACAGCCAAACTGGCGGAGTAAGGGGGCTTCAAGGCCGTTTACGACGAGTATATGTTTCATACGCTGGAGTGTATCCCGTTTTGTGTTTTTTATTTTACGCTTGCCCTGCGTTTAACCAATTTTGCACAAACGTCAGAACGGCCGTTTCCACCCCATCCGTCTCCATATCAAACCAGATAATAGCCGGGTCATCCCGGCGGAACCAGGTCGCCTGCTGGCGGGCGAAGCGGTGTGTCTCAAATTTGATGCGTTCAACCGCATCGTCCAGACTCATTTCTCCATCCAGGTAAGCCCATAACTGACGGTAGCCGAGGCCGCTCATGGCCGGTAGGGAACGGCCGTAACCCACATCCCGTAAGTTCTCTAATTCCGCTAACAGCCCATCCGCCATCATCTGGTCAACCCGTTGATCGATACGCCGGTACAACGCTTCCCGATCTCGTTGCAGGCCGATCTGACAAATGCGGTACGGCGGCGGCGTTTTGCGCTGTAATTCTGAAATGGGACGGCCTTTGGTCAGCGTCACTTCCAGGGCGCGAATGACGCGGCGGACGTTGCGCGAATCGAGCCTGGCGGCGGCTGCGGCATCCAAATGCCGCAGCCAGCGCGCCAGTTCCGGCCCGCCAAGATGCGCCAATGCTTCCCGCAGTCTGGGGTTTGGAGCCACTTCGGGGATACCCCACCCTTCGATGACGGCCCGCACATACTGGCCCGTGCCGCCAACGAGAATGGGAAGACGGCCGTTCGCCTGAATCCGCTCAATCGTCGCCAATGCCATCCGCTGGTATTCAGCCAGCGTCAGCGTCTCATCCGGCGCGCACACATCAATCAAATGATGCGGCGCCAAAGCCCGCTCATCCCGGCTTGGCTTGGCCGTGCCCACATCCATACCTTTGTAAAATAACCTGGAATCAGCGGAAATAATCTCCCCATCCAACTCAGCCGCCAGATGCAAAGAAAGCGCCGTTTTACCTACGGCTGTCGGCCCGACAAGCGCCAAAAGCGGCGCGCGGCAAGCAGCAAATTCGGCCTTCGACCTTCCTCCTTCTGCCTTTTCCGTCACCACCCCAGCACCGCATTGGGAATATGTTCACAGCGCAGCAGTTTGCCCGCTTTGTCCAGCTCCACCGCCACCAGATCAATGCGCCAATCCACATCCAGATCATGCCTGGCAACATAAATTTGGCCCAGTTCTAATAATTTGCGCGATTTATGGGGCGTCAGGGCTTCTTCAGGCATACCCATGTCTCGGCCGCGGCGGGTTTTTACTTCGACAAATACCAGTTCAGCGCCGGCCCGGGCAACAAGATCAATTTCACCCTGGCGGCAGCGCCAGTTGCGTTCCACAATCTGGTATCCTTTTGCTTCCAGATGGTGGGCGGCAACAGATTCCCCCCATTGGCCCAGTTTTTTACGCGCGTTGGCAGGGGCTGAGGGACGGCCGTTTCCCATTCTACTCCGTATCCTCAAAGTTACCCATTGACTCGGCAATAAAGCGGCGCAGCGGGCGAGTTCCCAATTTTTCAGCCGGCTTCAATAACCGCGCCAACTGCTCAACCAACGGCTCCAACTTCTCTCGATTACGCACCCAGCGCCCATGTTTGCGTTTCCGGACCAAATCAGGGCGCGCGGCTCGCAGCCGTTCATAAAGTTCCAATGTGCGGGCCACCGTTTGGATGATATCAAATGGTTCGCTGGCCTGGCGAGCAGCCAGCCCCATCTGCCAGCGCCGCTTATCATCCACCGCCAACCCAACCATCGCGGCGGCCAATCCACCTTCTGGCCGGTTAGTCAAGTAGCCAGAGCGTCCGGATTCAACCGTGTCGGCAATGCCCGGCGCGGCAATCGCCGCTACCGGCAGCCCGGCCGCCATCGCCTCAATCAGCGTCAAGGGGTGTACCTCCGTCATGGAAGCGGTCACAAAAATATCGGCCGCCGCCAAATAATCGGCAACATCCTCAAAACCAACAGCGCCCATAAAATGAACCACGTTTTCAATGCCTAGTTGGCGGGCTTCAATACGTAATTCTTCATTTAACGGCCCCTTACCTATCAACATCAAATGCAAACTGGGGGCAATATCGCGGGCGATGGCAAACTGTTGTAGCAGCATATCCAGGTTGTTTTCTGGCGACAGCCGGCCGACATACGTCATTAAAACGGCCGATTCCGGCACGCCAAGATCACGTTTGCTGCGCGGACGTTCCGGCTGGCGAAACGGTCGCAAATCTACACCATTCTCAATGACTTCAATGGGACGGCGAACGCCAAAATCGAGCATCACCCGGCGCACGCTGGCTGAAGGAGTGATGACGATATCGGCAAAATCGGAGAATTCGGGCCAAATCTGACGCATGACGGCATCGGCGGCCGGTTGGGGCAAGGGCATGTAACTGCCAGTGTACAAATCATAGCGGGTGTGATTGGTGTAAACGATGGGGCAACGACCGTAACGGTGAGCCAGTTCTACGCTCATAAACAAATGATGGCAGTGGATAATATCCATCTCGCCCATCAGCTCCTGCGCTTCCCGCGAATAGCGCATACTGATGTAATACCCTTCACTCACCAGAATAGCCGGCGACCGGATCACCCCTGGCTCCTCTCCGTCGGGATCAGGCTCTCCCAATGTAAATATAGTCACTTCATGCCCTAGTTCTTCCAGGCGTTGTTTATACAACGAAACCATTCGCGTAACGCCATTGATAACTGGTTTGTAACAAGCTGTCACCATGCCAATTCGCATCGTCACACTCTCCTACAATTCATTGGTGCGCCAATAACCAGCGACGCAAATGTGACAGCCCCAAAGTTGCCGCCCACTGGTTAATGTTTTCAGGATGACCACCAAATGATCGCTGAGTCACCGATACGCCCATACGGGAAGCCAATGTCACCACTAGTTGAACCCCTCCTCGGGTGACATTTTTATAAACCAACAACCCTAAATCCGTTTCAGTCTGCACCATGAGACGTTCAGCGGCGGCCCGGCACCATCGGGTAAGATCGTCTTCCGGCGTTAATTCATCTAATCGGACAACTTTGTGCAATTCAGACCATGTCGTGATCGGCAGCAAATGCAAATCCCCATCCGGTACAGATATTCGGTTCAACATACGCGCCAATGTCTGTTCAGTATAACATTCAGCCACAACTAATTTCCTGCCGCCGCCTACCAGGGAATTCAAAACAACTTCTTCTAAGCGATCTTTCCCCTCACCATAAACATGGTCGCCTAACCGTGCCAATACTACCTGCTTCATCTCAGCTAATTGGTGTTCGATTTGATCTTTAGAATCAGCTTGAATCCATAACTGGACGTTTGTTTGGCCGGCAAAGGAGTCGTAAGTGACACGGTGACGGGCATCTTGGGCAATATCGTTTAATTTTTGCTTGAGGCTGCTTTCCATGATTCCCACTGTACGCAAAGTAACCCAACCCAGTTGCGTATCTGCAGAGATTTGCTTCCGCAAATAAGGCAGCGCTTCTGTTTCCAGCAAATACCCCATATCCCGCCGCCAGGCCGGTAAACAAATGAGTGTACCTTGTTCCGCCTCAAGTAAAAACCCTTGCGAACGCGTTTCAGCGCCGCCTACAATTTGTGCGCCTTCAATGCCTGGCGCTTGCGGGAGCAACGCACGCCCGGTTGCCTGAGCAGCCGCTAATCTGGTGTAATTGTGAGGCCCGTCTCCCAATCCGCCAATGGCTAATACGACATCAGACCGACGCAATGCAACCCTGAAGGCATCTGTAATCATGTCTAAATCGTTGCCCACAAATACTTTGCATGTAATTCGCGCGTTTATCTCCCGCAAACTTCGGGAAATATAGGCCGTATTCGTATCTAAGATATCGCCCATTAGCAATTTGGCGCTAATGCTGACAATTTCTACATTCATTCTGCCTTATCCTGCTGTTGTGTGAATGGGAATGCTATATCGCCAACAATATTCTAAACTGGACGTGTATGGATTTAGAACCGACAGGGTTTTACCAGAGAGGTTGAGCAAGGGTAAAAAAATAGAATCTGCCGAGTCTCAGCGGAATATGAGGCTCAAATCCCCGCGTTTTTTGACTGTGACAACAGTAGCTGATATTGGCGCACTGTCAAATCTGTGCTGCGAATCTTGAAGGCGAGGTCAGCGGCCAGATTTTTCATGAGCTTATACCCAAGTTCCGGATAAGTGTCGCATAGCAGCATAAGCCTATTACGTGGGATTCGCAGTAATTGGGTCTCTTCCTGGCTAATTCTGACAGTCGCCGAGCGGAGACCCTGGTCAACGAGGGCGACTTCGCCAAACACCTGTCCTTGTCGTAATTCAGTTAAAAGGACAGGGGCAAATTGCTGATTTTGCATCTCGCCAACCACGCCGGGATTCATCAAGATTTCCACCCCACCGCGACCAATGATGTAGAGTTCGTCTGAATTCTCGTTTTCTTCAAGGAGGACTTGTCCTTTTGGATACATATCGGACACACAAATAGAGGCAATGAGTTCTAGTTGAGTAGGCGTAAGGGAGTCGAAAATATCGGTTAATGAAAGGATAGACGTGATGCTTTGCTTCATATTACTCTCTTTTGCAATACACTCACATGTTTACACCTTGTTGAACAGGTCACAGATTTCCTCAGATAAACACGAGTTGAGTTATCATACTATCCAGAAACTTCGCGTTAATCAGCATTTATCTATGTCTGATTTCATAATTTTCTAAAAACTGCAAAGGTGGTGTATGTATGCCTTTTGTTAAGGCGATTTTAGCAGAAAGAAACGACCATAGCAATTGACCATTAGCTGGTTTATATAACCAATTGGTAACTATTACCCTTCCGGGGGTCAGCCTGACCAAACCAGCTAACCGCTCGTTAACTTCGAGGAAGGCGACTCGTTAATTATCCCAATTGTTATTCTTTATTCTGGCCCGAACGGGGGCCAACCACTCGTTCTGTACCCGCTAACATGCGCTGGATATTAGGGCGCAATGACCAGGCAACGATAACGGCCGTTACCATGCCGCCAATCGGATAGGCAAGCGGGGTATCAGCTATCAAAAAACGGGCTAAGAAACAAAGGATGATCAATCCGGCCACAAGGAGGGATGCGGCTGAAGCCATCCCTTGTTTTCGCAGCCAAAGGCCGCCGATGATAATGCTAATGGGCAGCATAGGCCACCACACGGCCGTTGCCCAGCCTACGTTGGGCCCGGTGCCGGCGCCGCCGCCAAATTTTAGAAAGATGGACCAGTTATGTCCAATGACGGCCGCTGCCCCGGCCATCACTTCAGCCCAGGGCAGCCAGTCGATTAACAGCAAGTTACCCAGAATAATCCGGGTTAACCAAACGGCCGTAAACCCCTTCAATACATCTGATAAAAATGTGATTAGACCGACCGTAAAACCGGCGGCACGCATAGAATTCGTCCCTCCGGTACGGCCGCTGCCAACCTCGCGCAAATCAATTCCCTTCACCAGCCTGACAAAGATAAACCCGAAGGGAACTGCGCCTGTCAAATAACCGATTAGCCCGGCTAATAGCAAGTAAACCAAGTTCATTCTTTATTCTCCTGGCCTTATTTATTCTCTACCCCTCCCTGAAGGTAAGCGTTCAGGGGGCTACCGAGACCCTAAGGGTTTTACTCCTGAGAGCCTCATCAGTATGGAGCTAAAAAACCCTTAGGGTCTGAACGGCTCCGTTGCCACATTCTCTCCGCGCATCTCCATGTATCCTTGGCGCTGCTCCACATCCCAGTTCATACCTATCGCGAAATTTCTGACATTTTGGAAACAATTGCCGCCATAAGTGTGTCAAAAGCCCCGGCAAAGGCAGCTACGCCTTCATCTTGTAATTGTTCGGTGATGGCCGCCAAATCAATACCCAATGCCGCCAAATTTTCGATAGTTTGTTGGGCTGCATCCAGATCAGAGTCAAGTGTGCGGCCTAAACGGCCGCTTTCACGAAAAGCATCCACTGTATTGGGCGGCATGGTGTTGACCGTTTCCGGGCCAATCAGCTCATCCACATACAATGTTTGGGAATAGGCTGGATTTTTGGTGCTGGTTGACGCCCACAGGAGGCGCTGGCAGTTGGCTCCGGCAGCCTGGAGTTGGCGGAACGTCTCGCCATGAAAGATTTGCTTGAACCGTTGATAAACAAGACGCGAGTTGGCAACAGCTACTTTGCCCAATAGCCCTTTAGACAAGGAGGTATCAAGGGCGGTCAGTTTATTGTCGACGGCCGTATCCACCCGGCTGACGAAAAATGAGGCCACTGACGCTACGCGCGCCAAATCGCCGCCATTGGCCTGCAACTGGTTCAACCCATCTATGTATGCCTGGGCCACAACTTCATAATGCGCCATGTTGAACATCAGCGTGACGTTGACATTGATGCCTTCGCCAATAAGCTGGCGAATGGCTGGAATTCCTTCTGGGGTAGCCGGGACTTTTATCATCACATTGGGGCGGTTAACCGCACGAAACAATCGCCGTGCTTCTTGAATGGTTCCGTTTGTATCCTGCGCCAGATGTGGTGACACTTCGAGGCTTACAAACCCATCCCCCATGTCTGATTCAGCATACAACGCGGCAAATAAATTACATGCTGCCTGAATGTCTGCCAAGACCAGAGACTCATAAACGACAGTTGCCTCGGCCCCGTCCGCTGTCAAACTTCGAATTTGATCGTCATAATCATCACTGTGACCAATCGCTTTCTGAAAGATTGATGGGTTCGAGGTCATTCCCCGCAGTCCATCATCATCAATCAAACTTTGTAATGTTCCGTCATGTAAAAACTTACGCCGGATATTGTCATACCAAAAACTCTGACCATAAGCCTGTAAATCAACTAACGGATTCATAAAATATCACCTCAACTAATACTGCCTATCGGGAACAATCGCGGTCACTACATTCAAAGTGTAACGACTCATTCAACGCACGGCAAGCCAAAGCATCCATCAAACAGGACTGTTTACCCATAGAATCGAAAGGTACGAATTAAGTTTTATTCATTATAATAAGGACCTGGACATACTTCAAAATAGCTGGATGACTTTCATGCGGCCCTGTACTTCGTTCAATTCGACCAAACCCTTTTCCAACATCGCTCCCATCACCCAGTCTTATCCAATTTTTGCGTCTCCTTAACGGTAAAAAAGTATCTTTGCCGCTATTATTAACAAAAATGCAACTACCTAAGCTCGACTTTGTACATTCCTAACAGATTGCTTCCAAACCGTACTCGACCGCGTGGGTTTGTATTCAAATAATATTTGCATGTCACTCTTTTTATGCGATGTTCAAATATTCGTACTCGAGTAAAGTTGCATTGACT
>JAJRYT010000242.1 GCA_024275635.1 Chloroflexota bacterium | reverse complement strand
TTGCCGGCACGGTGCGCCAGGCGGGGCGTTACAGCGCCCGTTGGCCCGGCCACACCGCTTTCTGGAAGCCGCTGGTGGATTTAGGCTTTCTGGACACGGAACCGATCCTGGTCGAGGGCGTTCCCGTCTCGCCGCGCAAATTCATGCGCGACTTGCTGACACCCCAACTGCAATACCGGGACAGCGAGCGTGATGTAACCCTGATCCGGCTGGACGCACACGGTTTGAAAAACGGCCAACCGCGCCGCGTAGTCTACGAAATGGTGGATTACCGCGATCTGGAGACGGGGCTGCTTTCCATGCAGCGCACCGTCGGTTTCACGGCCAGCATCGGCGCCCAAATGTTGGGGCGCGGCGACATTGCGGCGCGCGGCCTGCTCTCGCCCATCACCGATGTGCCCGCCGACCTGGCGCTGGATGAACTGGCGCGGCGCGGCATTACGATTACGCGGAAGATTGAAGAGTAATGATTGAAGATTCAAGAATGAGCGACAACCCATCATCAATCATCAATCCTCAATCATTAACCATCCTGAACACCCCCGTCCATGCCGTCACGATGGCTGAGACGCTGGCGTTGGCGCGGCAGTTCATGCGTGAGCCGCGCCTGCACCAGATTTGCACGACGAACCCGGAATTTGTGATGGCGGCGCAGACGGATGCCGATTTTCGCCGGGCGCTGCGCGAGGCGGATTTGTGCCTACCGGATGGGATTGGGTTGGTGTGGGCGTCAAGGTGGGCGTCCCCGCGGGGGGTGGGGGGACGGCCGTTACCCGAACGAGTCCCCGGCTCCGAATTGGTCTACAACCTGGCCGGCCTGTGCGCCCAGGAAGGGTGGCGGCTGTATTTGCTCGGCGCGGCCCCCGGCATTGCCGAACAAGCCGCCGCCATTTTCCAGGAAAAACACCCCAGCCTCACCATTGCCGGAACTTATGCCGGGTCGCCCGATCCGGCCGAAAACGACGCCATCGTCCAGCGCATCAATAACGGCCGTGCCGACATGCTCTTCGTCGCCTACGGCGCGCCCTGGCAGGACAAATGGATCGCCCGCAACCGGGAGGCGCTGCCCACCGTGCGCCTGGCCATCGGCGTCGGCGGCGCGCTCGATTTTGTCACTGGCAAAGCCATCCGCGCGCCGCGTTGGGTGCAAAAGCTGGGCATGGAGTGGTTGCACCGCCTCATCAAAGAACCGTGGCGCTGGCGGCGGATGCTGGCTTTGCCCCAGTTTGTATTGGCTATTGTGAAAGGGAGCAGGAGAGCAGGGGAGCAGAGGTGATTGGACACTTTGCCACTCTGCTTTACAATTCCCCGTCTTTAACCTGAGGGAATTTCACGCGCTGCGGCGCACCACCAGGAATGAAAACTGTAGCGCGATTTGGTAAATCGCGCATCGAATTAACAATTCGATTGACGAAGGAGCGACCTATGCGCATTTTAATTACCGGCTCAAGCGGACAAATTGGCACGAATTTAGGGCTATATTTGCAGGAACGGGGCCATTACGTTTTTGGCGTGGACAAACGGCCGAATACCTGGACCCGCGACATCGAAACGCTGCTGCAAGATTTAAGCGCGCCTTACCGCACGCATAAAGGCGGCATCGGCGTGGAATATCCACCCGATTTGGATTTAGTCGTTCATTTGGCGGCGCACGCCAAGGTGCATGAATTGGTACAGCAGCCCCACCGGGCGCTGGAAAATATCAACATGACTTTTAACGTGCTGGAATTTTGCCGCCAGAACAATCTGCCTATCGTCTTCAGCAGCTCGCGCGAGGTGTACGGCGACATTCACCGCTACATCACCGAGGAATCGTATGCCGACTTTGCCTTCACCGAAAGCCCGTACTCGGCCAGCAAAATCTCCGGCGAGGCGCTGATCTACTCGTATGCCCAATGTTATGGACTGCGTTACCTGGTGTTCCGGTTTAGCAATGTGTACGGCCGTTACGACAACGACATCGAGCGCATGTTGCGGGTCATCCCCCACTTCATCCGCGAAATCAACGCCGGGCGGCCCATCACCGTCTACGGCGAGGACAAGGTGCTGGACTTCACCTACATTGATGACTGCGTCGGCGGCGTCGCCAGCGCCATCGAAAAGCTGGTCGGCGGCGAGATTGCCAATCACACCATCAACCTGGCCTATGGGCAGGGCAACAGCCTGGTGGCGATGGCCGGGTTCATCGGCGAAGCGCTGGGCAAGGAGCCGGATATGACCATCGAACCGGCCCGCATCGGCGAAGTGACCCATTACGTTGCCAACGTCGGTAAAGCCCGCGCCCTGCTCGATTACACGCCGCAAACCTCCCTGCGCGACGGCATCCACAAAGCGGTCGAATGGTCGCTGAATTGGTGGGAAAATCATTCTTAGCGGCCAGTATTTCAGTTTGTCAGCCAGTTAGTTTTGGCTGATAAGCTGAAACGGTGACAAGCTGATTGGCTATGATTTACGTAGATATTTCTGCCGGCGTCCACAGCCGGGCCGGGCTGGGGCGGTACACGGTTGATCTGGCGCGGGCGCTGCTGGCGGCCCAGCCGGAGCGGTTTGGGCTGTTTTATAATCGGGGAAAGGACGGCCGTTTCCCCTCCATACTCCCGCCATCCACCCCCCAACGGAGCGTGGCCTGGGGCTACAAGCCCTGGCGTATGGCAATTCTGCTGGCGCAGATGGGGCGCCTCCCCTTCAATCGGCTCGTCCCCGACGCGGATCTGTTCCACAGCACCGAGCATTTGCTCATGCCCCTGCGCGGCGTGCCGACGGTTTTGACCGTGCATGACCTGATTTTCAAGCTGTTTCCCGCCTACCATAAAAAACTCAATTACTGGTACCTCAATCTGGCGATGCCCCTTTTTTGCCGCCGCGCCGACGCCATCATCGCTGTTTCGCAGGCCAGTAAGCGGGACATCGTCAAGTGTTACGGGGTAGACGCGGCTAAAATTCACGTTGTGTATGAGGCCGCTGCTCCCCATTTTCAACCACCGCCCCCGGCCAGAATCGCCCACGTGAGGCAGACTTACGATCTTCCTGAGCAGTTCCTCATCCATCTCAGCACCATCGAGCCGCGCAAGAATCTCAGCCGCCTGCTCGATGCCCTCAAGGCGCTCCGCCGACTCTTCCCCAAACTCAAGCTGGTTCTGGCCGGGGGACGGGGTTGGCTCTACGATGATTTTTTCGCCAAAATTGAAGCGGATGGGTTAGGGGAAGCGGTACTGCCGTTAGGCTGGGTCCCCGATGAAGATTTACCGGCCGTCCTGGCCGCCGCCGATTTAGCCGTCCAGCCGAGTTTGTACGAAGGATTTGGCCTGCCCATTTTGGAGCATATGGCTTCCGGGCAGGCAGTGGCAGCCAGTCGCGCCAGCAGCCACCCCGAAGCGGGCGGCGAAGCGGCGGCTTATTTTGACCCGGAGAATGTGGCCGAGATGACGGCCGTTATCCGCCGCCTCCTCACCGATCAAGACGAATACCGCCGCCGCCGCCAGCTTGGTCTGGAACAGGCGGCCCAATTTAGCTGGCAGCGCGCGGCGCGGGAGACGACGGCCGTTTATGAAACGTTACTTTGAGAGATTGGGGATTAGGGGCTGGGGACTGGGGACTTGGACGCCGAGTCTCCAATCTCTAGTCTCTAGTCTCTTTTTAATGATAATTCCCATTTTATACATCGCTACATTGGCCCAATTGCTGATATTGGGCGATCCAACCGAGTACACCTTCATCGCCAACATCTTGGGCATCGCCCACCCGCCGGGGTACGCTTTCATCACCCTGCTGGGTAAGTTGTTCCAAACGCTCATCCCCTTCGGCGACATTCCCTGGCGGATGCACTTGCTCTCGGCGGCTTCAGCAACGTTAGCCACGCTGTTTGTGTATGGGACGGTGAAGACAGTAATCAGTCTCCAGTCTCCTATCTCCAATCTCCAATCTCCAATCATCGCCCTCTTTGCCGCGCTGACGGTAGGGACGGCCGTCAACTTCTGGCAGCACGCCATCCACGCCAACCCACACATCATCACCGCCACCTTTTTGGCCGCGAATCTATACTTTTTGACCAAATGGGCGCTTGGAGAAGAAGGGGTAAAGGGGAGAAAGGGTGAAGGGGAGACAGGCTGCCCCTTCACCCCCTCCCCCCTGCACCTCTTCGCTTTCTCCGCCGGGCTGGGCGTGACACACCATCCGCTGACTGTTTTTGGCTTTCCGGCGTATGTATGGTTCATTTTGAGCGTTTGGCGGCGGCAGGAAAGCGTGGAGACTGGGGATAGAGATTGGCGATTGGCGATTGGCGATTGGCGTAATAATCTCCAATCTCCAATCTCCAATCTCATTCGCCTCCTGCGACGGAACGCACACACCCTGCTAAAAATGGCTGGCTTCGCCCTGTTGGGATTGAGCGTGTGGCTCTATTACCCCTTGCGCAGCCCCCACGTCCCCTTTGGCCCCACCAGCATGAACACCCTGAACGGTTTCCTCGATCACGTTCTGGCGCGCGGACTCAGCGAGAGCCTGCCCTACTTCAGCCTGGCCGAGCAAGGAGATCGCCTCATCGTCTTTGGGAGCATTTTGCGCCTGCAATACAGTCTGCCCGTCATCCTCCTCGCCATCTGGGGAATAATCTGGCCGTTCATCCCCTTCACCCCTTCACCCCTTCACCCCTTCGCCCCTTCCCTCCGCCGCCTCGTCACCCTTTACGCGCTCACCTTCGCCAGCTTTTACGCTTTCGTCATCAGCCTGAGGGCGCAGGACATCATGGCCTACATTTTGGGGCCGGTGTTAATTGTCGGTCTGCTGGCAGGAATTGGGTTGTATGGGGTGTTGCAGATGTTTAACCGCAAAGATGCAAAGGGCGCAAAGCAGGGGATTTCTTCGCGTTTTTGCGGTTTGATTCTTCTTGTTTTTTTCGCCCTCGGCCCCGTTTTGCAAATTGTGCGCAACGCGCCGCTGGTTTCTTTGCGCGATTATGACGAGGGGGTGGTTTACGTTGATGCTGTTTTTGACCAATTCTCCGGCAGCGGCGCGGGCGCGGCGCTGCTCAACGATTGGGAACATATGACGCCGCTCTGGTACGCGCAGTTCGTCGAGAAGCGCTGGCCCGATCCGGCCGACGTGCGTCCGGAATTCGTCTCAGCGGCTAAGCCCTGGGTAGAATTTGTGTTTGATTATTTGCCCGGCGGCCCCGTTTATTTGAGCAACTACCGGCGCGACGTGGTGGACGCAGGGTTCCGGTTACGGCCGTCCGGCCCCTTTTACCAGGTGGTTGATCCGGGCGACGCCAGCATCCCGCCGGCATTGACGCCGGTCAGCGCCGGGGACGTGGTTGAGGTGGTGGGATTTGGTTGGGAGGAGACGGCCGTCACCGCCGGCGATTACGTCCCCCTCACCCTGGCCCTGCGCACGCCAACCGGCACAACCGACTTTTACGTCCCCGTCCTGCGCCTGGGGGGGATGACCTTCCCCTTCACCACCGACAGCCACCTGACGACCCCCAACTGGCAGCCGGGCGAGGTGATCGTGGAGCGGTTTGATTTTGCCCTGCCGCATGATTTGGCAGACGGCCGTTACCCGGTCACGTTGAACTTGAAAAACCTGAGCGCAGACGAAGACGTCCCGCTCAATTTGAACCTGGGGCAGCTGACCGTCACCGGTCTGGACGACCCCATCGCCACAGACAATTTGCTGGCTAACTTCCGTCAGCGGGTGGGGTTGGTGAGCGCGACGGCGCGGGGGAACGGCCTGGGCCGCCGTCGCAGCGCGCCCTGGTCTGACCCCATCGCCGCCCGACCGGGCGACACTATTCACTTAACCTTAAAGTGGCAGGCGCTCGATTATGCCGAGGAAAGTTACACCATCTTAATTCACCTGATCGATCCCGCCAACCGGCCCATCGTGGCCCTGGACTACACGCCGTTGGGCGGGGCGATGCCCACGCATTTGTGGTTCCCTAAATGGCTGCCCGGCCAGCGAATGCTGGATCCGTACCGCCTGCAGATCCCGCCCGATCTGTCCCCCGGAACTTACCTGATTGAGGTGGGTTTGTATGAGATGGTGGGCCGCCGCCGCCTGCACATCGCCGCCGCCGACGGCAGCCTTGTCGGCGACCGCTACATTCTGGGCAGCGTGGTTGTCGCCCCTTGAGCGGGAACCTTTTTCCCCTTTAGATCGTTTTATCCACGTGGCTATTGAAACCGTAAACCGTAAACCGTGTTCCGTAAACCGTAAACCGTGTTCTACTCCAGACGGACAACGGAATACGGACAACGGAATACGGAACACGGAATACGGAACACGGAATACGGAACACGGAATACGGACAACGGAATACGGAACACGGAACACGGACAACGGAACCGTCTTGTTTTATAATGTGGGTGCAGAAGAGGGATATGATTATGAAGAAATGGTTTGTATTTTTAGCGGCGTTGATTTTATTGACAGCTTGCGCGGCGGCGGAATTGTCGGCCCCGGACGTGGAACCGGCGTTGACGGCCGTTCTAGAAAGCAAGCCCTCCACCTCCACCCCGACGCCAATATCGCCGGAAACTGAAACGGCGGAGCCAGCGCCAACGGCAACCGTTGAACCCGCAGAAACGGCCGTTATTGAGCAACTGGCTGTTAGCGAAGAAGAAAAGGTTGGGTCAGTCAATCCAGCCGCAATGCCCGTTGGGGCCGTCATCATCTTTCATCAAAGTGGAGGCTTCGCTGGACTTGATCAGCAATGGATTATCTATCTCGACGGGAGTATTGACCTGCCTGATGGAACCCAAAAACAGGTCGAAGTCAGTCAGGTGCAGACTTTGCTAGAAGACATCCAGGCAGCTAACTTCTTCGACTTGAACGAATCCTACGTGCCCTTGGACGCTTGTTGTGACCGGTTTGTTTACAGTCTGGTCGTTCGTCAAGGAGATCGGATCCACCAGGTCACAACTTTGAGTGACACCCCCCAGATGCCTGTAGAATTACAAGAAATCCTGGAACTCGTAAGTGGCTTCCTGGCGAGCCAATCGTAAACCTATTGAACGAGGCCATTATAATAGCAGACATCAAAGAACTGGCCCTGATTTTGTTTCAGGGCCAGTTCTTGATGCAAACAGACAAGCCTTAGACTAATCCGTATTAGATAAAATTCTACCTAACGTACAAGTCACAAACCCCTCACTGTTGGACACGCAATCAGGAACGGTGGAAGTCGAGTCTGCGTTTGTTCTGCCATTAGAGATAGTGATTCCCGGATAGGTGACGCTGACGTATGGATCGTAACTGGTGCCAGACCAATTGATTGTGGCAAAGCCTAATCGGGCCGGTTTGTTGGAATTTTCATTAGCCATGAGCATCAATCCATGATTGGTCCAGGCGCCATTTACCCAGCCTTGCAACAATCCAGTAATGTCTATGGGGAACCAGTTGCCAATGGTACCGCTACTCAATGATACGGGGACAGAGCCATAGGCTTCGGCCAAGCCAGGCTTTGTGTTCCAGAACTGATGCGTAATTCGCCCTGAGTTACCTCATGCAGCCGGTTTATCATGTCCGCATCTGATATGCGTGACGAAGGAAGTCCATGTGCTTGCAGCGCAGGCTGCCTCAGGTATGGGACAGTAAGCGCCAATAAAAGAATGACAACCAGCACAGCCAATAACTGACGTGCTTTTTTATACATGGGCGGCCTCCTTAAACTGAACAAAGAGCGCCAGATACACTCGCTTTGTGCTAATTTTCACTTAGGGCGAGTAGGCACATAATACATGCGAGTAACTGGCAAATTGAAATGGTAACTTGGAACGTAAATACTTTACACTAATGAAAAGGGTAAATCAATCAACTTTCCTGTGTGTTTTCACTGAAGGGACATTGAGATAAGGTTGTCAGGAATTACAAGGGATAGGCGGGAGTGGATGGGAGTCGAACCCACCGCCGCTTGCTCAGCGCAACCGGCCACCAATTTTGAAGACTGGGGCGCCCACCGGGACACAACCACTCCCGACAATAAGTTTAGCGCATTCGGCGGGAATTGGGTATTCATTTGCGAATCGGGATAAAGGGTGCGCGGAACTGTTGTTGACAGCTCGTCAGAATACGTAGGGCGATTTTCAAAATTGCCTCACAATCATCAACGAAAACTCTGCGCATTCCGGGACAAATAGCCTGTTGACCCAGTTACGCCTTGTCGAGTATATTAGTGGTGATAGAGTTAATCCGATAGCCACTAAAGGGTAGCCATATGCAGAAGTTGAAGCGCAGTTTTGAAACCATATTCATATTCGCGTGCATTGCGGGTCTGTTTGTTGCTGTTTTCATCGTTGCCGGCAGCGAGGCGTCAGGCGCAGGCGGGTATCCTTATCCGTCAACGGAGGAAAGCTGTGGCGGAGCTTACCTGGGACCTTATTTGGGGCCGTATCCATCAGGATACCCAATAGAATGTATGTTTTTACCCTCTATTTTTGCCGGTGTCGGAATGTACACACCCACACCAACAGCTACGCCCACACCAACCGCTACACCGACGCCAACGGCAACGCCAACAGCAACGGCCGTACCATACCCTTGATGCTTCCGGTCATAAATAGCCAATGAAGAGACGGCCGTATAGCTGTTGTTATACTTGACATCTACGCGGCGTTTAGGTAGAATCCCGCCTGTCTTTGAAGGATACCTGCCCCTTCGCCGGGATAGCTCAGTTGGTAGAGCACTGCACTGAAAATGCAGGTGTCCCCAGTTCGAGTCTGGGTCCTGGCACTGGTTCTTTAGAATTTTTACCATCAATTTTTGCGGGTGTAGTTCAGTGGTAGAACGTCTCCTTGCCAAGGAGAAGGTCGAGAGTTCGAATCTCTTCGCCCGCTTTGTACAATCGGCAGGCCATGTGCCTGCCGGTCTTGTTTACGGCGACGTAGCCAAGTGGTAAGGCAGAGGTCTGCAAAACCTTTATCACCGGTTCGAATCCGGTCGTCGCCTTTCAGATTTATAAAGCCCTTGCTCTGGAGCAGGGGCTTTTTTGTATAAGTTTTCAGGCTAGATAAGTTAGCGATAAACTTGCTTGATTTTTTGGTTTAGCCTTCAATAGAATACAGGAGTGATTGATGACTTTTTCTTCATTGCCCACATCAATTGATGACGTTAACCCTCGGCGTTGGGAGTCCTTCGAGCCTTATTTTGCAGAATTGCAGCAGCGTGTTTTAGATGGTGGCAATATACGTCAATGGTTGGTGGATTGGTCAAATCTTAGCGCTTTGCTGTGGGAATCCGGCGCTATGATTTATATTGCCAAGTCGCTGGATACGGCCGATAAAGATAAGGAGCAGGCTTTTCTTGATTATGTCAATAATGTAGTTCCCCAGGCGACAATAGCTGACCAGGCGTTAAAGGAACGCTTGCTCAGTCTGGATGTTCAAGATGAGGATATGACTTTGGTGTTGCGCAATATGCGTAATGAGGCTGATTTGTTCCGTGAGGAGAATGTGCCCTTACACACAGAGTTGGCTAAATTGGACAATGAGTATGATAAGATCACTGGCGGCTTGAAGGCCGATTGGGACGGTGAAGAGAAGAACCTGGTGCAGCTGGGCTTATATCTGAAAGATAAAGAGCGTTCGGTTCGTGGACGGGCCTGGAAAACGACGATGGATTTGTGGTTGGGTAAACGCGATGTTCTCAACAAGCTTTATGGCGATATGTTGGCTTTACGTCGCCAGGTAGCCGAGAATGCCGGGCTGCCTGATTACCGGGCCTATTCGTTTCGGGAGAAGGGACGGTTTGATTATACGCCGGAGGCTTGTTTTACATTTCATGAGGCGATTGAAACGGCCGTTGTGCCGGCAGCGCAGCGCATTTATGAAAAGCGGCGCCAGGAACTAGGGGTAGATGTGCTGCGTCCCTGGGATACATCCTGGAGCGTGACAGCCGACACCGGGAATGTACCCCCGCTGCAACCGTACCAGAAGCAGGATGAGTTGGTGCAAGGTTCGCTCAATATATTCAACCAGGTTGATCCGGATCTGGGCAGGCACTTTGCTGTTATGGCAGAGGAGGAGTTGCTGGACTTGGATACCCGATCTGGTAAGGCTTTGGGGGGGTATTGTAGTAGTTTGCCGGTGCGGAAACGGCCGTTTATCTTCATGAATGGCGTCGGTATCCATGACAACGTCCAAACATTACTCCACGAAGCCGGCCATGCGTTCCACGTCTTTGAAACAGCCAATCTGCCCTTAGTTTGGCAGACCGAGTCGCCGATGGAATTTGCCGAAGTCGCCTCCATGTCCATGGAAATGCTGGCCGCGCCCTACCTGACAAAGGCTGACGGCGGCTTTTACTCGCCGTCTGAAGCGGCGCGGGCGCGTATCGAACATTTGGAAGGCGTCATCCTGTTTTTGCCCTACATGGCCGTCGTGGATGCGTTCCAACATTGGGTTTACACCAACCTGGACGCGGCGATGGATGCGGCCAATTGCGACGCCGCCTGGGACGCCTTGTGGCATCGGTTTATGCCTGGTGTGGATTGGCGCGGGTACGAAGCATCCCGCATGACGGGTTGGCATCGTAAGCCACACATCTTTAGCGTGCCGTTTTACTACATCGAGTATGGGATGGCGCAGGTGGGCGCTTTGCAAGTATGGCGTAACAGTTTGATTGATCAGGCTGGCGCAGTGGCTGCCTACCGCCGGGCGCTGGCGTTGGGCGGTAGACAGCCACTGCCAGAACTATTCGCCGCCGCCGGCGCTGAATTTCGCTTTGATACAGACCTGCTAACTGAGTTGATCGCGTTGGTGGAACGGACGATTGAAACGCTGAAGGCTGACTGAACCGGGCTATTGGACGGCTAATTCGAGCATCGCACGGCCGTTTCTCCATACCCATGCTCCCCCTCCATTCGTAGTAAAGTAAAAATGCCAGCGTCACAGGGCAGCGGGGGCGTTTGTGCGATTTCGGACATCTTAACCCTCGTTGACCATTAGCACGATGCGTCCCTTCACGGCCGCTTGCTCAATCAGTTTATGCGCTTCAACTGCCTCATCCAGCCGCATCCGTCGTTCGATGACCGGTTTGATTTTTCCCTGTGCCAGCAAGTCAAACAGCGCAGCCAAATCTTCGCGGAACCAGGCAGGCCGTTTTTTGCGTAAGGCGCCGATGGAGTAGAAAGTGGAGGAACGGCCGTTTGGCAACAAATTCCACAACTTCACCTTCATAAACTCAATCGGCACGTTGCCCCCTTGGCCCATCGAATTATTATAAAAGCCATACGCCACCAACGTCCCACCCTTTTTCAGCGTCTTGAATGACCGCTTGAAATTGTTGCCGCCAATGGCGTCAAACGCCGCATCCACGCTGCCAATGCCTACGCGCTCAACAAAATCCTCGCTGCGGTAATCAATCGGAATCCCGCCCAAACGAGTGACTAAATCATGCTTCGGTTTTGAGGCCGTACCGTACATTTTCAAGTCCAGCAGTTTGCCCAATTCCAGCAATGCCGTACCCACCGCCCCGCCCGCGCCATGAATCAAAATCGTTTGCCCGCGCTGCACTTTTGCCGCGCGATGCAGCATTTGATGCGCCGTGACATACGACAAGACCAGACTGGTCGCTTCCGCCGGGTCCAACCCATCCGGCACGGGAACGACTGAGCTTGCTGTGCGGCAAATATATTCCGTGTACGCATCGCTGACGGTGAGATCGGCGACGGTTTGGCCGACTTTTAAATGGGTAACGGCCGTACCCACCTTATCCACAACCCCCGCCATGTCATAACCAGGTGGGAAGGGCGGCTTTTTCTTTAAGTCGAAGTAGATACCCTTCCGCACCATCGTATCCGTAAAGCAGGCGCTGGTCGCCTGAACTTTGATGCGTACTTCGCCCGCCGCCGGTTCTGGCAACGTCGCTTCTTCCACAAATTTCATAACTTCCGGTCCGCCAAATTCTGTGATGATTACTCGTTTATAGCTCATTCCATTCTCCATGTTGCAAGTCGCAAAGTAGCGGGGTTGCAAGTAATAACGGGCCACTTGCCGGCTTGCCATTTGTAAACTTGCTACTTTAATTTCAATCGTTTTGCTAATGTCTCAACTTCCGTCCGAAAAAGCGCGCCTGACGTTTCCTTTGCCATATTCGGGTCTAAATGTCCAAAAATTTCCAACGATACCAATCCATGAATCATGCCCCAATTGCTCAATGCTAAATAAAAAAGCGCTGGATCGCCGCTAAAATTGAGCTTATCAATCCATGGTTGTACTTGTCCCTGTAAAGCAGGCGAGAAGGCGGCATGAACGTCAGAAAGATCGGCTTTTCCGCTCTGTTGAGCCGCATCCAACACGCCTAAAAAGACCATCATACCGCGGGCGGCGGCGGGGCTGGTTACATCGGGAGGGGCTTCATAAGCGGGGATGGGCGTACCGAAAATCAGGGCGTATTCCTGCGGGCTTGCCAACGCCCAATCCCGGTAAGCATGGGCGATGGCGGCAAGACGGCCGGCGTGGTCGTCTTGCGTACAGGCCTCGCGGGCAGCTTCCAGCGCATCGGCAAGGGCGTTGTAGGCGTCTACGATGAGCGCCGTCCCCAGAGCATCTCGGTTGGCGAAGTAGCGGTAGAGCGCGGGGCTGGTCATCCCCATTTCGCGGGCGATGGCGCGGAGAGAGAGGGCGGCGGCTCCTTTTTCGGCCATATGCTGACGGGCAATCTTTTTGATTTCGGTAATTGTAGCGGCGCGAATGCGCTCGCGGCGGGTTGAAGCCATGATGTATTTCTGGTGTAAACTATATTTATATATGATAATGTTAGTTATCACTGATAACAATACGACATAAAAAGGTATCTGTCAAGGAAATCAATGCCTGAGTCAGTGAACTGTCTACGAAATTTCCCCTTGAGGATTGTTTAACGAATGCGCCATGAGCGGCAATGATCGAGTAGTTCTGCAAGAAGATGCAACAGTACAAGCAACCCATTTACAGGAGGCATTCATTGCCGCGTATGCGCGCTTGTTAAACTTAGACAGCCTTGCCATTATGGAAGCAAGCGGGGGTGTGGGATTGGCGGATGGCGGCCTGGACGGGCGTTCCCAACGCTAGTTTGAATGTGTGTGGCTGCCAACTGTGGATGCAGTCGCCGTTTTCCAAACCTACTTCGTAGATGTAGGCGATGCCGGTGAACTGGCGGTTGGTAATACGGCCGTTCCCCTCATCATCCGCATCCAAACGAACATCATCTGGCCGGACAGCCACTTCCACTTTTGCGCCCAGGGGTAACGATGTCATTTGTGGCAGGCGGCCCAGCGGCGTGGCTATGCCTAATGCGGTTACCTCGCCGGAGATGAAATTCGTTTGTCCCATAAACTCAGCCACAAAGCGGGTTTGCGGCCGGTGAAAAACGGCTTCCGGCGTGCCTACCTGTTCCAGTTTTCCCGCATTCATTACCGCTACCTGGTCGCCTAAAAACATCGCTTCCTGTTGATCGTGGGTGACGAATACGGCCGTTGCTCCATTTTGTTTCAACAACGCCCGCACCTCGCCGCGCACCTGCGCCCGTAAACTGGTATCCAGGTTTGAAAACGGTTCATCCAGGAGCAAAATAGCCGGGTCTGGCGCCAACGCACGGGCTAACGCGACCCGCTGTTGCTGCCCGCCAGAAAGCGCGTGAGGCATTTTATCCCCTAAATCGGGTAGCCCAACCATGTCTAACATTTGCTGTACGCGGGGTGCGCTCTTACGGATGTGTTCCAGACCACAAGCAATATTTTCAGCGACATTCAAATGAGGGAAGATGGCGTAATCCTGAAAGACCATGCCCACCCGCCGCTTTTCTGGCGGTAGATGGAAACGGCCGTCAGCCACCATAACACCGTCAATCTCAATACGTCCGCTATCCAATACCTCAAACCCGGCCAACAGGCGCAGCGTAGAAGTTTTACCACAGCCGCTGGGGCCTAGCAGCGCCAAAAATTTACCAGCTTCCAGCGAAAAGGAAACGTCTTGGACAACGGCCGTTTCCCCAAAAGACTTATTCAACTGATCGCAAATTACCGTTTTATCAGGCATGGGCCGCGATTGTATCCGATCCCCCTCAATCTGGCAGAAACCGCTGGCGCAGTCACATAGACTAATCTTTACGGGAATAAGCGGCGAGTCTTGACCTCAGCTACAGCATCGTCTCGATAAGTATACAGCTTGGCCGGACGCCCTTCGCCATCCCGTTTTTTCTTTCCCGTGTCTTCTAAAATTTCCGATGTCAGAATCTTACGTCTGAAATTACGTTTATCCAGTTGTTCACCCAGAATGGTCTCATAAGCACGTTGTAATTCCGATAAGGTAAACATATCAGGCAGCAGACGCAGGCCAACGGCCGTATACTCCAACTTGTAGCGCAGCCGAGTCAGCGCATAACCCAGAATCTCACGGTGATCAAAAGCCAGCAATGGTAAATCAAACATAGAAAACCAGCCCGTTTCCGCCGCATCATCCCCTGGCTGATGATGAACAACATCATGGGGAACTAACGCAAAATAAGCGATAGTAATCACCCGCGTGCGTGGATCGCGCTGGGGATCGCCAAACGTATATAACTGTTCTATGTACACATCGGTGACACCTGTTTCTTCAGCCAATTCGCGGGCGGCAGCATCTTCCAGCGATTCATCAATATGCACAAATCCGCCTGGAATCGCCCACATATCAGCATAGGGGGCAAATTTACGCTTGATCAATAAAACTTGTAAATCATTCCCAATCAACGAGAAAATGACAACGTCCACCGTGACCGAGGGACGATCATAGCGAGAGGGATCATAATTATGAGGAATATTGGCTGTCAACATCTCCTCCAAATCAAATGAAACAAAAAATCCCCAGCCAATAGCCAGGGACTATAGATTATACTATATCAAAACCATTAATCTTCAGGCGGCTTAGCCGGTAAGAACGGTACAGGAACCTCTTCCGGTCTTGGATGCAGGTCGAAATCTGCCGGAGGAGGAACATTCAAGCCGCCCTGTTCGACAATCTGTGGAAGCGCCACACTTGCTGTGATAAATGTATCCAGATCACCTTGTGACCGTAAAGCTAAATCAATATCAATGCCTCGTTCCAGAGCATATTTCAGGGCCAATGCGTCCTGAGAAGACATCCCTAAAATGACCACATCTGGTATGCTCTTCTTAGCCCGTATAATTGGGCAGGGTATTAAATTGCCTGTTTGAGCCTGAATGCACATCTCTGCTTCAGGTTCACCTGCGGGAACCTGTTCCTCCCCAGAAAGAACAGCATCGGCCGGAATCACTTCCTCTTCTGCTTTGTTAGCCTGGGCTAATTCATCCTGGTTTTTCCAGGAACCGACCCAAAGCACTTCTGCTTGTTGAATGGTCATTTGGGTAACCCGTTTGGGGATTGGCGAACCGGCGGCAAAGTCTTGGCCCGGCAAGGCCAGTGCGCTGGGTACAATTTCGGCAACTTGTCCAATTGCCTCAATGAACTCCAATCGCCCTTGCGGCGTTATGGAATCCAGCAAGAATTGTCCACCCTGACGTAGATCTGGTTCGATGACGTATTGGATGAGATTAGGTAAGGCTGTCCTAAATTCAGGATCAATCGCCACGACTCGCAAGGTCATTAAAACATCTACCAAATCTCCAGGACGCATCGCAAAAGCCAGACCGGATAATTGGTTGATGGGGAAAGCCACAGCAACGTCATTTTGATCAATTAAAAGGGCCAGATCGGAGCCGAATGATGCTAAATCACTGGCGTTAACAGCCAACATAGGACTTAGAACTGCCTGGCCTTTAGCAATGTCAACCCGTGCAATTTGACCGACAACATCGTCAATTTCGGCGAATGTGTAATTGCCTTGTAAGGCAATATTTGTGTTAGGACGCTCTTCAGTGTCGAGCAGATCACGAGTAATGCGGGCGCCTATGGGTAAATCCACTTTGGTAATGACAACAGATTCAAGTTGTAGCGCCGGCGTTGCGGTGGGGAGCGGAATATTGGGTTCTCCCGGATCGTTTATCCCGCCAGAAGATGTGTCTGTTATTGTCCCATCGAGACCTCCGACCAGGCCAGTGCCACCCGATTTATTGGCGATGAAAAGAACGACAGCTGCGGCGCCAACTATCAATACCAGGATTAGCAGAATAAAAGTTCGTGGACGCATAATGTATACCTTTTACGTAACTACTTCTATCGAGACCCACCTGGTTTTAACAGGCTGTTTCTATGTCGGCTGTCAGTTCGAAACCGCGCAGGTCTGGGAGTTGCCCTTTTCCTTTATTAACTATTATTTGGATTTGCTCCTGTATCTTCTGCTGGAGCAGCATTTGGCGTTGGGGTAGCGGCAGAAACAGGGCTGTCCACGGAATAATTGAAGCCAGGGGGCACTTCAATATTAAATCGTTCTAATAGGAAATTGACGTCAACATTTTCGACAGTGTAGAGTTGGTTATCATTGGCGCGGCGGAGAGCGAGGTCTATATTGGCCTGGGATTCAATGGCGTATTTCAGGAATAGTTGCTGTTGTGGTGTGAGCGCCAGGAGAATTACGTCGGGGTACGGCGTGGCTGTTGGGGAAATAGGCCCACCAGGAGCTGGGGGTGGTGTGGGTTGATCTTCGGCGATGGGTTCTGGTGTGGGAGTGGCCGGTGTAACAGGGTCAGGCGGGGTCCAGTTACCCACTTGGATGACTCTGGCATTTTGTAATATCATGGAGATGGGAACCGGGCGTTGTAGCTCTGATCCGTGTACGTGGACTGTGTCGCCAGTTGGTAGTTCTTCAAAACGGCCGTAAGGCCACAAAACAAAAATATTGGTAGCAATATCCGTACTTCCTTCACCAGTCCCCTCCTCTCCGGCAGCCTGTACGGCTTCGTTCAGGAAAAAGACAGCCGCATTTTCCAAATAAGTTTGGAACTGCTCATCAATTTGATAAAAGGAGAAGGTCATCATGATGTCAATGTAATCACCTTCGTTGAGGGCATAAGCAACGCCGGAAAGTCGATCCATGGGAATGGCGGCGGCAATAAACCCCGGTGGAATGAGTGAAGACGGTCCAAATTCTTGATCGCCTACCAGGGTGATGTCACTGATGAGATCATCTTTTGTAAGTGTTTGCCCCTGGAAAATGTCGGTGCGCGCGTATAAGCCGATGGTATCTGTGATGTTAGTGAGGACGTTACTGCCAACCTCGTCGGCCACACGCATGTCGGTTGTGAGTTCGTTTTCTGTCATGCGCCAGCCGCGGGGGACGGTTTGCAGAGAAACAACGACTTCAACCATCGGCGGTAGTGGTGTAGCTGGCTCTAAATCTAAGTCTGTTGACGCCTCTGCTCCCGGTGTGCTATTTTCGACCGAAGGGACGCCTTCTGTATTGGCGGTTTGTGCCGGCTGGTTTTGCTGCCTGAGGTAGATGATGCCGACGGCCCCCAGGGCTACGAAACTAACTGCTAAGATTAGGATAAGGATTGTACGACGATTCATCGTTCTATCCCCTTGTTAGATTTTGCTGCCAGGTTTGTATCAGTCATAGGAATAAAGTACGCCACAGAGGTCGAGGGCACGAAATTAGTAGGTGTAACATTCAGAATCTTTAGGATTTCCCAACACAATATGTAAACCTCTTACTCGTGCATATGGTAACATATGTCAAGTTGAATAGCAAACGTTTTTATGGTGTGGGAGGGTGATCGGGCGGCTGGTTGGGGATGATGAAGGTGAAAGTGCTCCCCTGGTTAGGGGCGCTTTTGAACCAGATACGACCGTTATATGCTTCTACTAATGCCCGTACAATGGATAACCCCATCCCAATGCCGCCAGCGCGAATTTGAGTATCGCTTTGGTTATCCGCCCGGTAGAACTCCTCAAAGATGTATGCCTGGTCGGATGGGGCAATACCAATCCCCTCATCGCTGATGCTGACAATGACAAAGGTTTGTTGATTGCCGTTGCCTGTTTCCGGAACGGCCGTTACCCGCACTTTGCCGCCTGACCTATTGAACTTGATGCTATTAGTGAGTAGTTCCTCCAGAATCGTTGCCATATGAATCGGGTCAATCTGGAGCGGCTGGAGATTTTTATCTATTTCAAGGATGATTTGTTGCCCATCTTCAGCGGCTTTAGGTTGGAGTTCGCGGCTTATTTGAGGGATAAGTTGTGACAAATCTGTATGTCCGGAGATATGCTCCAGGCGTCCGCTTTTTATGGAAGAGGCAAAAATCAGGCTGTTGGTCAACTGTACCATCCGGTTGACATTACGCTGGATGGTGGTTGTAAACATTTTTTGATTTTCGTTTAACGAACCGCCGGTACCAGCAGCTAATAATTCAATATACCCTTTAATAGCGGTAAGCGGGGTGCGTAGTTCGTGAGAAATATTTTGGAGGAAATGCTTTTTTGCTTGTTCCGCTTCATATTCAGAAGTGATGTCTTGCAAGGTGGTAAGAATACCCTGCGCCTGGTTTTCCGGGTTGTAGATAGTGGTGGCTTTGCCTTTTACGTGACGGCCGTTTAATTCAAATTGGCTGGCTTTTGTGCCATTACCAGCCGCCGCTAAAAGTGGTAGGCGCGTTAAAATATCGGTGATAGGACGCCCCAACATAGCATCGGGCGGCGCTCCAACCATTTGACTGGCCGCTTGATTTGCATAGGTAATGATACCATCATGATTGCTGAATATGATGCCGTCAGCCAGGTAATTAAGGATTTGGGGAGATTCGATTATGGATGTGGAACTATTTACATTCATACGAATTGATTGGTATTTGGGAGCTTGTTATCTCATTGTTGAGCGGGTTGTGGCGCATCAGTCAACAACTGCCACCAGGCTTGCCAGGATCGGGCGTTGAACGCCGGGTCCGGTGTAATGACCGGGGATGCAGATGGCTCTGACGCTGACTCAATGGGGAGGGGGACAACGCGAACTTCACCGGGAAGGAGCTGTCCGCCTTCGTCACGCGCATAAGCGGCCACGTAGTCATCGCTTTGGACGTAATCTAATGTGGCTTGTAACTCAACCTGTCGCGTCGTTTCCATCATGACTTCCCGCTGCAGCGCTTCTTCACCCACACCCACTAATTGCCCGGCGCGCGCCCGCCGATTTAAGTCAAGGGCAACGAACAGGGCAAAGATGATTGCCAATAGAATAACAATCTGTGACAAGGTAAGTAACGGCCGTTGACGCCAAAATTTCTTACGCATCTTCCTCAAATCTTAGCGGGGATTCTTCAACCAGGCAATAAGACTTTCGTAGGGGAATGGCAGGGCTTGGGGGGATGAAGAGAGTTTCTGCTCAATCCCCCAATCCCTCAATCCCCGCTGCAAAACCCTTTACACACCCTCGCCCATTACCGGATGCTATGCTAGAATTTGGCCTTCATGGAGCAATTAGATTACCTCGTTATTGGACACGTCACATGCGACTTAACGCCATCCGGTTCACAGGTGGGTGGGACAGTTTCATTTTCTGGCCGCACGGCACAAGCTCTGGGCTGCCGAACGGCCGTTCTCACCAGCGCTGCCCCGGATTACGATTTAAGCCAGGCCCTGACCGGAATAACCGTCCACCGAAAACCGGCCTCAGCCACATCAACCTTTGAAAATATTTACACGCCAGAGGGCCGGGTACAAATGTTACATGCGGTTGCCCAACCCTTAACCGCGGCCGATGTTCCTTCATACTGGCTGCGTGTTCCCATTGTTCATTTAGCCCCTTTGACGAATGAGGTTGACCCAGACTTGGCCCATGCTTTTAGCAACAGCCTGATGGGCATGACGCCGCAGGGCTGGTTACGGCGCTGGGATGAAAACGGCCGTGTTTATGCCCAGGAATGGGCGGAAGCAGAGAGCGTTCTGCCATTGGCGGCGGCTGTTATTTTGAGTGAAGAGGATTTACCCAACAAAGCGATGCTCGACCAATTTCGACAGTGGTCGCGGCTGCTGATTTTAACACAGGGAAAACGAGGCTGTACCGTCTTTTTTGGCGATGAAATCCGTCAGATAACGGCTCCAAAGGTCAAAGAAATGGAACCAACCGGCGCTGGTGATGTTTTTGCCGCCGCTTTTCTTGTTCGTCTGCATCAAACGGGCGGTAATCCCTGGGAGGCGGCCCGTTATGCCAATGAATTTGCCGCCCAATCAGTGACTCAGACTGGGCTTGAGGCGAAGATTAAGCAAGTGGCAAAGTGGCAAGTATGACAAAAATTTACGCGGTTGCTAACCAAAAAGGCGGCGTGGGTAAAACCACGAGCGTCATTAATTTATGTGGATTCCTGGCCAGCAGCGGCCGCCGTACCTTGTTGGTGGATATGGATCCCCAGGCCAACGCTACTTCTGGCCTAGGTTATGACAAGTACCAGATAAAAATGTCCACGTATGATTTGCTGTTGCAGCAGACGGCCGTGGCCGATGTGCTGCTCCATCATGAAACGCTGAAGTTGGATGTGCTGCCCTCCCATCCAGAGTTGGCGGGAGCGGAGGTGGAACTGGTCAATGTGATTGGCCGGGAATACCGGTTACAGCAGATATTGGAGGGGGTAAACGGCCGTTACGATTACATCCTCATTGACTGTCCCCCCAGCCTCAGCCTGCTCACCGTCAACGCCCTCACCGCCGCCCGCGACGGCATCATCATCCCTGTCCAATGCGAATACCTGGCGTTGGAAGGCTTGACCCAGCTCAACCAAACCATCGAACTGGTGCAGAGATACCTGAACCCCAAGCTGCATGTGCGCGGCTTGATGATGACCATGTACGACGGCCGTACCAATCTCAGCCGCCAGGTCGTTGAGGAAGTTCGCCGACATTTTCCCGACAAAGTATTTCGCACCATCGTGCCGCGCAATGTGCGCCTGAGCGAAGCGCCCAGTTTTGGTCAGCCCATTCACCTGTACGCGCCCCATTCGCCGGGAGCCATTGCCTATAAGCTGCTGACGGCCGAACTCGTCAAAGGCGACCAGGCAAAGGAAGCGATCCATGAGTAAAAAACGAGGTCTAGGGCGCGGGCTAAATGCCCTCATTCCGGGCAGCGAACTGCCGGACAGCGAAACCGGTTTACAAATCATCCCCTTGGCGCGCATCACGCCTAACCCGCACCAGCCGCGCAGCATGATGGATGAGGAGAAACTGGCCGAACTGGCCGCGTCCATCAAAGAACATGGCCTCATCCAGCCCCTCATCGTCACTCAAACTGGCGCCGATTACACGCTGATTGCCGGCGAACGGCGCTGGCGGGCAGCCCAATTGGCCGGACTGCGGGAACTGCCGGTTGTGGTCAAAGAAGCCACGCCCCAGGCGATGCTGGAATTAGCGATTATCGAGAATATTCAACGCGCCGACCTGAATCCGTTGGAAGAGGCGTATGCGTACCAGCAGTTGATCGATGAGTTTGGTTTGACGCAGGAAAATGTGGCTCAGCGCGTGGGGAAGGGGCGGTCAACGGTGGCGAACCTGGTGCGGCTGGTTAATTTGCCCCAAAATATTCAACAAGCAGTGATAGACGGCCGTATTTCCGGCGCCCACGCCCGTGCCCTTCTCCCCCTGTCCACGCCAGAGGCCCAAACCAGAGCCATGAACCAGATCATCCGTCTCAACCTCAGCGTGCGACAGACGGAAAGCCTGGTCAAAAAGCTGGTGACGGCCGAAGTACCCAAACCCAAACCCAGGAAAAAGCTGTCGGCCGAACTATTAGCCCTCCAAACCCGGTTTGAGCAGTCGTTGGGAACGCATGTCAATATTCAAAAAGGGGAAAACGGGGGCAAGGTCGTCATTCACTTTTACTCCGACGAGGAGTTGCAATCCATCTACGAAACCATCGTCGGCGAAGAGTGAACGGGCGCTGGTTGTCAGGAATTGGCGGCTGGCTACGAATTGTGTTTAGTGGAGCGATGGAGCCGTTCTATTTGTATTTTTCCTTCGAGAGCGAACAGTTCCGGGTCGCCGGTGAGCAGCACGGCGTCTAATTCTGCTGCCGCGGCGGCGGCAAAGGCATCGGCGTAGGCGATGGCGTGGTTCATTTTGTAACGCGCGGCAGCAAGTACATGGCGTCTATCAACGGGATGCAAATTGATGGGCAGTTCTTTAATGTAGTTCAGAACAGTGTCGGCCGCCGGCCGGCCGTGTCTACGACCAGTGGCATAATAAACCTCTCCCAAATTGATTAGCGACATAAAAAACGCAGTATCCCCTTTTGTAGCGGCTTTTAATAGCGTTCTTACGCGGCTTGCGGCCGGTTCTTCACGATTAACCAGGGCCAGAAATGCCCAACTATCAAGAAGGTAACGACTGTTCACGCTTTATATCTCTTTCAATTTCCCAACGATGCTCGGCTTCTAAGGCATCTAGTAAATCGGAACCGGGAAACATGCCATACAAGGCGTCAATTGCTTCCAGAGCGGCTTGTTTGTCAATGACTGGCTGCAAAATGATTTGCCTGCCTGCCAGTTCGATATTAAATTCTGTGCCCGGTTTCAAATCCAGCGCTCGCCGGATTTTTTGGGGAATGACTAATTGACCTTTTGAGGATAGTTTTACCTGCATCATGGGCCTCGCCTGTGACCTGGCAGGTTTTTGCCAGACCATATGCATTCATGCTCTGTCGTGTGCGAATGATTACGCTTGCTAAACTTTGTGGAAAACCTGCCAAGTCTCTGATTTCTTACTTTTTCCTATAATGTAAGACATTCTATCAGGTTTGTGTACGCTTTGTCAAAGTCTGGGTACAATATCCAGCAATTCCAATCATGGATTTTACGTATCTTCTCAATATTCAGGGGAGACCTGCGAGGGTTTAGTGCATTGTCTAGTTGGAATTCACGTCTGATGGAAACCTTGCCGGTCTTTACCCCGGAGATGTTACGATTTTACTTATTCAGGAAAAACCGGCCCAGGCGACGCAAATTTTGAATGAATTTGACTACGGCCGTAACCCCATCCAAGATACGCGATATGAACGTGTTATCCTGTTTTCAAGCCGAAGTTGTTCTACAAGCGCGCCGCCAGAGTGCGGAAACGGCCGTTGTTTCGCTTGATTTGGGATTGACGGAAACGGCCGTTTCCCTCGCCCCCACCCACATCCTCCTCCCCGACGGCCAAACCCTGGCCTGGGAACAGATCGAAGAAATCACCGCCAACGAACTGGCTTGCTACCTCATTGCCGACAGCGCCATCGAAAAAATCCAATTATTTTCCGAGCCGTTAAATCGTTTCTACAGCCTCATGCCGACGGCCAGCGCGCCAACGATGCTCATTTCCGGCATCCCCATGCACCGCATCAAAGGCACAAACCCCCACCGCGACACCTTGAGCAAAATCAAAGCCGCCGCGCCCATCGCCGGGGAAGTGTTGGACACGACGATGGGGTTGGGCTACACAGCGATAGAGGCGGCTAAAACGGCCGATCACGTCATCACCATCGAACTGGACCCGACTGTGACCGAAATTTGCCGCCGCAACCCCTGGTCGCAGGGTTTGTTCGATAATCCCCAAATCACCCGCCTCATCGGCGACGCCTATGATGTGGCGGAGGCGTTTGAAGACGGCCGTTTCACCCGCATCCTCCACGACCCGCCCATGTTCAGCCTGGCCGGCCATCTGTACGCCGCCGAATTTTATGAACAACTGTACCGTATTCTAACGCCCAAAGGCCGCTTGTTTCACTACATCGGCAACCCCAAAAGCAAATCAGGCGCCGGCGTGACCCGCGGCGTTGTTCGCCGATTACAGGAAGCCGGTTTCCGCCGTGTAAAGCCCAACCCTCAGTCCTTTGGCGTTGTCGCTTATAAATGATTCGTTGCCGTAGATTCAAATTTTAGCCACTCCGAAGCGGTGTGTTTTTATTGCCAGGGAAATCCTTATGCTTGCCACACTTGTTTTGACTAACGGCCGTTTCTACACTCTCGATCCCGCTAAACCCTTTGTAACGGCCGTAGCTGTCTGGGGTGACAAAATCCTTGCCATTGGCAGTGATGACGACATGAAATCCCTCCTGGGAGCAGATGGGGAATGGGTGGATTTGAACGGCCGTACTGTCACCCCTGGTTTGGTTGACGCCCATGTTCACTTCCAGGGGGTTGCCCTCCAACTGCAAAGAATCAACCTGGTCGGACTGAGCATCGAAGAGATTCAAAAACGGCTGGCTTCCTTACCGGACGGGCGCAAAACTAATTCTGATCACTGGTTACAAGGGCGCGGCTGGTTGCAAGACAAATGGCCCGGCCGCACTTTCCCAACATCTGCCGATCTGGACAAAGTCTTGCCACACATCCCGGTATTTTTCAAGCACAAAAGCGGCCATGCCGCCTGGGCTAACAGCCGCGCGCTGCGCATCGCTGGCATTGGCAGCCACACCCCTGATCCGCCCGGCGGCCAGATTCAACGCGATGAAAACGGCCGTCCCACTGGCATTTTGTTTGAAGACGCCATGACTCTCATTACCGACCACATCCCCCAAACAACGACGGCTGAACTCGTACCCGCCATGCGGCAGGCACAGGAACTGTGCTGGCAGGCGGGATTAACGGGACTGCATGATTTTGACGGCCGTACCAGCTTTCGCGCCCTCCAAATCCTGCGCGAAAACGGCGAACTGGGCCTGCGCGTCGTCAAAAATATCCCCGTCTATCGGCTGGAGCACGCCATCGGCGTGGGCCTACGCTCCGGCTTTGGCGATGATTGGCTGCGCATCGGCGGCGTCAAAATCTTCGCCGACGGCGCCCTCGGCCCACGCACCGCCGCCATGCTCGCCCCCTACGAAGGCGAACCGGACAACACCGGCATCATGGTTACAGACAAAGAAGAGATGCTGGAAAAGGCCAGCGCCGCCAGCGCCAACGGCCTCAGCGTCACCGTCCACGCCATCGGCGACCGCGCCAACCATGATGTGCTGGATGTGTACGAAGCCCTTCGTCGGGAAGAAGCGAAAAGATTAAAGATTGAAGATTGGCACGCTCCGGGCGAGTTTAATCATCAATCATCAATCATCAATCTCCGGCACAGAATCGAACATGCCCAAATCCTCCACCCCAGCGACCTGAACCGGCTGGCCCGACTCAACGTTATCGCCTCCATGCAGCCCACGCACGCCATCACGGACATGGAAACGGCCGTTCGCTATTGGGGCAAGCGCACACCCTACAGCTACGCCTGGCGCACCATGCTGGACAGCGGCGCCGTCCTTGCCTTCGGTTCCGACGCGCCCATTGAAAGCATTGCGCCCTTGCCGGGACTACATGCGGCCGTCACCCGCCGCCGACTGAATGCCTTTCCCGGTCCCGACGGCTGGCACCCCGAACAAAAACTGACCATGCGCGAAGCCGTCCACGCCTTCACCCTGGGCGCTGCTTACGCCGCCGGGCAGGAAACGCGGCAAGGTTCCATCACCCCTGGCAAACTGGCCGATTTCACCATCTTTCCCCGTGACATCTTCACCATCCCACCTGACGAACTGCTGGATATGGAAGTGGCTGGCACAGTGGTTGGCGGCCTGTTCAAATACCGCGCCTGGTAGCGCCCCAATTCTTATTAGATCATTAATTGATGCCCCAAGAACATTGTCTGAACAAGGCGGGCATGTTATCCTGTCCTAACGCGATGCGTTATAAGGCGCCTTGGTGCGATAGGAGTTAGATCATGTCTCAAAAGGAGTATCATACCCCACTTGCCGGATACTATTCCCTGGGAGAAGAAATTGCCAACAGTGTGACCCACGGCATTGGCGCGGCTCTGAGTGTGGCCGGATTAACCCTGCTTGTGGTTTTAGCCGCCATCTATGGCGATGTCTGGCGCGTCGTCAGCTTTAGTATTTACGGCAGTTCATTGGTCATTTTGTATCTGGCTTCCACCCTCTACCACAGCTTTCAAAATCCGCGCGTCAAAAGCGTTTTTCGGGTTTTAGACCACGCCTCCATCTATTTGCTTATCGCCGGGTCGTACACCCCATTTTTGTTGGTGAGTATGCGCGGAGTCTGGGGATGGTCGTTGTTTGGAGTCGTGTGGGGTCTGGCCTTAATCGGGGTGGCGTTCAAGGTGTTTTTTATCGGCCGTTATGAAGTGTTGGCAACGGCCGCTTATGTCCTCATGGGCTGGCTGGCTGTCATCGCTTTCAAGGAGATGCTGGTTCGCGTCCCGCCTGGCGGGGTGGCCTTGTTGATTGCCGGCGGAGTCACTTATACGGCCGGCGTCATCTTCTACGCCTGGGAAAAACTGCCCTTCAACCATGCCATCTGGCACTTATTTGTGCTAGGCGGCAGCATTTTTCATTTTTTCGCCGTCTTGTTTTACATTTTGCCGACGTAACTCCAAGGTATCCTCCCGAAGGTTCACGACTAACTTCCGGGAGGGTCGCTTGCTACTTAATTCTAATATACGTCCCGTTTTGTCTCCGCAATTAAATGATCTACTACTGCCTTGAGCGCTTTCTCGCGGTTAGCATCGCCGCCATGCTGCCGGTAAACGGCCAGTTGGCGGTCGGCGCTGGTTCCGTTTTTCATGATAGTGCGGATATACTCCACTTCTTTGCGGCTGTCTAATTCATCCAGAACCGGATCCAGTAGTTCCAGTAATTCTTCCATCAAAAAATGGAAGGGCACTTCTTCCCCTTTGCCAAAATCAATGAGTTGTCCATGAATACCGTAGCGTACGGCCCGCCACTTGTTTTCGGAGATGTGGATGTGCCGGTAGCGCCGCCAGGACATGTTATTTTGCCGCAGCTTAAGTAGTCTGGCACAAATCGCCTGGAAGGTGGCGGCAATGCAGACGGCCTCATCCACAGTCGTACACAAGTCAGAGATACGAAATTCCAACGTGTGGAAAAGGGGATGCGGCCGTATGTCCCACCAGATTTTGGCTCTCGTGTCCCCCTTGCCAAATGCGCCGACTTTAGCCATAGTTGTTTCATACCGTTTGTATTCGCCCCAGGATACAAAGGAGTGGGGGATGCCAGTGCGCGGCATGGACTCAAAAACGACGCTGCGGTACGATTTCAGGCCGGTGTTACGGCCGTGCCAAAACGGCGAGCTGGTAGAAAGCGCTAGAATGTGGGGGATAAAGTAGCGAGCCTGATTCATAATATCTATGATCAAATTCAGGGTGTTGAGGTCAGGTTTCTTGCCCGGCTCTACAAAGCCAATATGAACGTGCATCCCAAAAATCAATAACCGTCGGGCGACCCCTTGCATATCGTCCAGCAATTCCTTATAGCGAATACCCTCTGTGATGGATTGCTCGTCCCACCGGGCAAAGGGGTGTGTGGAGGCGGCCACAATGGCTAAATTATTCGCGTCTGCCATCTGGCAAACGGCCCGACGTAAGCGAACGACTTCCTGCCGGACTTGCTTGATGTTGGCGCAAATATGGCTGCCGACCTCCACCTGAGACTGCATAAATTCTGGTTTCAAATCAAGCCTGTCGTCTCGTTTTTCATCTTGAGAAAGCAATTTAGTGATATAAGAATGAAGATTGCGGGATTCGGGGTCGATGATTTGATATTCTTCTTCGACGCCAAGCGTTAGCGGGGGGGATACAGCCATGAGTTACCTCCAAATAAAAGTTGCAAAGTGATAGAGTCGCAAGGTTGAATATTTATTGCTTTGCCGCTTTGCTCGCTGTGTTGAATAAAAAAATAAGTGGGAATAATGTTTTATCTAGTTTAGAGAGGAATAGGGGAAGGCGCAAGAAAAAATTTGGGCAAACAAAAAGGCGAGTCATTGACTCGCCTGATTGATTTGTAACTGTAAGGAGGAGGAGGGACGGCCGTTACCACCCCCGCAAAAATTCCACCAACAACCGCACACCAAACCCAGTTCCTCCGGCGGGAATATAGGCAGCGTCCTTCTCGCTCAACGCCATGCCGGCAATATCCAGGTGCATCCAGGGGTAACCGGTAAACTGCTTGAGGAAAATAGCCGATGTGCCCACACCGCCATACCGTCCGCCGCCGTTTTTCATGTCGGCTACATCCGATTTGATCGCTTTGAAATAATCATCCCATAGGGGTAAAGGCCAGACACGCTCGTGAACGGCCGTTCCCGCCGCCACCATCTTCTCCCGCAAAGCCTCATTCGTGCTGAACAGCCCCGCCGCCTGCCCCCCCAGCGCGATGACACAGGCTCCGGTCAACGTCGCCAGGTCAATGACCGCTTTGGGTTGGTACTGCCCGGCATAAACCAGACCATCGGCCAACACCATGCGCCCCTCGGCGTCAGTGCTGATGATTTCAATCGTCTTGCCGTTGCTGGCCGTAATCACATCCGCCGGACGGTAAGCGTTGGCGTCTGGCATATTCTCGGTGCAAGGGGTAATGCCGATGACGCGCAGGGGTAAATTGAGTTCGCCAACGGCCTTCATCGTCCCCAAAACGGCCGCCGCGCCGCCCATGTCCGATTTCATCTTGCCCATGCCCTGCACCGGCTTGAGGGAGATACCGCCGGTGTCAAACGTGATCCCCTTGCCCACCAGGACGATGGCGTCCAGGTCGTTACGCTCGCCGTTATGTTCCAGCACGATGAATTTAGGCGGCTCGCCGGCCACTTTGGCGACGGCCAGAAACGCGCCCATGTTTCGTTTCCCGGCCCATTTGCGCCCGCCAATGGTCAATTTCATGTTGTAAGTTTGGGCAATTTCTTCGGCGGCCTGGGCTAACCGGGTGGGGGTGGCGATGTTGGGGGGCATGTTGACCAAGTCACGGGCCAGATAAGCGCCGGCGGCGATAGCAACGGCCGTTGCCGCCCCGCGCTCAATTTCCCCCACCTTGCCCGCATCAAACTCCACCACAGTCAACGCATCAATCTCATTTTGTGGTTCCTGCTTCTTCGGCGCGTCAAACCGGTACGACGCCAGCAGCGAACCCTCGACAGTGGCCTGCGCCGATTCGGCCGTATCCAATCCGCCAATACCGGCTCCATGCACAATCGTCGCCGCCTGTTTGCCATTCAAATCGCGGGCGCGTTTGATGGCCGCCGCCGCCGCCCGGCGCACCCTTTCCAGGTCAAACTCCTCCCGCTTGCCCAGCCCGGCCACCAGCACCCGTTTGGCCGCTATAGCGCCGCGCGGATACAGCACGCCCACTTCCCCCGCTTTGCCGCTGATGTCGCCATTGGCGATGAGGTTGCTGATCGCCCCGCCCAGCGCTTTGTCCACCGCGCCGGTTGCGCCGCCGGGCGTTGTGACTCCTTCAAACAGGTTTACAATGAGGGTATCGGCCGTTTGATCTTGAATATTGCCCTGTGCCACATTTACTTTCATGAGAAACTCCTATTTTTACATAAAAAGAGACAGCCAGCGGGTCATGCCCGCTGGCTCTGCAACGTTGCCGCTTGAATACGGCCGTTATTTTACCCACAAACAGCTTACCCATGCTAGACAACTTCCGCGTCATTGGCTATGCTAACCTGTGAGGAGTTTTCATGAGCGTTCCGCACACCAAAAGGCATGAAAATTCCGCTATTTTCAGGAGAGGCAAAACATGAACCTACTGATTCTGGGCGGCACACGATTTCTGGGACGCGCCATTGTTGAAGCGGCGTTGGTCGGCGGGCACGATGTTACCCTGTTCAACCGGGGGCAAAGCGGCCCTGACCTGTTTCCAGATTTAGAGCGCCTGCAAGGTGACAGAGACGGCGGTTTATCGCCGTTGATTGGGCGGCGTTGGGATGCCGTCATAGACACCTGCGGCTACGTCCCCCGCCTCGCTCGCGCCTCGGCCGAACTGCTGGCCGAATCGGTTGCGCATTACACCTTCATCTCTACCATCTCCGTCTACGCCGACCATGCGACTATCGGCCTTGATGAGCAGTCGCTTCTGGATTCGATTGAGGATGAGGCGGTGGAGGAGATTACCGGCGAAACTTACGGACCGCTCAAAGCGTTGTGTGAACAGGCGGTAGATGCGGCGATGGACGGGCGCGCGCTGCATGTCCGATCGGGCCTGATCGTTGGGCCGCACGACCCGACTGACCGGTTCACTTATTGGCCGTACCGCGTCGCCAAAGGCGGCGCAATACTGGCGCCTGGCGATCCCGAACAGCCGGTACAGTTTATTGATGTGCGCGATATTGCGGCATGGATAATCCGCGCCACCGAGCGGCGGCTGACCGGGCCGTACAACGTCACCGGGCCGCAGCGCCGGTTGGCCATGCAAGAGGTTTTGGCAAGCTGCCAGCAGGTCAGCCAGAGCCAGGCAGCCTTTACCTGGGTCAGCGAGGAATTTTTGCTCAAGAATGAGGTCCCTTATATGGAAATGCCGCTGTGGGTTCCGGCCGAGTATGCCGGGTTTGGCACGGTGAACTGTGCCCGGGCGAATGGCGCGGGGTTGGAGATACGGCCGTTAACCGACACCATCCGCGATACCCTGGCCTGGCTAAACACCCGCCCCGCCAATTACGAATGGCGCGGCGGATTAACTCCTGAGCGCGAGGCCAACCTGTTGCAGTTGTGGCACGAACGCGAGGGGATATAAGCGCCGCCGGGGCGTAGGAGATTGAGAGATTAGGAGACAGGTATGACTAAATATATTGGCATATTAACCGCAGGCGGTGACAGCCCAGGCTTGAATGCCGCTATCCGGGGTGTCGGTAAAGCGGCCTTGGGTATGGACATGCGAGTCATTGGGTTTCGTGATGGCTTCCGCGGTTTGATGAATGACCGAACATACCGGTTAGACGGCGAAACATTATCCGGCATTCTCACCGTTGGCGGCACTATTTTGGGAACTAGCCGCGACAAACCGCATCGCATGTCCATTGGCGGCAAAGTAATGGATATGACCGACGTGATGATGGATACCTACCAACGCCACCATCTGGATGCATTAGTCTGTCTGGGCGGCGGCGGGACGCAAAAAAATGCTTACCGCCTGCTGCAAAAAGGGATGAACATCATCACCTTGCCCAAAACGATTGACAATGATGTGGCTATGACCGATGCGACATTTGGCTTTGATACCGCCCTGGGCATTGCCACCGAAGCGATTGACCGGCTGCACAGCACCGCTCACAGCCATCACCGCATCATTGTAGTGGAAATCATGGGGCACAATACCGGCTGGCTGGCGCTGGGGGCAGGCATTGCTGGCGGCGCCGATGTTATTTTAATTCCTGAAATCCCCTACGATATTGAGAGTGTGGCCGCGGCAATCCGCCGCCGCAGCCGGAGCGGTCATCGTTTTAGCATTGTCGCTGTGTCTGAAGGCGCCATGTCGCAGGATGTTTCGACAGCGATTCAAACGCTTAGGGAGAACAAAGAAACAGCCGCCAATGATGATGAGAAGAATCAGGTTAAGTCCAAATTGAAAGCGATGGAAGTTGAACAGGCCCGCAGCACCTGGGAGCTTTCCCGCCAGTTAGAGATATTAACCGGGTTGGAGTCACGAGTAACGATTCTGGGGTATGTTCAGCGTGGCGGCACGCCGTCGGCGGTTGACCGGCTGCTGGCCACGCGGCTGGGCGCCGCCTGCGCCGAGCTGATTCAGGCCGGTGTTTATGGCGTGATGGTGGCCGCGCGCGGCGAGAAAGCCGAGCCAGTACCGTTAGAGCAGGTGGTGGGCAAACGTAAATCCGTCCCCATAGATCACCCCTGGGTGCAAACAGCGCGTCATGTGGGAACGTGTTTGGGAGATGAAGTGTAACTAAGAAGTTAGCTCTTACCGCTCGCTTTTAATATAGGAACATCGGTTTGCCCAGAACGTGCCGTACTTTGGGGAGATACTGCGCTTTGTCGTAGAGTTCGTCAACGTCTACCCGTTTGACGCCGCTGGTAACGGCGCTCATGGGGATGTGTGTATAGCTTCCATCACGCAGGGCCACCATGCGCCCGCTGGCCCCGGAGGTGATCAAATCCATCGCCATGTTGGCAAAATTAACGGCGACCATGAGGTCGAGGGCGTCGGGCGCGCCGGAGCGCATCAGGTAGCCCAACCGCTGGTTGATGATGCTGTGGCCGGTTAGTTGTTTAATGGCTTCGCTGGTAATTTCGCCGATGCCGCCTAGTTTGCGATGGCCGTAGGCGTCGGTTTCGCCAAATTCAACAACTTTTTCCCCGATCATGTGCGCGCCTTCGCTGATGGTGACCATGGCGTAGTGGCTGGGGTTGTTGGCTTTGTCTTGTAAGACGAATTCGGCCAGACGTTCGGGGTCGAAGGGGACTTCGGAGATGAGGGCGCGGTCAACGCCAGCCAGGTAGGAACTGATGAGGCTGGTTTCGCCGCTGTTACGGCCGAACAGCTCAATCACGGCAATGCGCTCATGGGAGCCGGTGCTGGTGCGCAGCTGGTTGATGAACTGGACGCTGCGGGTAACGGCCGTACTAAACCCAATACAATAATCTGTCCCATACACATCGTTATCCATCGTCTTGGGAACCGCCACGACCGGGAACCCTTCGCTGTGTAAGCGTTCGCCATAGCTGAGCGTATCATCGCCGCCGATGGGGATGAGCGTGTCAATACCTAAATATTCTAAATTCTTGAGGATGTGCGGCGTGAAATCACGTAGGCGTGGGTCATGCTCTTCCGCCTCCAGGTGTTCCGGGTCGCGCAAAAAGTCGGGCACGGCGCCGGGTCTTACTTTGCCCGGATGGGTGCGGCTGGTATGCAGAAAAGTGCCGCCGGTGCGGTCAACCGTGCGCACTTTCTGTTTGTCCAACGGCAAAATATGTTCGTCAAAGCTTGCCGGATCATCACGGTTAAATTCCAGTAAGCCGCCCCAGCCGCGCCGGATACCAACCACTTCATGTCCTTCATTAACTGCCCGGTAGACGACGGCCTTGATAGAGGGGTTCAGGCCGGGGACATCGCCGCCGCCTGTTAAAATACCGATTCTCATCAGTTACTCCTTAATGCGTAGGGCGATTTTGAAAATCGCTCTACACTGGAATGCGTAAGGCGATTTTCAAAATCGCCCTACACTGGAAAAAGTAAAAAACGCCAGTGTCCAGCAACCTGTTAATTTGCATGATCTGATCATACCGTCTTATCAGCCTGGATTCAATAAGGGAGGGATAGCGGAAATGCACTAAAAACGGGGCAGGGAATTTGGCAGTTTGACCAAATAAGCTTGTTTTTGGATGATTAGAGGTTCATCTGGGAGAGGTATTGGGAGACGGCCGTTTCCAACGCTATCTCGCCGGCCAACACAGAAGGCCGGTACAAACGCAACCAGCGCGGCACAAGGGAACGCCCCGTTCGCCATTCCTGATAAATAGTACGGGCTACCGGACCAGCCCCCTCCAAAAAGCCGGACGTATGGAAATCCCGATCCGTTTGGGCCATGTCATAAGGCAAGTGAATGATCTGCGCCTGCCAGCAGCCAGCTTGCCATTTAATTTGAGCGTAACTGGCCCGCGTATCGCCGTAGCACAACTGCCCGGCGGAACCGGAGTTGACGATAAGTGTCTGATCAACCTGGCGCACGAAGGCGTGATGAATGTGGGCGGTAGCAAATAGAGCCGGAGCGGGCGCGATTTGTTGGCGGACTTTTTCGTCTGGTGTATGGGGTAATGCGTATTCCGTAGAGTCTCCTCATGGTATGCAATACGTTTGGATTATTTAATTCCTGAAATGGCCTAAATGGTCAGATTGTCACCTTTTTTGTAAGCTGCCGGGACTGTTCCCGGATGTCTTGAGCTACCAGTTTGGCAGCGGCGTTTTGCCAGTTGTAGAGGGTGCGCTGGGGGATTTCGGCACGGAACCAGCGGAGGGCTTGGCGAACGGCCGTTTCCATATCCTCCCTATTAACCCGGCGGCGACTGTACGGCTTCAAGCCCACGACATAAGGAAAATAAAGCGCGTTATAATGCCGCCACGCATCCGATACACCAAAATCTTCCGGCTCATCAGGTTTCAGACGGTCAATACTTTCACTCAACATCACTTTCAACTCAGCGGCGCGGGACAGCGTATTTGGCGTAACGTCCCGCTGCCGCAGGCGTGACTCCAGCAGCGGCAAACGGGTCAGCGGGCTGGCTGCCAGCCGGGGCAGATTGCCCATGTGGCTCAGCGCGCGCCGTGTCAGGCGAGCAAATTCGGCCGCATCAAGCTGGTTTAGATTCAGGTGGTCGTCAACGCGCTGTACCGCTTCGGCAGCCGCCCGCAGCGTGGCACGCTGCTGCTGGATTTGTGGGAAAGGGCTGAACGCGACACGGTCGGCCAGGGCTTGGGCCGCGCTGGCAAATACCTGGATGATGATGGCGGCGGCGATGGTGGTGAGCAGCAGCAGGAGCATGGGAAAGGTGACGCCGGTGTTGAAGATAATAACCAGGGCGACCTGCCCGCCGAAGAGGACGGCCGTTAACAGCGCATAATCAAAAGAGCGGAAAAAGTGGGGCAGGAGCGCTTCCCCTTCATCAAAGGCGTCGAAAACGGCAACGGCCGTTCCCAACAGAATCAAATCCCCGCCAATCCCCAGCAGCAGCCACAGCCGCGGCAGCCAGGCCAGCGGGAACAGGATGAAGCTGAGACCGAGGCCGAAGAAAATCGTGGCCGCAATCACCACGCCCGCCGAACGTGGCTGGCGGCGCAGCCGGTCATGCCAGGAGCGTTCGGCGCGGGCCAGCAAGATGAGCAGGCCCAGCCAGAAGAGGGCGGGGAGGATGAGGAACGGCCGCTGCCAATCCCATAATCGTGCCGCTAATGACGGTTCTGGCGCATATCGAACCAATAAATCCAGCGCCAGCCCGGCGGCATAGGCAGCCAACCCTAACCCGGCCAGCAAGAGGCGGTTGTTCCCCGGATTGCGCCTGATGAGGTACAGTCCCAACCAGAGCGCCAGTCCAAACGTGATGATTTGCAGGGTCAGTTCGAGTGTTGTCATGTGCTTGCCAGATTGTACCATAGTGAATTAGACCTGCGCGGTTTCCGAAGACCGCGCAGGTCTCTTTATGTGGAAAACAGCCTTGACAAATCAATCTAATTCGATAAACTTCTATTTAGATAAATCTCTAAATAGAAAGACATCGAAATGATGATAACAGAGGAGGTATCAAATGTCACAGGAAAATTTTGCCCGGCTCCTCCAATTTTTCAAGGTATTGGGCAATGACAGCCGCCTCAAAATTCTGGGGCTGCTGGCGAATGGAGAGCGCAGCGTGGGCGAGCTGGCCGATTTTCTGGATGTGCGGGAGCCGACGGTTTCGCACCATCTGGCAATGATGAAGGAGTTGGGATTGGTCAAAGTGCGCGCCGAAGGGAACACGCGCATTTATTGGTTGAATAACAAGTTGTTGGAAACGATGAGCAAGGATATTTTGTCGCAAAACAATCTGGCGACGCTGGTGGATGACCGCGCCGGGAATGCGTGGGAGCAAAAGGCGCTTAAGACGTTTGTGAAAGACGGCCGTATCACCCAAATTCCCTCCCGCCATAAAAAACGGCTGGTCATCCTTAACTGGCTGGTGGAGAAATTTGAGATGGGTAAGCAATATTCCGAGGCGGAGTTGAGCGAGGCGCTCAAGGCGTACCATCCTGATTATGCCGCCCTGCGCCGCTACTTTATCGAAGAAAAGCTGATGGCGCGGGAGAAAGGTATTTACTGGCGTATTTGATCAAAACCCTTGCAATCCGCGTCCGAACCAGGGGAACAGTTTGGTAAATTCAGGGCCGACGAGAACGGCCGTTACCGCCAAAACCACCGCCAGACAAATGAACAGCAAGTTCAACGCAATCCCCGTCCAGCCCAGCGCCAGCCCAATTGCCGCCAATCGCCCGCCGGACTGCTCTCCGCCGCTGGCGCGAATCTGACTGCGCCCCTGGTGGCCGAACATGACGGCGGCTACATTGCCGCCAAAGAAGATGACCCAGGTACAAAACGAGGCGGGCGCAAACAGGAACAGCAAGGCGCAGATGCCCAATCCGCCAACCAGCCAGGCAACCCCGGCGACGGCCGCGCTGGCCGTCGCCAACGGGTTGTTTGATTCAGTCAGCATGATTCAGTCGTACTCTCTCTTTTGTCACTTTTGCTTCTGCGCAATCAACTGTTCTGTTATTTTTTGCCGTGCCGAACATTCACCGGTTACTTCTGTAACAGCATGATGGATTATCTCAAATTCTGAGAAGGCGCGTCGAAGTTCGCCGGGATTCAGGTAATGGTCGGGATAATCCACGTTTGGATCTGTTTTGAGGAACGTCTCAAAGAAAATCAAGCCGCCGGGTTTGAGGGCGCGCCGGAAAACGGGGAAAGTGGCCCGTTCTAAAAAGCTAAAGTTGACGATGACGTCGAATGTGTTGGCGGGCAGCCAGGGGGAGGAGAGATCGAGAACGGCCGTTTCCAACCACACCTCTTTTACCCGCGCCCTTTGCCGCGCCAGCCGCAGGCCCACCTCGGAAATATCCAGTGCAATCACATGCAGGCCGCGCTCCGCCAGGAACAGCCCGTGTAAAGCCACGCCCGCCGCCGCGTCCAGCGCCAGCCCGGAGGCCGGCAGTAAGCGGACAAAATCCAACAGTAACCGGCGCGGACGGCCGTTCAGCCAGCCGTCGCCACCCTGCGTGTAGCGATGGTTCCAGCGGCGGGCGTCGGGGTGTGTTTTCATGTGTCTTGCCGGGGACGGCGTCCGGGCAGCGGTTCGTCATTCGCCAGCGCCGCGGCTTCGTCCCGATCTAGATCAGCGATGAGGTTGACGCCGGACTGGGCAAAACGGTGAGCGGCGGCCAGGGCACGGCCGTCTCCCTCATGCGCCAGCGACCATTGGGCGTGTTCCACCAGCAGCGCCAGCGCCAGCGCCCGTCCCAGCGTCAGGGCGAAGCGGCGGCCGCCCGCTTCCAGAGCCGGTTGGCCTTGCTGCATCGCTTGTAGGAACCATCTCTCGGCGGCGGCGACGGCCGTTTGCGCCATCCCCCCCACCTGTACCAGACGGGGTTCCCGCGCCGTACTCACCGCCCGATTCACCTTCTCCTTCAACGCCTCCAGGCTCTCATCCTTGGCCACCGCTCGCAGCGCGTCCAGCGACAGCACATTCGTCGTTCCTTCCCAGATGGGTAGCGCCTGGCTGTCGCGCAGCAGCAACGGCAGGCCGGTATCTTCCACGTAACCGGCGCCGCCAATCGCTTCCAGCACTTCGCTGGCGACCTGCACCCCCTGCCGTCCCGTCGTCAGCTTGGCCAGCGAGGTAAGCAGCCGCATCAAGTCATGCTGTTCCGGCGTGATTTGCCCCGTCTCCTCCCGGCCGATCAACTCGGTCAGGTAAAAGGTGAGGTGAAAAGCCGCTTCAAATTCTGCCTGCAAATCGGCCAGCGTGTCCAGATGCAACGGCTTTTGCGACAGCGGGGCGCGGAAAGCGGTGCGTTTGCGAGCATAATCCCGCGCCAGCGCCAGCCCGCGGCGCATGAAGGCGATGGCGCTGATGGCGTTCCAGGTGCGGGTCAGGTGCAGCATGGGGATGATGTTGCGTACCCCGTTCGCCAGTTCCATCAC
>JAJRYT010000241.1 GCA_024275635.1 Chloroflexota bacterium | reverse complement strand
TGATGGCTGGACGCCGGTTCCCATACCGCGCAGGCTGTTTGCCAGCCCGGCCGGGTTGTTGTGCAGCCGCTGTTGGCGCAGGCGTGCGCGGGTTGATGCGGGTAACTGTTCCTGGCTGGCCCACAGCGGCAGCGTTTCCCAGAAATTGACGAATGCTTCTATGCTTTCGCGCTCGATGCGCTCGGCGAGGGCGTTGTCTCGTTGGCGGCGTACTTCCCGTTCTGCTTCTGTTTTTAAACCGGGTGAAGAACTCTCCAAAATCAACGAGCGGAACCGCTGCGGGTAATGGACGGCGAGGTACAGCGCCAGCCGTCCGCCCATGGAGTAGCCGAGCAGGTGGGCGGGTTGGCGGGTGTGCTGGTCGAGCAGGGTGATGATGGCGGCGGCGACGGCCTCCATTTGGTACTCTGCGGGGTCTGGTGGGCTGGGGGCACGGCCGTGTCCCACAATGTCTGGGGTGATGGGTTGAAAATGGGGGGTGAGGGCGGGCAGGAGCGGCCGCCAGCTTTGGGCGCTGCCGGTAAAGCCATGGAGGAGGAGGAACGGCCGTTTATTCTGCGTCAAAGATGTCTGTCAGGGGGATGGTGAAGCCGGGCAGTATCTCTTCGCCGGTCAATTCATCTTCTTTACGCAGCAGCTTAACCTGCTCTGGCGAACGGTAAACGTGAACTTGTTCCAACTGCGGATCGACGATCCAGACCATTTTTACGTCGATGGCGAAATACTCAGCCAGTTTTTCCTGCGCTTCCGTCCAGGTGTTGGCCGGTGACATGATCTCCACAACCAGTTCTGGCGCCACGTCCAGAAATCCTTCTTCCTGCGCTTGGGCCAACCGTTCATGGGAGATAAAGGCCACGTCGGCGGCACGAATGTGGTCTGGATTACGTTGCGTGTAGATACCTACTTCACCTGTTAACACGCGACCTAACTTGTGTTCACGGATAAATAAGGTCAAGAAAAAGGCTATCATGCTTTCGATAAATCCGTGAGGGTGTCCTGTAGGCATTTGTGTCACTATTTCTCCTGCTACTAATTCGGCCGAACCCATGTCGGGCATACGAAAAAATTCTTCGCCGGTGATAAGCCTTTTTCGTGGGACAGCTACGGCCGTTGATCCCAGTTTTGGTCTTGCAATTGTTTGTGTACCCATAACGCTTTGCCTCAATATGAACAGATTTCATGGATTTGTGCGGGTTTGATCTGCGAAATCTGCGTCATCTGCGGATCAATTCCTGTTTTCGATAGAATTTACTGTGTAAACGACGTTTTCATTGTCGCGGTGTAGGTCAAGTTTGCAAACTTGACCTACGTATGGCTATTGTAGCATAAATGGAAATGGTTACTCATCAACCAACTGCGCTGCCACCTCTGCCCGCGCAATTTTCCCCGAGGCGGTTTGCGGCAGCGCGTCTGCAAACCGGAGCAGGCGCGGGATTTTATAACCGGCCATCCGTTCCCGGCAAAAGGCGACCAGTTCTGCCTCCGCCAGTGATGCGCCTGGCCGCAACTGCACCATCGCCGCTACCTTTTGCCCCCATTCCGGGTCGTCGATTCCCACCACGCACGCATTGGCAACGGCCGTATGCCCCTTCAGCGCTTTTTCTACCTCGGCCGGGTACACATTTTCCCCGCCCGACACAATCAAATCGCTGCGCCGCTGCACCAGCCACAAATCGCCGTCGTCGTCCAGGTAGCCGATGTCGCCGGTGGGGAATGATGAATGATGAGTGATGAGTGATGAATTATTATCCGTTATCCGTTGTCCGTTATCCGTT
>JAJRYT010000240.1 GCA_024275635.1 Chloroflexota bacterium | reverse complement strand
CACGGGGATGTACTCGGTCAAGCAAGTGATGAAGGGGATGCCAGCGTCAGCCGTCTCATAAATAGCATCCACCGCGAAACGAGCCGGGACGATGATCATGGAAGCATTGGCATCGGTAGCTTCAACAGCTTACCGCACGGTATTAAAAACGGGTACGGTCTTGTCGCCCGCTTCGAAGATTTGGCCGCCTTTGCCCGGCGTGACCCCGGCCACGACGTTTGTGCCGTATTCAATCATTTGCCGGGTGTGGAAACTGCCTTCGCGTCCGGTTATACCAGAAACGATCAAGCGTGTGTTTTTATCAATTAAAATGCTCATGATTACTTGCTCCCTTCGGCCAGGGCGACTGCTTTTTGGGCGGCGTCGGAGAGGGTAACGGCCGTTTCCATCTTTGCATCAGCCAATATTACCATTCCTTCGGCCGCGTTCGTACCAGCCAAGCGCACCACCATCGGCACATCCGTCTGCACCTGCTCCAATGCCGCCACAATCCCTTTGGCTACCTCATCGCCGCGCGTGATGCCGCCAAAAATATTGATCAACACCGCCTTCACATTCGGGTCAGACAAAATAATCTGCAGCGCTGCCGCCACCTGTTCCGCTTTCGCGCCGCCGCCAATATCCAGAAAATTAGCCGGGTCGCCGCCAAATAACTTAATAACATCCATCGACGTCATCGCCAGACCGGCGCCATTAACCATACAGCCAATGCTGCCATCCAGCTTGATGAAGTTAATCCCGGCCTCACGCGCCTGCCGTTCCGCGTCCGGCTCCTCGGTCGCGTCGCGCATCGCCGCTAGTTTCTCGTGGCGGTACAAAGCATTGTCGTCAACAGACATCTTGCCATCCACAGCCAGCAATTTACCCTCGCCAGTAATGACCAGCGGATTAATCTCGGTCAACGAAGCGTCATTCGCCTTAAAACAAGCATACAGACCAGACAATAACTTGTGGAAATCACGCCACAATTCTTTGGGCAAGCCCATCCGCGAAGCGACGTAAGTGGATTGGTATCCCCGCACGCCCAGCGACGGCTCAATGTTGGCGGTAATGATTTTTTCCGGCGTTTCCTCAGCCACTTGCTCAATGTCCATGCCGCCGGCCGCCGACGCCATGATCATAGGGCGGCGGTTGGCCCGATCGATCAAAACAGCCAGGTAAATTTCCTGGTCAATGCCAGGAGCTAATTCATCCAGCAGCACTTTACCAACAGTATACCCTTTGATATCCATGCCCAAGATTTGCCGGGCAGCCGCTTCTGCCTCTTCCGGAGTGCGGCCCAATTTTACGCCCCCGGCTTTGCCACGGCCGCCGGTGTGTACTTGTGCCTTAACAATGACGCTACCCAATCTTTCCGCGATTTCACGGGCTGCGGCGGGCGTCGTAGCCACCTCGCCGTTGGGAATGGGCACGCCATGTTCAGCAAACAATCTTTTTGCCTGATACTCGTGCAGATTCACTCACAAACTCCTTAAAAATATAAAAGCGAACATAACAGTTCGCTCTAATCCTATCTAAAAGAACGGCCAAAATTATAGCACGGCCGTCCCCATTGGGCGAGTAGCGCGCGTGATAAATTGGCCCTGTTTTTGACCGGGATTTTTATGAATATCCGGCCATAACCGGTGTGTTTGACAGAGTACTAGCCCCGTAATCCTCTTGACACAGTTAAAAAAGCTCTAAATAATTAAGGGCAGTTACACGCGGCTGGTCACAGGAACCTTATGGGAGTGCTATGAAAGAAGAAACATCATTAGAATTATTTTCCCAATTGCACGCGATTTCGGCAGAAGATGCCGCCCAACTGGAAGCAGCGGGGGTATTATTACGTGTTTTAAAGCCTGATATGAAGCAGCGTCTCTTAAGCGCTCTAAAAACAGCCGCGCATGAAATCCATCCCTATGTAGCAACTTGCGGAGAACAGGTTTACATTTCGTTTGCTAAAATTAGCGATGAGACCCAACGACAACGAGCCAATTATTTAATTCGCCAATGCCAAATAGGGGCAAAGGTTGATTTGAGCAGCCTGCCCTCTCCACTGCACCGGTTTCTACAACCAAATACTACGCGATCAAGGCTCCCGGCACACATCCTGGCGCTGGGTGGGATAGCCGGCATCATCATTGGGATATTGGCCATGGCTGTCAGTATATTGGCAACAGCAGCAACGGAATTGCTATTTAAGGTTTCATTAAATGAGTTTGGCGGGATGCAGATTACGGCCGTTGCCTTCGTTATTTTCGCCGTGATTGGATGGGGATTGGCAACCATGTACTTTTGGCGTCGTCTCCGGTAATCGCCTGTTAGCCACGCTGGCGCATCACCTCAAACCCCAATATAGCCGCCGATGACGCCGCTCCCAACGAGCGATTGAATGACCGCCCATAAGGAATCTGCAAACGTATATCCGCTTGTTCCAGGAAAGAGCGAGTAATGCCGCGCTTTTCCCCACCAATGAGCAAAAACAAGGGCGCAGCCAAATTCGTTTCATAAATAGACACGCTGTTCTGAAGCGCCGTGCAGGCAACAGTCAACCCCTTTTTCCGGAATAAATCAGCCGCCGCCAATGCAGTTTCGGCAACGGCCGTTGGCATCAGTTCTGTTGCGCCAGCCGAGGCGCGGGCCACGATGCCGGCAGCCGAAAGCCAGTTGCGCGGACGCACAACCAGCCCATCTACCCCAGCCGCATACAAAGCGCGAACCGCCTGCCCAAAATTAAATGGGTCTTCAATGCCATCCAACATCACTACCCAGGGCAAGGCTGATTGCTCAACAAGCGCTTCCAGGGACACAAAGCGGCGCGGCCCCGCCTGGGCAATGACGCCGCCATGACTTTTACCCCCGGCATGAGCGGTGATGAAATCAGACTTCACTCTCTCAACTTTGATGTTAGCGGAAACGGCCGTTTTCAATAACTTACGCAGCGCCCAATCCTGTTTCCCCCGACTTACATAAACGGTATGAATTTCCCGGCTTCTGCCACGAATAGCGGCCTCAATCGAAATACGCCCCTCTAACCATATCAGCTCACTCATTTGCTGTTCCCATCAAATCACAAAAAGCCAGGCTGCCGATGAGCAGCCTGGCTTCAATACACCTTTTATGACCAACAGCCAACAACCGTTTAGCGATTACTCACCTATTGACCGTCAGATGAAGGCGTAGCATCTGCACCGGTTCCCGCATCCGGTACGCTCGGAGCCGGAGTCGGCTGGGCCAGGAACTTCGGATCCAACACGGGCTGTGTAGGCACACGGCTGCGCCAAAGCTCCGATATCTCCGCGCTGGCAGCCGCCTTCGCGTCCACAAGGCTTCTCACCAATTGCGTTTTTGCATTCTGAATCGCCGCCTGCGGCAGGTCACGCACTTCACGACCGCTTACCTGAACAATATGATAACGAGTCGTTTCAGCGTCAACTTGCTGCTCAATGATCGCACTAGGCACATTGGGCGGCAGCGTGAAGATAACATTCGCCGCCTGTTCACCCAAAGAGGCCGCATAGGCATCTTGAGTCTGCCATAAAAGTTCCGAGGCAGTACTCGTAAATTCTGCTTCCGGATCGGGCGGGGCGCTGCGAATGGTGTTCCAAACCGTCAAGAAATCACCCCCCTGAATCATTGTCAATGCCTCTTGAGCGTCAGCTTCCGTATCAAAGGACAATAGGAAGGCGCTGGCATGAAGCGCTTCAGTTGGCAGCCTATTCTCCTCCGCCAAAGCATCCGCCAATTTTTCCAGGTACAACCGCATACGCACCACTTCGCGGAACGTCTCCTCTTTGACGCCTAAATCACGGAATTGGGTCAGCACGTTACCCAACTGCTCATCAAACGACTCTTTGGAAACTGGCGTTGCTGTCGGCGCAGGCGACGCTGGCGGGCCTAACGTCGGCGTGGGGAAGGGCGTGTTTGTCGGCACGACATCCGTAATAACCGCTGTCGGAATTGGCGTCAGCGATGGGGTCGGCGCCACCGTTTCCGTAGGGTCAGGGAGCGGTGTGGGCGACTTGCCATCGAAGTAATTGAAAAATGAGCCAATTTCCGCATCCACTTCAGCCTCGCTGATGGTGATGCCGCGCGCTTCAGCTTCTTGCCGAATGAGCCATTCATCAACCATCTGGTTAAGCACAGATTCGGCTAAAGCCTCTTCGTTCAGGAGATCCTGTAAAGTTTGTGCGGAAAACTGTTGGATAATACCTACATCGCCTCCGAACGCCTCGTATTGATTTTCCAGGGAAACAATGCGCTGGGCGCGTTCGTAACGAACACGGTCTTCCCATTGTCGCAAGGGGATATCCTCACCATTAACCATTGCCACCGAACGATTCGGTGCAATGATAAGTTCGTTGACGATGGCGATTACAAGTATCAATACCAACAGAGCGCCAACGCCGCCTATAGCCAGGCGAATCTGTTTGGTTTGCTCTGCTTCTTTCCGGGCACGTAAAATATCTTTCCGTGATTGGCGTTGTAATTCTTCTTTTGAATCTTGTCGAGTATGCTTCTTGGCCATGTATCTGTCTCGTAGTTTGCAGCTCTATCTGAGCTTTACTCAACAACAAACGGTAAGAGCGCCAAGTGACGAGCGCGTTTGATAGCAATCGCTAATTTGCGCTGATGTTTGGCGCAGGCACCAGTCTGTCGACGGGGTTTGATACGGCCGTATTCATTCAAATAACGACGCAATCCGTCATACCCTTTATAATCAATTTCAGTTTTGTCTACACAAAAAGCGCAAAACCGCCTTCTTTGAAAACGACTGCGCCCGCCTCTGCGGCTATTACTACCACCACCATCCCGGCGGCGACCGCCGCCACCACTACGGGAACCTCGATATCCCATCATAACCTCCAATCATTTGGACGGCAGGGAGTGTAACCACCCTGACTGCCCAACTATCATTCAATTTGTTCAGATAACACAATCACCTCATGAGCCACCACTTCGGTGCGGAAATGTTTACGGCCGTTACCATCTTCCCAACCGCGCGTTTGCAGCCGCCCTTCAATATAGACACGCTGCCCTCGCGTAAGCTGTCCATGGCACATCTCAGCCAGATTGCCCCAGGCAACCACATTAAACCATTCCGTTTCCTCGTGCGGCTCACCTTCAGATGATGTCCAGGTGCGGGATGTAGCCACGCTGAACGATGTCACCGGGCGTCCACTTGGCGTATAACGCATCTCAAAATCGCCATCCACCCAGCCAATGATCATTACTTTGTTCAGCCCTTTGTTCATGTCCGCTACTCCCGACATGTTTTCAACCCGTCAACTTAGATTGGTTCAATCTTGGAGATAGAACCAATCTCCAATCCTTTAGGCTTCGTCCTGACGAATAACCAGATAACGCAAAATATCTTCGCTGTACTGCATGTTGCGTTCAATATCTCCAATCCGCGTCGAGTCCAGATCAGTTTCAAACATTACATAATAACCATCTGTGAACTTACGAATCGGGTAAGCCAATTTGCGCGAACCCCAATGGTTCTCTACCGGCTTATTCTCTTCCGTCGCATCGGGAACCAGCCAGCCGCTTACACGCGCAATCAACTCCTTGCGCGCGCCTTCTTCAAGTTGTGGTTGAACAATAATGGTAACTTCGTACTTGCGCACGTCGCATTTACCTCCTTTCCATGGAATTACTCGGGCGAGCTTTGCCCTTGATCGCTGTCAAGAGCGGAAAGCAGCGAGCGTATAAAATTTTGTTGGTTTTCAACAAGCGAAGAATGTTATCACAAATAAATTATTTCACAAGTCATTTTGACCTGAATCGTTCGCAGGTATAATACGAGCCGCCGAATCCAGCAATGACATAAAATGAAAACAACGGATTTCAAAGGAATTTAGAACGCCTTTTTGCTGAACAAATGGAAATAACTATGACTGAAAATTCAGGACAGATGCCGGCTCCGCCGCCGGCCCAGCCTCCGAAGGGAGGAAATAACCGAACACCGCTTTGGATTCTACTGAGTGTGGTTATTGGCTTCATGCTGCCGGTATTAAGTTGCGCCATTCTCGTGGCAACGTCTGTTGCCAGTTTAGGCGTCCTGGGACGCGGGACGGCCGCAACCAGCAGCGGCCTGGGGGATGCAGTCGCCATCGTGCGCGTAAAAGGGCCTATTACCAGCAGCGATGGCTCCGAATTTAGCAGCGGCGCAACCAGCGGCATTGTTATGGCCGATTTGCAAGCGGCCGTGGATGATCCCACCGTCAAAGCCATTGTGCTGCGTGTAGACAGCCCCGGCGGCACTGTCACCGGTTCCAGCCAAATTTATGAAGCCGTCCGCGATATTGAAAAGCCAGTTGTGGTTAGCATGGCCGGGCTGGCGGCGTCAGGCGGCTACCAGATCAGCGCTCCGGCTGATTATATTTTTGCCCGGCCCGACACGTTGACCGGCAGTATCGGCGTAATTATGACGTTGTACAACGCGAAGGATCTGATTGACGAGATTGGGGTGGATGTTATTCTCATCACCAGCGGACCAAACAAGGCGCTGGGCAGCGCCTGGGAAGAACTTCAGCCGGAACATCAAGTAATTTTGGAAACTTTAATTGATGAGACGTATGCTGATTTTGTCCAAATTGTGGCTGACGGGCGGGGAATGGATGTGGCTACGGTTAAGGAATTGGCAGACGGCCGTATCTACAGCGGCCGTCAAGCTGTGGCCAATGGCCTGGTGGATGAACTGGGCAATTTTGACGACGCGGTTGATAAGGCAGCCGATCTGGGCGGCATCAGTGGCGAACCGCGCCTGGTCGAGTATGAACATCTGCCCAGCTTCAGCCAATTGATAACCGGGATCAGCGGCCGCGCCAATCAATCAGAAGCGGATAGAATCCTGGAACTGGTCGCGGAGTTTACGACCCCGACGCTTGAGTATCGCTATGTTGGGCCACAGTAAAAAAACCGGCTGGGAGTACAAAGTAGCCAATATAAAGCGGCGGGTTTTGCGGTTTACGTTTTTCGTGCTGCTGTTAGGGGTTGTGGGACGGCCGCTCCAACTTATCCAGGCTCAGGGACAAACCCGTCTGGTGTTAGCCTTTTATTACGCCTGGTTTAGCGCCGACTCGTTCGGGGCCGGACGGACGCCTTACCAACCCTTACAACCGTACAATTCATGGGACGCCGCTACCATCCAGCGGCACGTTGGCGAAGCGCAGTCGGCGGGGATAGACGGCTTTGTGCAAAGTTGGTATGGGCCGCAAGTCGAGAACAATCAGACCGAAACCAATTTCCAAGCGCTGCTGAATATTGCCAACGCCAGCGGATTCAAAGCGGCAGTTGATTTTGAAACAGGTAGTCCTTTTTTTACTAACAATGATGATCGCATTGCCGCGCTGCGAGCGCTGCTGCAAACTCATGCCACACATCCGGCCTATTTGCGAGTGGATGGCCGACCAGTCATCTTTTTTTGGGCCAACTGGCTCTTAACCGCCGATGAGTGGGTAACGATTCGTAGTACGGTTGACCCGGATCGCAACAGCATTTGGATTGCCGAAGGGGGCAGCACCGCCTACCTCAATGCGTTTGACGGCTTGCATTTGTACAACACAGCCTGGTCAGACGATCCGGCAGGAACGGCCGCTGCCTGGGCTGCCAACACCCGCGCCGCTTCTGCTGTTTACGGCGGCTACAAATATTGGGTCGCCACCGCAATGCCCGGCTGGAACGATACGCTGCTGGGACGTGGCGACGCCGCTTTTGTGCGTGACCGGAGTGAAGGCGCGTATTACCAATCCAGTTTTGGCGGCGCGGCGGCCAGTTCACCAGATATGCTCATCATCACCTCTTACAATGAGTGGCCGGAAGGAAGTATGATTGAACCCAGTGCTGAGTTTGGCAATTATTACTTGCAGTTGACGGCGCAGTTGAGCGCCGCTTATAAATCGGGCAGCATCTCAGCCCCACCACCGCCACCGCCTCAACCAACGTCCCCTCCAGGTGATGTCCAACCAACGGCCACATCTCCAGCCATACAAACGCAGGCAGCAACTTACACGCCCAGCCCGACACTGACACCATCTAGCACGCCGCCGCCAACCGATACGCCAGCGCCAACAGCAACAGCAACGGCCGTTGCCTCGCCAACAGCTAATCCGGACGGCCGTATCCTTTACACTGTCGCCCCCGGCGATACCCTTATCCTCATCGCCGAGCGGTTTGGCGTGGCCGCCAGCGACCTGTCCGGCTACAATAATTTAGCCGATAATGACGCCCTTATTGTAGGGCAGACAATCATCGTCGGCTATACCGTTCTGCCGGATGGCTCAACGGTTTTACCGGGCTATCCTCACGCTCGCGTCAAGCCAGAAGGAACCATTATGCATGTTGTCACTGCCGGTGATACGTTAGTCAGCGTGGCCGCTGCTTACGACTTGGCATTGGATGAATTGTTCGAGTTAAGCGGGCTTACTTTGGAAAGTGTCCTGCTGGTAGGCCAAGAAATTGTAGTCGGTTCGTTGCCACAGCCGGAAGAAATTGGCGGGTCAACAGATTTACCGGCAGCGCTGGCAACCACCACGGCAACGCTAATGCCAACGCCAACAGCCACGCAAACGGCAACACCACTCCCCGCCAGCCCAACGGCAACCGAGGTAGTGATTGAAAAAACGGCCGTCTCCCTCCCCACAGCAACACCGCCTACTTCATCGTACAACTTCGATGGGCTGCTCCCTCTTTTCCTCGGCGTCATTGGCCTGCTAACATTAACCGGCGCGATATTCCTCTACCTGGGCAAAAAACAACAATAAGGAACGCAAGTCCTCTGTTTTGAGCGTGGAGGCTGGTTATCTAAGGTTGGTCTGGCGGCAGCGAATTGAGATAAAGGTTTTTATTTCTAGCAAATTCGACCAAAGTCAGCGCGGCGCCGACTGCTGCCCCTTCCCAAAGCCCCATCCCCAGGCTAAAGGCAATATCCTGGCTGGTCGGCAGACCCATGAACAAGCCCGCCTTCAAGTACCAAACAACAGATGCGACAATCACACTAATAACGGAACCAAGAAACGCCCCGAATAACGCGCCCTCAAAGGCATTGATGCCAGCATATTTACAGAAATTCATGAATGTTAATGACTTGGTCTGTGCATTTTTTCTCATGGAGAGCATGATAGCAGAAATGTGATCATTTGAGGATAGTAAATTGGGGTACTTCCGTCATCGTATGACCAAATTCTCATATTCAAATGGCTACTTGGGAAGCAGAGCGGTCTGAATCGCTTCATGTAAAGAACGGCAGCCTATAACTTCTAGTCCTTTTGGGTAATCGCCGGCCCGTTTTTTGACGGAGCGGGGAACGATACACCGCTTGAACCCCAATTTAACGGCCTCTTTCAGCCGTACATCAAGCTGGCTGACGGCCCGCAGTTCGCCGCTCAAGCCAATCTCGCCCACAAAGGCCATGTCGGCGTGAATGGGTCGGTCTTTGACGCTGCTGGCAATGGCGACGGCAACAGCTAAATCGGCGGCCGGTTCGCCAATTTGCAGGCCGCCAATGACGTTGATGAAAACATCTTTGTCACTTAAGGGGATGTGGACGCGGCGGGTGAGAACGGCCGTCAACAGCAGCAGCCGGTTATAATCAATTCCATTAGCCGTGCGGCGCGGGTTGGGAAATGTGGTTGAACTGGCTAACGCTTGAATTTCGACCAGTAACGGCCGTGTTCCCTCAATCGTCACCGCAATGGCCGAGCCGGGCGCATTTACCTGCCGCTCCGCTAAAAACGCCTCCGAAGGGTTCGGCACTTCCACCATCCCTTTCTCCACCATCTCGAAAACGCCCACTTCACTCGTCGCCCCAAACCGATTCTTCACGCCGCGCAGCAAACGATAACGGTGAAAAGGATCACCCTCCAGGTACAAAACGGTGTCAACGATATGCTCCAAGACGCGCGGCCCGGCAATCGCCCCCTCCTTCGTCACGTGTCCCACCAGGACAATGGCGACACCGCTGTTTT
>JAJRYT010000239.1 GCA_024275635.1 Chloroflexota bacterium | reverse complement strand
CGACACTGTCACAGCCAATCAAGCGATTGGCGATGAGGAGCAAACCCTGACGGCCAAACAGTTGCAAGCCATCCACCAGCGCGGCGTTGGCTGCACCGTCTGCGGCGCGCAACAACGGGTGAACGGCCGTCCCCTCTCCCCGCGCGAGATGAAAGGAGCCAAACGGTTCTGTAGCAACATGGCCTGCCGCGCCCCCTTGTTCCAATTCAAACGGCGGCGCAGCAACTCCCAGCAGCGAGGCAGCTTCAAGCTGTATACTGAGCGAGAGAAAATCATCAGCAGCTACACAGACAAAGGCCAGCCCGTTCCTTTCCATGAACTAAACTATTGGAGTGGGACGATGGTTAAAGATACCTTTGGCTACGGCAAAATCCCCCTGGCTGGCTACATCAAGAAAGTGGCCCGCGGCCGGCTCGATCTCTGTCTGGTAGATGAACAGCACCAATACAAAGGAGACGACTCCGATCAAGGATACGCCATGCACCATTTGGCGCTGGCGGCGCGGAAAATCGTGGGGTTGACCGGCACCATCTATGGCGGCAAAGCGTCCTCCATCTTCCACCTGCTCTATCGCATGTCGCCGGAAATGACGGCCGCCTACACCAATCCCGATGCCAACGGCCGTCGCCGTATTCGCAGCAAAGATTGGGTCGCTTCTTATGGTATCTTGCAGCGTATTGAAACCCGCAAGTTGGATGAAGACGGCCGTCAGACAGCCAACAGCCGTACCAATGTGCGTTACAAAGAACTACCCGGCGGCAGCCCGGCGATGCTGCCCTGGCTGCTCAACCGTTCTGTCTTCCTCTCTTTGGGCGACATGGGTTTCCCCCTGCCGGAATACACCGAAATTCCGGTAGAAGTGCCCATGGCCCCGGAGCAGGCGATGCTGTATGAGACACTCAAGGGACAGCTCAAGGATGAACTCAAAGAGCGGCTGGTTCGAGGGGATAAGTCGCTGTTATCGGCCTACCTTTACGCCCTCCTCTTTTGGCCGGATTCGCCGCGCCGGGCCAAAGTGGTCAGCGACCCGCGCACCGGCGAGGTCGTGGCCTCCATTCCCGGTTTGCCGGAGGAGTTCATCGGCCCGAAAGAAGAAGAAATCATCGAACTGTGCCAACAAGAGAAAGCAGAAAGGCGCAAAGTCCTCCTGCTTTGCCTGCAAACAGATACCCTGGATATTCAACCGGAATGGAAACGGATGCTGGAAGAAGCCGGATTGAAAACTGCCATCCTCCGTGCCGCGCCTAACAAGCGGGAGGGCTGGGTGGAAAAGCAGGTACAGGCTGGCGTAGATGTTATCATCAGCCATCCCAAAAAGGTGGAGACGGGGATTGACCTCCTCGACTTCCCCACCATCGTCTGGATGTCGCCCCATTACTCTGTCTACACTGTATTGCAGGCCAGCCGCCGCAGCTGGCGTATCGGACAAACAAGGCCCGTCAAGGTGTATTACTTTGCCTACGCTGATACCATCCAAGAGCAAGCGCTCTACCTGGTGGCCGCCAAAGTCGCTGCCGCCCAGCGCGTCAACGGCGAT
>JAJRYT010000238.1 GCA_024275635.1 Chloroflexota bacterium | reverse complement strand
GCGTTGAAACGCACTAAAAACGCATCAAAATGGCCGCCATTAACCTGTTTTAACAGGTTTCCTTCTTTCTAGCCGGGCATTTCAATGCTCGGCGATTACGGTGAGACTGTAAAGATAAATGGCTCATTTCTGAACCATGTCCAAAACCTTTATATTCTTCGCGCCTTTGCGGTGAATTAAACTGCCCTATTTTGAAACTGTCAGAAAGTCAGCCGTATTATCTTTGATAGTTTGGGGGCGGATAGTCATATTTTTCCCCGATGTCGGAAGGGCGGAGCCTGTTTGGCGGTAGAGTTCATTATGAGTGGAAAAACGGAATTGTTACAAAAAATTGAGACTCGCCAGGCAAGAATCGGCATCGTGGGGATGGGGTATGTTGGGCTGCCGCTGGCCATTGCTTTTACCGAGGCTGGTTTTCATGTCTTGGGTATTGATGTGGATGCCGCTAAGGTGTCGTCGCTGCATGAAGGACACAGCTATGTTGAGGATGTGACGGATGAGGTGTTACGGCCGTTCGTGCAGGACGGCCGTTTACAGGCCAGTACGGATTATGCGGACTTAACGGCCGTTGACACGATTTCCATATGTGTGCCCACGCCCTTACGTAAAACAAAAGACCCGGACATTTCTTACATCATTGATGCTGCCGAAAAAATTGCCCATTATGGCGGCACGGGTAAATTGATTATATTGGAGAGTACCACTTATCCGGGCACGACAGAAGAGGTTATCTTGCCCCGGCTGGCTGGTAATGGGGATGTAGTTGGTCAGGATTTCTTCCTGGCCTTTTCACCGGAACGAATTGATCCGGGGCGGACAGATCACACGATTTGGACAACGCCGAAGGTAATTGGCGGGGTGACGGCGGCTTGTTTGGAGACGGCCGTCGCTCTTTACAGCGCTATTGTGGAGAGGCCGGCGCCTGTCTCCAGCACGGCGGCGGCCGAAATGGTCAAGCTGTTGGAAAACACCTTTCGCGCTGTCAACATTGGCCTGGTGAACGAAGTGGCCCTCATGTGCGACAAATTGGGGTTGAATGTTTGGGAAGTGGTCGAGGCGGCGGCGACGAAGCCGTATGGCTTTATGAAATTTACGCCAGGGCCAGGCGTGGGCGGTCACTGCATCCCGCTGGACCCACATTACCTCTCCTGGAAGTTGAAAACGGTCAATTACACGGCCCGTTTCATTGAGTTGGCGGCCGAGGTGAACAGCCATATGCCCGATTATGTGGTCAGCAAGGTGGTTGATGCGCTGAATGGGGAGCGCAAAGCCAGCAATGGCAGCCGGGTCTTAATTCTGGGTGTGGCTTACAAGCCAAATGTTGGCGATGTGCGCGAAAGCCCGGCGCTGGATGTGATTCATTTGCTGCAAGAACGCGGCGCCGATGTCAGTTATCATGATCCCTATGTGCCCGATTTGGCTTCGGAAGGGTTTGATATCCAATCGGTGGCGTTGTCTACGGCCGTTTTGCAGCAGGCGGATTGTGTGGTTGTCATTACCAATCATAATGCGTATGATTGGGACTGGGTGGCGGAACAGTCGCCTTTGATTGTGGATACGCGGAATGCCTTAAAGGGGAGGAAGGAAAACGGCCGTGTGTTCCATTTATAATTGACCTGATAGGCGGAGATAGCGTTCTGAATTGGAGTAGATTATGTTGGCAAGTTACCTTGACGAGGCTATGGAACAAGCCGTTTATGAAATAATTGAAGATGAAGGAACTTATTGGGGTGAGATTCCAGGACTTCAAGGCGTATGGGCGCGCGATACCACTTTGGAAGGCTGTCGGCGTGAGTTACGGGAAGCGGTTAGCGATTGGATAGCGCTTCGTTTGCGACTCAATTTAGATATTCCTGTTTTGGCTGATATTGATCTTAATCTTATCGCTCAATCTGCTTGAATATGTCGCGTCTATCGCCTGTTTCATCCCGTGAATTTGTCCGCCGTTTACGCCAGTTGGGTTTTGAAGGCCCATATAGTGGAGGTCGTCACCCACAAATGCGCCGGGGCAATGTGACATTGATTATTCCTAACCCGCACGAAGGCGATATTAGCGTGGGGTTGTTGCGCCGCTTGTTGCAACAAGCCGGTATTTCTCGTAATGAATGGCTGGAACGATAATTGACACGATATGAAAGATAAAAGTGGTTGGAGGATAGATTGGAAGAAGAAATTGATTTACGGCCGTATATAAAAGCGCTGTTTCGTTCCTGGTACTGGATTATATTGGCGGCTCTGATAGCTGGCGGGACTGCTTATTGGGTGAGCACATTGATGCCCGACGTTTATGAAGCGTAAGCGGCCGTGGCCATCGTGCGCGCACGTACCAACGTTTCCTTTGACACCTCCATTGAGACGCAAGAAGATGTTCTGGGCAGCCGGGATGTACGCTCCCGGCTGGATGGCCTGGTCGCCCTGGCGACCAGCAACAGTGTCGCTGCGGAAGTGTTATCTGAGATTGGCTCCGAATTAGAGGAGAAAGATCGCAATGTGCCGGCTTTGCTGGGGATGATTGAAGCGTCGAATACCGGCGATTTAATCATCATCAAAGCCAAACATACCGATCCGGAATTAGCGTCCCGCATTGCCAACGTATGGGCGCAGATATATGAAAGCCAGGTGAATGCCATCTACGTTTCCGGGACGAGCTCTAACCGCGGCGTTGTGGCCGAACAGTTGGCAAGCGCCAAAACGGAGTATGAAACGGCGCAGGTCAATTATGAAGCGTTTGTGGGGGATAACCGGCTGGCCTTGCTGCAGAATGAAATTGCGGCGCAGGAGGAATTGTTATCCAGCTATCAAGCCGCCCGCAACAAAATACAATCGAATCCGATTGACTTTCAGGTAAATACCCGGCAGCAGGTGTTGGTCAATTATTATACTGATCTGGGCAATATCCAGCTATGGCTGGCCGATGCCCAGGCTTTGCGCGAGCAGGTGCAGGAAGAAGCGGGGTCAACGGCCGCCAACGTGGGCAATGCGTTAGCGTTGATTTCTCTGCGGAGCCGGGTTTTTGGCGGCTCGGATGAAACCGTGATCTTGCAACTGGACTTGTCTACGCCGCCGGAACCGGTGCAGTTGGCTGATGTGGATGCGGTTATTGCTGTGTTGCAAGCGCGTGAAGCCGAAACCCAGAAGGCGATTAAGAGCTTATCCATTTCTTTTGCCGGGGTAGAGCCGGAAGAATTGAGTGTCGGCCCGGATCACCCAATCAGCCAGCGCATTGTGGAACTGAATGATAACCTTTTGGCGTTGCGGGCTGAGCAGGCGGCGCAAGCCTCGCGGCAGAAGGAGTTAATCCAGGCGCGCGACTTGGCCTGGGAAACGTACCAGTCGCTGGCAAAGAAACAAGTGGAAGTAGAAATCGCGGCGCAATCTACAGGGACGGAAGTGAAGTTGGCCAGTAATTCGGCCGTGCCGGATGAACCCAACGGTACCAGTAGTTTGTTATTGGCGATTGTCGGCGGGGT
>JAJRYT010000237.1 GCA_024275635.1 Chloroflexota bacterium | reverse complement strand
GTAAGACCGCTAGGAGACTACTAGCTTGATAGGCGGCGTGTGTAAGTGCAGCAATGTATTTAGCTAAGCCGTACTAATGGTCGAGGGCTTACGTGTCATATGATACGGAGAATTTGGAATTTTGACAGTTTGTATTGAAGCGATGTTTGTGTTATCTTATTCAATTTGAATGTACGCTTAACAATTTCTTTTGTTTTTTGAAAAGGTCTTTTGGTGATTTGAGCGACGAGGATACACCCGGTCCCATCTCGAACCCGGCAGTTAAGATCGTCAGCGCTGATGGTACTTGGGGGGCGACTCCCTGGGAGAGTAGGTCATTGCCAAGAGACCTTTTTTTCTTTAGAGATTGGAGATTGGAGACTGGAGATTGTGGTTTAGGGCAATCGGTGGTCTCCTTGTTTCCAATCTTTTTTGTTATAGGGAGGGGGGAACGGCCGTCTCATGAATGAATACATTACCCTGCTGCGGCAGAACCGGAATTATCGTTATTTGTGGTTGGGGAATGTCATTTCTTTATTGGGGGATTGGTTTAACCTGATTGCTTCAGCGGAATTGATTACCAATCTTTCGGATACAGGGGTGGCGATTGGCTCTTTGTTCCTAGCGCGATTTTTGCCGCTCTTTTTGGTCAGTCCTCTGGCCGGCGTTTTAGCAGACCGATTTAGCCGCCGCACGATCATGATTTGGTCGGACTTGCTGCGGGCGGGGACGGTTTTGTGTTTCCTTTTTATTCGATCACCACAGCAGCTTTGGCTGTTGTACGCCCTCACGGTTTTGCAGTTTGTGTTAAGCGCCTTTTTCACGCCGGCGCGTTCGGCGATTATTGCCAATGTGGTGCCGCAGAAGGAGTTGGTAGCGGCGAATGCGCTGGATAGTTTTACCTGGAGCACGATGCTGGCGGTGGGGTCTTTCCTGGGGGGGCTGGCAACGGCCGTTTTCGGCGCCAATACCGCGTTTATCCTGGACGCGACCACTTTCTTGCTGTCGGCTTTTTGGATCAGCCGAGTGGCGCTGCCGCCCCGCCGGGCCAAAGCGCCGGCTGGCGGGGGCTGGTTTGACTTCATTGATGGGTTTCGCTACTTATTGAGCGTGCCTTTCATTCTGGCGATCAGCCTGGTCAAAGGAGCCGGGTCGCTTGTTTGGGGGAGCATCAATGTGTTAGAGGTGACTTTTGCCAATCAAATCTATGCGCTGAACATGCCGGCGTTACAACAGGCTTTGCGCATTGAAAACGGCGGCACGGCGACGCTAGGCATTATTTACATGATCAGCGGCATTGGCACTGGATTAGGCCCTTTGTTGGTGCGCCGCTGGCTGGGCGACGCCAAGGCCCGTTTGTTGTGGGGCATTACGATTGGTTTCTTTTTGATGGCGGCCGGGATTACGGGGTTGGGGCTGGTGACGACGCTGCCGTTATTTTTGCTGATGACGTTCATTCGCACAATCGGGACGGGGACTTTGTGGGTGTTTTCGGCGGCGCTGCTGCAAACGATTGTGCCGGATCGGTATCGAGGGCGGGTGTTTGCTTTTGAATTCGCGGTTTTGACGCTGACGCAGTCTATTTCTATCATGGGGGCTGGCTTTGCGCAGGATAATTCGGGCCTGTCGCCGCAGCAGATTACGGTGCGCGTGGGTCTGTTTGGCCTGGTGGTAGCCACGATCTGGCTGGCGTTTCACGTGCGTCATTTGCTGACAGCGCGCCGCGCCGCGCTGCCGGGACAAGGGTTGTAGGATGGAGACCTGGGTGCGGCGGCGGCCGCGATTTAACGGCCGTATCTTTTCCGTCATCGAAGGCGAAGCCCGGCTGGACGATGGCACATTGGTTCGGCGCGAAATGGTGGCGCACCATGGCGGCGTGGCCGTCGTGCCGATGGTTGGTGAATCGGTCATCCTTATCCGCCAGTTTCGCATCGCCATCAACAAAACCATTTTAGAAATCCCGGCCGGCAAGCTGGAGGGAGATGAGTCGCCCGCTTTTCGGGCGCGCGCCGAATTGGAGGAGGAGGTCGGCTATCGCGCCGGCAAACTGGTGTTGGCGCACGCCTATTTCTCATCGGCCGGGTTTACCAATGAACGGATGCACATTTTCCTGGCGTTTGACCTGGAGAAAACGGCGCAGAAGCTGGAATTTGATGAGTGCATTGAGATCGTCGACCTGCCCATCCGGGAAATTTCCGCAAAGTTAGCTTCCGGCGGAATTGAGGACGCGAAGACGATTATCGGGCTGCGCGCGCTGTTGGCTTACCTGGAGACGGGTTAGAGGAGTTACGGCCTAAGGCGGCGACGGTTCCTGGCCGGTCAGCTCCGGAATTTGCAGGTAAAGCTCGTAAACCTGACCCTCCTCGACCGCCAACGGCCGCCAATACTTCTGGTTGACCAGCGCCCACGCCTGCGCCAATGCTTCCCCCTCCAACCAGACCCCTTCCTCAGCGTTGGCCAGGGTTAGACCAACGGCCGTGTCCCAGCCGGGCAGCTCGTTTGCGGCTTGATTTTGGGGCACGGCCGTCAGAAATCCAGATTGGGGCGCATACGGCGTTCCGTCCGCCCCGGCCCCGGATGACATCAGGCTGACCAGTTCGTGGAATTTGCGCGGCGCGCCGGAATGGTATTCGCTGACGCGGTAGCGGTTTTCCAATAGATTCAGTTGCAGCGAAGTCGTGCTGGAGTCATAAATCTCATCCTTTGGCTGGTAATAGGAGTCCAGGCGAAAAAACCCCTTGTCGGCAAACGTTTGCAGCAGGTTGGTCATCTCAGACTGGCTCAGTTGGCCTT
>JAJRYT010000236.1 GCA_024275635.1 Chloroflexota bacterium | reverse complement strand
TGGCTCCGCGCTGGGCTTTTTCACCGCCCCCCGCGCCTTTGACCTGATACGCAGCCACAAAGCGCCCTTGCAAACGGCCGATTTCGCCGCGATCGAGCAGTTGTTCCGCGACATGGAGGCGGAGGGGGAACGCACCTTACAAACGGCCGGAGCCACAGACAACATTTTGTTTGAGCGATCGGTGGACGCCCGCTTCGTCGGTCAGGGGTCGGAGACGAATTTGCCCTTGCCTGCCGGAGACTTCTCCGGACTGGATCGGGCCGATTTGCGGCGGCGGTTTGACGGGGTGTATGAGCGGCTGTACGGCCGTACCTACCCTGAATCGCCCGTCGAGTTTGTCAATTTCCGCGTCCGCGCCAGCCTGCCGGTGAAGCTGCTGGAACTGCCGCGATTGGAGAAAAGGGATGGCGACTTGTCGGCGGCCGTCAAAGGAGTACGACCGGCCTACTCCGGCATCGCCCGCGATTTTATCCCGTTCACCGTCTATGACCGGTACAAGCTGTTCCCCGGCGCAACGTTCAACGGCCCGGCGATTATCGAGGAGCGGGAGTCTACGGTGGCGGTGGGGGAGGATACGGCCGTGTCGGTGGATGAATATGGTTTTCTCTGGATTGAGTTGCAAACCGCCCCAGAGCGTTAGAAAATTCACGTCTTGATATAACGACAATTTGTAGTTACAATTCACATGAATCATTTTGATTGGGACGAAGATAAACGGCTGGCAAATGTTAAAAAACATGTGATTGATTTTCAGGATGCCGTAGCCATCTTCGATGGCTACACCGTCACCGTTGAAGATGATCGTTTTGATTATGGCGAACAGCGGTTTATCACGTTAGGCTTGCTGAAAGGGCGGGTAATCGCCGTTGTCCACACCGAGCGCGGCGACCTTACCCGGATAATCTCGGCAAGAAAGGCAACGAAATATGAGCGAATCACCTACTTCAAACAAATCGCTGACTGACTGGGAACGGCTGGATGCGATGGAGGATGATGACATTGATCTATCTGATGCGCCAGAAATCACCCCGGAAATGTTTGCTAAAGCGGTTGTGCGTCGCGGTCTGAAACCAACACAGCGGAAACAGCAAGTCACATTACGTATTGACAGCGATGTACTGGAGTGGTTTCGGATACAGGGACGCGGTTACCAGACGAAAATCAATGCTTTGTTACGGGCTTACATGGAGGCTCACCAGTCATCGTAGCCTGGTGTTTGCGGCCGAGTGAGAAATGAACGACTTAAGCCAATACCCATTTGAAATACGGCCGTTACCCTCAGCAGAAGGCAGCGGTTATTTGATTCCTTTTCCAGACTTCTCCGACTGCATTTCCGATGGCGAGACGCCGGAAGAAGCCATTCAAAACGGAATGGATGCGCTGCGAGAAACGATTGCCGCATTGGAGAGCATGAGCCTGCCCGTGCCGGAACCGGGCTACGGCGGCAGTTACAGCGGCAAATTCATCCAGCGTGTCCCCAAAAGCCTGCACGCCCGCCTGTCAGCCCGCGCCAAACAAGAGGGAGTCAGCATGAACACATTGGTAAACACATTTCTGGCGAAAAGCCTGGGGCAGCGGGAAGTTGGTCAACTGGTTTTGCGCGAGAAGTCATCAGACTCTTACGGGAATAAATGAACGTATGAGTCTGTATAACCCACCCCATCCCGGCGAATTTATGCGCGAAGTTTACCTTGACCCGGCAGAATTTTAATCTTGAGAAAGTAGAGTCGCTATGATTAATCAGGAAACAGTTCAGTACATCGTCCAGGTGATCGCCAGGAAACTCTCACCCCGGCGGATAATTTTGTTCGGTTCCTACGCACGCGGCGAAACGGGGCCAAATAGCGATCTCGATCTGTTCATTGAAATGGATTCTCCGCTGCCTCGTCGTGGCCGAGCCGCTCAAGTCAAAAAACTGTTTGATCCTTATCCCGGCCCAATGGACATCGTGGTTTATTCCACCGATGAAGTGACCTATTGGAAACAAGCCCCTGCTTCATTAGTCGCTACTGTACTCCGTGAAGGGAAGGTGTTGTATGAGCGAGCCTGACCCCTCCCAGGTTTTGGCCCAACGCTGGTTCCAAAAGGCGGAAAATGACCTCCTCAATGTTGAGAACAACCTTAAGGCGGAGACATACCCGGCCGATACAGTTTGTTTCCACTGTCAGCAGGCGGCGGAGAAATATTTGCAAGGGTTTCTTGCCTGGCAGCAGATGCCATTTGTCAAAACGCATGACCTGTTAGAACTGCTGGAGCAGGTTACGCAAATCGTCGCTTTTGCCGGGAAGCTATCCCCTAATCTCCATCTACTGGATCAATACGCTGTCGAAATCCGTTATCCTCAAGAATATGGGGAGATGCCAGATGAAGAAGAAGTGCAGGCGACCGTTGAGTCGGCGAATGCAGTTCGCGCCTGGGTTCGCCACGCTCTGGGGTTGGAAGAATCCGATGCGTGAGCGATGAAGGAGTTAAGTTAATATCCGTTTGAGATACGGCCGTTAGCCGAAGAAGGGGCGATTTTTCGATCATCTAAACAGGAGGAAAGATGAAGGCATCAGAAACAAAGTTCCAGTCGATCATTGAAGGCACACAGCAATATGTTGTTCCTTTATTCCAGCGTTCATATAGTTGGGATAAAAAAGAGTGGCAAGTTTTATGGGATGATCTTGTTTACCTTTATGAGAATGGTGAACCGAAAAGCCATTTCATCGGATCAATTGTTACCATTCCAACAATATCTGTTCCCGAAGGAGTTGCGAAATATCTATTAATTGATGGACAACAGCGCCTTACTACAATCTTTATTTTGCTGACATTGCTTCGCGACACCGCAAGATTACGGGGAAAAGAAGAATTAGCTGATGAAATACATCAAACCATGTTGGTCAACTATTTCAAAAAGGAAGTGGATCATTTCAAATTGCTTCCAACTCAAGTTGATCGCGCCGCATTCAAAAATTTAATCAAGGAAAATGCGAAGCCAAAAGACAGTCAAATCCTTAGTTGTTATCAATTCTTCCAACGAAAGTTAAAACGAGGCAATGTAAATATCCTCGATTTGAACAAAGCCATTACCACGAGATTATCTGTTGTAAGTATTGTTTTAGATCATGATGATAACCCTCACTTGGTTTTCGAAAGTCTTAATGCCAAAGGTCGTGTGTTGACACAGTCTGATTTAATTCGCAATTATTTCTTCATGCGAATACACGTTAATGCACAAGAAGAAATGTATGCCGAATATTGGGAACCAATGCAAACGAATTTAAATGATGATCTGACCGAGTTTATTCGTCATTTCTTAACGCGTAATGGGGCAATAGTCAACAAGAGCGATGTTTATTTCACACTGAAAGAGCGGGTTTCAGACCGTGATGCTCTGGACGCATTAAGAGAAATTGCTGAATTTGCGTTTTACTATCAAAAACTTATTAATCCCGAGAAAGAAAAAGATACTCAGTTGAAGATTGCACTAAATCGTCTTAATCGATTGGAAGTTACAACTGCGTATCCTTTTTTATTAAATTGCTATCATGATTATTCACAGGAAAAGCTTTCTTCTCGGAATTTCACAGCTATTGTTCAAATAATCGAAAACTTTATAGTCCGACGTTTTGTTTGCAATGTGCCAACAAATCAACTCAACAAAATATTTCCCTCATTATACGCACAGGCACAACTACAAAACGCCTCAAATTTAGTAGATGGAGTCCGTTCGATACTTCAAACACGAGGTTATCCAAAAGATGCTGAATTTAGAACACGATTAGTAGAATCCAAGTTATATGGCGCAGGGCATCGCGCGAATAAAACTAAATTGATCCTCGAAACTCTGGAAGCCATGCACCAACACAAAGAGCAAGCGCCATTTGAAAAACTTACAATAGAGCACGTCATGCCGCAAACGGCATCTAGTTGGTGGCAGCAACATCTTGGCGAAAACTGGCAGATCGACCACGAGTTGCATTTGCATACTCTGGGAAACCTAACGCTAACCGCTTATAATGCAGAAATGTCTAATGATCCATTCCCTCAAAAACGTCAACGGTTGGTAGAAAGTCATTTAGAGCTAAACAGATATTTTTCGACTGTTTCCACCTGGAACAGTACAGAGATCGAAAAACGTGCAATACAATTAGCAGATGAAGCGGTGAAGGTATGGGAATACTTTGGTAGTGCTGATGCTCAAGCAGTAACTGTTGAAACGGTAACTGGAAAAACTCCAAGAGTTTTGACCATTTTAGACCAGCAAATAACGGTTGAATCGTGGAGAGATGTCCTTTCGGAAACTATGAATACAATAGCTGACTTAGAGCCAGACTTGTTTGATAATCTTGCACACGAGTACCCACGATTTGTAAGCGATAATCCTAACCGATTCAGACGTAACCGCAGATTGAGCAACGGCTACTATATTGAGGTTAACCTTTCAGCCAAAGATGTGTATCAATTTTGTACTCAAGCCATTGAATCTATTGAATTGAGCAACGATGACTGGATGGTAGAAACGCGATAGATTTTCACATGAGCAGGATGTTCACAATGATTTCGCTCCGACTGAAAGATCGAATCCTTTTGTTCACAAAGTTTTGATGGATGAAATTGGTTTTGATAGCCCGGTGAATCATTGTCCAGTGGAGTAGACAAACCATTATGATCCAAAAATTCGATCCCGTAACCCTGGAAATCCTGTGGCGGCGGCTCATTTCGATTGTAGATGAGGCGGACGCGGCCGTGGCCCGTACCGCTTTCTCCAGCCTGCTGCGCGACGCCCACGATTACACCTGCATGTTCACCGACCGGCACGGCCGTGAACTGGCCCAAGGCTCCTTCGCCACGCCGGGACAATCGGGCGCCATGGCGCTGGGCGTCAAAAAGCTGGTGCAAAGCTTGCCCGCCGATGCCTTCCAGCCCGGCGACGTCTACATCACTAACGACCCCTGGGCGCTGGCCGGGCATCTCAACGACGTCTGCGTCATCAGCCCCATCTTCCACCGCGAGCGGCTGGCGGCGTTCACCGCCTGCGTCCTGCACCACTCCGACATCGGCGGTCGGGTGGCCTCGGATAACCACGACGTTTTCGAGGAAGGGCTGTTCATCCCCCTGGTCAAGCTGTACAACAGCGGCGCGCTCAACGAGGCCGTGCTAGCAATGATCCGCTGGAACGTGCGCACGCCGGATGAAGTAGTGGGCGACATCCGCTCCCAAATCGCCGCCAACCACGTCTGCGCCGAACAGGTGCGCCGGATGATGACAGAGTATGACCTGGACAGATTGGACGATCTAGCCGACGAGATCATCGGCCGCACCGAACGCTCCATCCGCGCCGCCATCGAACAGGTTCCCGACGGCCGTTACCAAGCCGAAGGCGTCATCGAACAAATGGCCGGGCGGGAGGATGTGGTCATCAAAACGGCCGTCACCATCTCCGGCAGCGACATCCGCGTGGATTTGACTGGCTCCTCGCCGCAAGTGGATTGGGGCGGCAATGTCGTCTACAATTTCACCTACGCCTACGTCCACATGGCAATCAAGAGCATTTTCGACCCCTACATCCCTAATAACGACGGCAGCGCCGCCCCCATCCATCTCATCGCCCCAGAAGGGAGCGTGGTCAACTGCAAATTCCCGGCAGCGGTGGCGGCGCGGATGCAGATCGGCCATTTTATGACCGAAATTATCTACCGGGCGCTGGCGGCCGTTTTGCCGGATCGGGCACTGGCGGCCAGCGGCGGCACGCCGGCGACGATGAATGTGTTTTATGGCAAATGGGGAGACGGCCGTTCCTGGCACACCGTTCTCATTCGCGGCGGCGGCATGGGGGCCGGCGGCCGCGGCGACGGCGGCGGCAGCTACATCTTCCCCGCCAACGGGGCCAACACGCCGGTCGAAATTTTGGAGAGCGATACCCCGCTCCTCGTCGAACGGCGCGAACTGCTGCCTGATTCCGGCGGCGCGGGCCAATACCGGGGCGCGCTGGGCCGCCGCCTGGTCATCCGCGTGCCGGACGACGTGCCGCCGGTGAATTTGGGGATTCAGAGCGGCCGTTTTCGTTTGCCGCCAGAAGGATTGTTTGACGGGAAACCGGGGGCCAAAGCGCAGTTTTTGGTCAACGGCAAACCGGGCAACCCCTACGGCCTGACCCGACTGAAACCGGGCGACGTGGTGACGATGGACGCAGCCGGAGGAGGCGGCTTTGGTAATCCGAAACAGCGCGACCGGGAAGCGATTCTGCACGATGTCCGCGATGGTAAAGTATCGGTAGCTGGTGCAAAGGAGCAGTACAGGGTGGAAGTGACGCCGGAGATGCTGGCGGATTTGGACTGAAAGAAGGTGACAATGCCAAAATATCTCCCAACGCAATCAAAAGGATTCAATCCCTTTGGCGATTTAATCGGTCTGACGTTCTCAAAGTTGGCCGAAGGGAACAGCCAATGCGCCCTGGAAGTGGATGGAAAATTGCTCAACCCTCATGGCATCCTGCATGGGGGCGTTATCTCCTCAATGGCCGACACGGGCATGGGGGGCGCGCTTTATACCTGCCTGAACAACGGCGAATCTTGCGCCACGGCCGAGATCAAGATCACCTATCTGCGAGCTGTAACTTCCGGGACGCTGATATGCGGCACCAAAGTCATCCACAAGGGGAGGCGCATCGCTTTCCTGGAATCTGAAGTGTGGAACGGCGAACGCCTGGTCGCCAAAGCTTCAGGGACATATTCCATCTTCCAGGCCAGAAAGTAGCTATTCAGATATGGAATGGATATTGAATATTTCGGAAGCGTGGCGAGAAGCGTATCCGGGCGCGGCCGTTGGCGTGCTGGCGCTGCGGGACGCGACCAATCCTGCGGGGCATGAGGGGCTGGCTGGACGCAAGGCGGAACTGGAACAGGAATTGCGGGAACGGTTTGGGGGCGGCGGCCGTGCCGCCATCAAAGCCGACCCCATCATTCAGGCGTACAGCCGTTACTACAAGCGCTTCAGAAAAACCTACCACGTCCTGCTCCAACTGGAGTCAGTGGCGATCAAGGGCAAGCCAATCCCCAACGTGGCGGCGCTGGTGGCGGCGATGTTTATGGCGGAGTTGAAGCATGGGCTGTTGACGGCCGTTCATGACCTGGACGAAGTCGCCCCCCCTATCCGTCTGGACGTGGCCGCGGGCAGTGAAAGCTTCGTCCGCATCAACGGCCAGGAACAGAGGCTCAAGCAGGGCGACATGTACATCGCCGACGCCCAGGGCATCCTTTCCAGCGTTATTTACGGCCCGGACAAACGGACGCGCATCACGCCGGAGACGCGGCACGCATTGTTCACCACCTATGCGCCGCCTGGGATTGGGGAAACGGCCGTGCGCCAACACATGCAGGACATCCAGGGGTTTGTGGTATTATCCGCGCCAGAGGCAGTAGTAGATTGGATGGAGGTGTATCATGCCGCAGGAGAATCTGGGGCCGCAGCACGTTGATTATTTAATGTCGGTTGTAGGCAAGGAACACGTCTCGGTGACGGCCGCCGATCGGGAACAACACGCCCGCGACCAATCTTTTCACGAAGCTCATCTGCCGACGGCCGTCGTCTGGCCCGCTTCTGCCTCGGAAATCAGCGCCATCCTGAAATACGCCAACCAACACCACATCCCGGTCACCCCCTGGGGGGCCGGTTCTAGTCTGGAAGGCAACCCCATCCCGGTTCACGGCGGCATCATCCTGGATTTGCTGCGGCTGGACCGCATCCTGGCCATCCGCCCCGACGATTTCCAGGTGGACGTACAGGCAGGCGTCCGCTACAAGGACATGAACGCCCAACTAGCCCGCGACGGCCTCTTCTTCGCCCCCGACCCCGGCGCCAACGCCTCCATTGGCGGCATGATCGCCAACAACGCCGCCGGAACGCGCACCCCTCGCTACGGGGCAACCAAGGATAACGTCCTACGGCTGGAATTGGTAACGCCCACCGGCGACATCATCCACACCGGCTCGCTGGCTCACAAAAGTTCCTCCGCCTACGACCTGACGCACCTGTTCATCGGCTCGGAAGGGACGCTGGGGGTGGTAACGACGGCGACTTTGCGGCTGGCCCCGTTGCCGGAGCAGTTCAGCGCGGCCGTCGCTTCGTTTGAGACGGTGACGGCCGCGACGCGCGCCGTCTCAGGGGTCATGGGCAGCGGCATTGTCCCGGCAGCGCTGGAGTTCTTGAATACGGCCGTTGTCCGCGAGCTAAACGGCGTGGAGGAATTCTCCTTACCGGAACGGCCAACGCTGCTCATGGAATTCCACAGCGCCACCGCCGCCGCCTTGCAGGAAGAGTTGGGGTTGGTGCGGGCAATTTGCCAGGGTGAAAACTGCGCTGCCTTTGAAGCCGGGCTGGGGCGTGATGAGCGCGACCGGTTGTGGCGGGTGCGCCACCAGACGTATGAGATCCTAGTGCGGGCTAATCCGGGGGTCGCTTTTTTGATTGTGGATCTGGCTGTGCCCGTTTCCCGCTTCCCCGATCTGGTGGCTGCCTGTCAGGGGGCGATGGTCAGAGAAAATATGAAGACGTATCTGGTCGGCCACGCCGGGGATGGCAACCTGCACCCGCTCGTCCCTTATCAGCCAGGGAACGAGGCCAGTTTTGGGCTGGCAACGGCCATACACGCCGAGATGGTGCAGGCGGCGCTGGCGCTGGGCGGGACGGTGACGGCCGAACACGGGGTGGGCATCGGCAAGCGGAAGTATATGGGGCAGGAACACGGCCGTTCCCTGGCCGTCATGCAGACCATTAAGCAAGCGCTGGACCCCAATGGCATCCTCAATCCGGGAAAGATTTTTGCCGAAACCACATTTGGAAACGGATGAATAGAACGCGGTAAACCGCAAGTGAGAAGTGACTAAAGTGAACATCATTACTCATCATTATTGGCGCGGTTAACACGAATGTTGCAGGGGGATTCTATAGAAATGCGTCAAAAAGCAAGACGCCGCGTAGGTTGCTACGCGGCGTCTTGCTGAAGGAGGGAAGGAGGAGAAAAAGGTATTGATTTTTTTTGCTGTTCATCAGGTTAGATGCAGTGGTGTTCTCTTTTCTTACCTTTATTTTGTAGAGATTGGAAGATTGGAGAAGAGGAGATTAAGAAATCTCCCCATTGCTCACTCTCTTAATCCCAAACCACATCCAGTTGCCCCACCCCCTCGAAAAGTTACAATACGGGTATGAAGACAAGCGATTTTGATTACACGCTGCCGCAGGCGTTGATTGCACAACGGCCGTTAACTCCCCGCGACGCCTCCCGATTACTCATCCTAAACCGGGAAAACGGCCGTATTGCCCACCAACAATTCAGCGACATCCTCGACTATTTCAATCCCGGCGATATTTTAGTTGCCAACAACAGCCGCGTCATTCCGGCCCGACTGTACGGCCGTAAACCCACTGGCGGTAAAATCGAACTACTGCTCCTGGAACAACTGGATGACACTCGCTGGAAAGCGCTTGTCGGCGGCAAAAAAATGGGGGAAGACAGCGTCATTTTGCTGGATGGGGATGAAACGATGACAGGGATGGTAACGGCCGTTCTCGACGGCCCCCAGCGCGAAATCACCTTCAGCCAGCCGGTCAATGCCTACCTCCGCCAACACGGCCACACACCCCTCCCCCCCTACATCCACGAACAACTCGCCGACCCTGAACGGTATCAAACCGTTTATTCCCGTCCCGAAGGATCCGCGGCTGCGCCCACCGCCGGACTGCACTTCACGGGCGATTTACTCTTTGCCCTGCGCGAGCGCGGCGTCATCTTCGAGACCGTCACCCTCCACGTCGGCCTGGACACGTTCAAGCCGGTAGAAGCGGAGCAGGTGGCCGACCACGTCATCCACAGCGAATGGGCCGCCATCTCCCCGGCGGCCGCCAAACGAATCAACGAGGCCAAACTGGCCGGGGGGCGGATTGTGGCAGTGGGGACAACGGCCGTTCGCGTTCTGGAAACAGGCGCGCTCCGTTCCGCCGGGCTAACCGGCAGCTTCCGCGACATCAGCGCCCGCGACGACGCCGGGGAAACGAGCAGCCTATGCCCCTGGAAGCCGGTCTCCGCCTTTGCAGGGCCAACAGATTTATTCATCTATCCCGGCTACAAATTCCGCGCTGTGGACGCCATGATTACCAACTTCCACCTGCCTCAATCCAGCCTGCTGATGCTGGTTTCAGCCTTTGCCGGACGGGAAAAGGTGATGCAAATGTATGAAACGGCCGTTGCCAAAAAATACCGCTTCTACTCCTTCGGCGACGCCATGTTCATTACGTAAAACGATTTGCTAAATCGTTCTACACCGCAACAAAACCTATGACCTCAATCACTGTCTTAATCCTCTCTACCATCGCCGCTGCTGTACCCGCTCTGTTCTACGTCATCCTCATCTACTGGGTAGACCGGTACGAAAAAGAACCCTGGTGGTTGTTAACGGCCGCATTCCTGTGGGGCGCTGTCCCCAGCATCATCATCGCCTTCATCGCCAACAGCCTGCTCAGCATCCCTTTCTACCTGCTGGCCGGACAAAGCGGCGGCGACGCGCTGGCGGCGGCCTTCATCGCCCCGCCGGTGGAAGAAACCATCAAAGGGCTGGCCGTGTTGGGCATCTTTTTCCTATGGCGGGATGAGATTGACAGCCCTCTGGACGGTATCATCTACGGCGCGATGGTGGGGATGGGTTTCGCCATGATTGAGAACATCTACTATTTCGTCACCGTTTACAACGAAGGCGGCGCAGAAGCGTGGGGGATGAATATTTTCATGCGCGGCATCATCTTTGGCCTCAACCATGCCCTCTTCACCAGCATGACAGGGCTGGGAATCGCCCTGGCGCGCATGTCTACCCAACGACTCATGCGTTTCGCGGCTCCCATCGGCGGCTGGATGGCGGCGATGTTTTTACACTTTTTGCACAATGCGGCCGTCTCCACCGGCAGCGCCCTCTGCCTGGCGGCGCTCATCAGCGATTGGGGCGGAGTGACGATGGTTCTAGTGATCATCGTTTGGGCGCTGCTGCAAGAGCGACGCTGGCTCAAACAATACCTGGCTGAGGAAGTGAGCTATTACACCCTGACGGTAAGCCAATACAAAATCACCTGTTCCAGCCATCAGCGGGCACAATACAATTTGAATCAACTGCTCACGCACGGGCCGGGCGCTTACCTGGCTTCGCTGCGATTTTTCCGCAAATGCAGCGAATTGGCTTACAAAAAACATCATTTTGCCCTTTTTCAGGATGAAAGAAGCGCCTTTTTAATCGAAAAACTGCGTGGGGAAATTGCAGCGCTGAGGTAAGCGTTCAGCCAACCAGCCATCAAGTTTTATGGCTGACGCGATGACGCAAAGCGACAAGCTGATCAAAGTGAGCCTGGTCGTGTTTCACGGCCAAATTGAGGAGTTCGTGTAAACTGGTGGGGCCAAAGAAGGCGTGCTGGCCGCGCCGCTTCCATAATGTTTCATCTTCAATGGTTTCTAGCAAAACGACTGTTTGACGACGAGCGGCCAGGAATTCGTTCAGGGCCGCCGGGCCGTTCTGCAACTGGTATTGGCGCTGTTCAATCCAATCGTCGGCCGTCACGCCCGGTAAGAACACGTTTTCGGCGGCAATGATGTCGCGGAAGCGAACCTGATGCACTTCGTATTCCACGTCGCGTAAATGGCAGATGACTTCGGTGAGTGACCACTCAGCGTGATCTGGCCGCCACTGCCAATCAATGTCGTTGCTGTCCAGGAGTTGGGCAACGGCCGTTGCAAATGCTTCCAACTCAATCAACAAAGCAGGGACAGGCGCTGGCTGCTGCATCAATCAGGCTAACGCTCCCAGCCGGCCGGTCTGCACCTGCTCCCATAACGATTCCAAAGTCCCATATCCGATAAGCAAATCGGTTGAAGGCGGTTTGCCCCCGTTGGCGCTGATCCAATAAGCGGCCATCCCCAATCCGGCGGCGGGAATGATGTCGTTTTTCCAATCGTCGCCAACCATCAACGCCGATTCCGGCAGACAATCAATCCTGTCTAAAATCTCGGCATAGTAAGCGGGATTGGGTTTCGTGGCGTGCATATTTTCATACGTTGTCACCAGGTCGTAGTCAAATTCTGTCACCGGCACGCCGGCCCAGGCTAACCGCTCTTCAATGGCGCGGGCCGGGAACAAGGGATTGGTGGCAATGACGACTTTTAAGCCTTGCGCGAAGCAGGTTTCCACCAGGGGATGGGCTAACGGCCGTTTCCTGGTCGTACTCTTTAACCGTGGAAATATCTCCCGGTAGAACTGGTCAAAGAACGGTTCCAACGCATCCGGGTCCAGCCCGGTTCGCTGTTGGAAAGTTTGCCAGAAGACGTCGCGGTTGGAAACGGCCGTGTCCGTATTCACAATCATCGCCTGCGTCCCGGCCATCAGCTCCTGCAAAAACCGTTCCTTGTCCAGTAACCGGTTTGCATGATTCCCTAACAGCATAAAATAACCAGGCAAAAACATCTCCATATCATTGCCCAGCAGCGTATCATCCAGGTCAAATAAAATCGCTTCAATCATAATAAGTGCAAAGTGCAAAATGCGAAGTGGAAAGTGGGTGGCGAGTTAGTGAAATAACGATCATCTCATCCCTCATTCCTCGTTCCTCACCCCTCGCCCCCAAACAGCGCATGCAGCCCTGGTTTCTCCAGCGCACACTGCGGACAACCCACATGCGGCGTGGGTACGTCAATCAGGTGTTTGCTGCAAAACGCCTTCACTTCCACCCGCCGGTTAAACCCCAACACGCCGCTTTTAACTGTCCCTTCCAACACCAGATCAGGACTGCTGTTAGCCTGCAAAATTTCCGGCACAGGACAGTTTGAGCAATCTTGAGGCCGCCAGCCAGGAGATCGCTGGTTAGCGTCAATCAAGCGGCACTCCTGCTCCGAATGCCCTCGGTGAAAATTTTGATAATAAAAACGACATTCCTTTCCGGCTGGTGTCTTCATAATTCACCCAAAAAGCGGCAGGTTTGTAAGTTGCCAGTCTCGAAGCGTTTACTCGCCACTTCCTATTCGGCCATATTCTCGCCACCTGCAATAAACGCCTCCGTCTTCTCACGGCAAACACTGTCCGCATACTGCATCGGAGGAGACTTCATAAAATAGCTGCTGGGACCATATAACGGCCCGCTAATACCGCGATCCAGCGCCAACTTGGCGCAACGTACAGCATCAATCATAACGCCGGCTGAATTAGGACTATCCCACACTTCCAGCTTTAATTCTAGATTCAACGGTACATCGCCGAAAGTACGCCCTTCCAGCCGAATATGCGCCCATTTACGGTCAGTCAGCCAGGGTACGTAATCGCTAGGCCCAATGTGGATATCCGTACTGGGCAATTCATAGTCTAACTGAGATGTGACCGAATTGGTCTTGCTAATCTTCTTGCTTTCCAGCCGCGCCCGCTCCAACATATTGTAAAAATCCATATTACCGCCCACATTTAACTGGCTGGTACGTTCCAGGCGAACGCCGCGTTCGCGGAATAAGCGGGCCAAAACGCGGTGAACAATTGTTGCCCCTACCTGACTTTTGATGTCGTCTCCAATCACAGGTAAATTATGGTTGCGGAACCGCTCTTGCCAATAGGGTTCGCGGCCAATGAAAACTGGGATGCCGTTTACAAAGGCACAGCCCGCGTTCAAAACCTGCTCCACATACCATTTGGTCGCCTGCTCGCTACCGACCGGCAAGAAGTTGACGACAACATCTGTTTTGGTATCTTGCAAAATTTGCCGGATGGGAGCGGTGGAACCAGGCGCTTTTGTGATTTTTTGCTTCAGGTAATAGCCCAATCCATCATGGGTCATCCCGCGAACAACAGGTACACCCAGGTGGGGCACATCGGCAAATTTGATGGTGTTGTTCTGGTTGGCCCAAATTGCCTCCGATAAATCTTTACCTACCTTCTCCGAGTCAATATCAATGGCCGCGCTAAATTCAATATCATGCACGTGGTAACCACCCAAGTTTACATGCATCAATCCAGGAACGAACTCATCGTCGGCTGCGTTTTTATAATATTCAACGCCCTGCACTAAAGCTGCGGCACAATTCCCAATGCCAATGATGGCAACTCTAACTTTATGATCCTTCTCGCTCGATTTACACCTCGTCCAATGAATCTTCATGATTGACAAACAAAAAAGCGACCCCAGGGGAGTCGCTTTTTGATACGCCCTGAGAGATTCGAACTCCCGACCTTCCGGTTCGTAGCCGGATGCTCTAATCCGCTGAGCTAAGGGCGCGTATCAGTATAATCAGACCAAAGAAATTTACCACATTTGGATATTTGGACAACTCCTATGCAAGTATCCAACTCCTAGCGGGGAGGCAGGGATTCGAACCCTGGAACGGCTTTTTAGACCGTTAACCGCTTAGCAGGCGGCCCCAATCGTCCACTCTGGCACCTCCCCTGATCATTTGTTATACAAACCCTGACAGAGGTTGGTCTGACCTAACTTGTTAAGAAGGACTTCTTATGCCGTCCTTTCAGCGGAGGGAGAGGGATTCGAACCCCCGGTGAGCCTAAACCCACTACGGTTTTCAAGACCGTCGCCATCGTCCACTCGGCCATCCCTCCATGCCCTGGAGGGCCTTTACAGGCGAAAAAGTATAGCACGGGCAAGGGGGGCTGTCAAAAAGAGTGGATGGATAAATCGGCTATCTCCAGCCACTGTGGGACTGAAATCGGTAGGACGCCGTAGCGAAAACGGCCGTTTCTCCCCAGTACCAAAAACTGATTATCCAACCAGCACACAAACCCCAATGGGCCGCGTGGGCTAAACGGCGTCTGCAACATAGTCTCCCCATCTACAAGAAAGCAGCACCCATCCGGCAGCCATTGCAATTCATACGTGTGCCACGCCGTCATCGAAACCGGCAGCGGGGCAAAACTAATGCTCATCCGGCGGCGTAACCCCGGCCAAAGGCGGCGGCGCAGCGGGGCAAACTGATTCAACAATAAGACCAACGGCGCAGCCGGCATCAGCGCCAGCGCGCGACCCGTTGTGGCGTCTATCGTGGAAGCAAACCAGCCTCGTCCCGGCCCGTCGGCGGCCAGGGGCAGGTCAGACGGGTGAGAAGCATAAAAAAACCAGGTCGCCTGAGGCAGCGCCGGCCAGGGTACAGTAGGATCGCCAAAGGGCGCATTCCAAAAGCCAAAACCGGCCGTTCCCAGCAATGTCCCTGCCGAATGGGAAAAACGCGCCCGCAAACGCATGACCACACCGGGCAGCCAGGGATAATGACGCCGAACGCGCCACGGCCGTTGCCCAGACGCCCATCCATAATCATCAATTTGCGCGTCGGCGTACCCCGTCTCGACCGGGGAGAGTTGAAATCGCCAATGGGGATCGTCACTTACCCGCCCACCGTTCAATGCCAGCCGCCGCCAAATATCGCCTTTATTCATTCAGTAAGCCGTTACTCAACCAAAATAATATCCAGGCTGTGCAGGAGTGATATGGCTTCGGGGAGGGTGAATTTGGTTTTGTGCAATGTGTTTAACCCGGCGCTAATGGCATAATTCACAGCGTCGACAAAGTCGGCTTCGGTCAGATTAGTGCGTACAAATCGGCTGGCGGCAAAATCTGTTCCCGTACAGTCAGCGCCGGTTAAATCGGCATCTTCAAAAATGACCTGTTTGGCGCTGCATTCGTGTAAGGTTAACTTTTCCAATTTCAGACCAATGAAGGTTGAATAGTCGAGCGTGCAAGCATGGAAATCGACAAACCGCCGTTTTAATAAGCCATGATGATCCCAATTCGCCTCCGCCCAATTGACACCCACAAGCTTTGAATTGTGGAATATTGTTTCGCTGAATGTTGTGCCCGGCAAACGAACCAAGCTTAAATCACATCCCTCAAAAACGCAGGCGATGAAAACACAATCTTGAAAAACAGTTTCATTAAATTGGCAGTTTTTGAATGTGCATTCATGAAAGTTTTTAGATTGAATGTGTGTTTTTTTATGTTTCGCGCCTTTGAATTGTTGATCTTCGTAGTCTGATTGTGTCATCGATTCCAAATCCATATCGAATTTGCCTCTAAAGTCAGTTTATCTCTTCGGTTTATGATAACGTATGGTGAAGCAAAATCACAAACAACCTGCCCTGCCTTATACATGTACTTCCCCGGAAACTCTAAGTTTCCGGGGAAGCAGGCACCTCAAACAATTATTCGATTCACCATTTATCGGGTATAATTGTGCCCTCAAGGAGACTGTATTTTATGGAAATTACCTGGTATGGATTGAGCTGTTTTCGCATGACTGAACGGAAGCACGCAACGATTGTAACTGATCCTTATAACAGCAAATTGGGGCTGCCGCTGCTTAAGCTTAAATCGGATGTGGTGACGGTAAGCCATGACGCCAAGGGACATAATTATGCAACGGCCGTTTCCGGCAAACGCCATAACTTGACCGGGCAAGGCGAATATGAAATCGGCAACGTCTTCATTACCGGCATCGTTACAGCTAACGATTCTGCGGCCGTCCGTAATGTCGTTTTCATGTTCGACTATAACGGTCTGACTGTCGCTCACCTCGGCGACATGCAAAAAGTGCCAAAACAAACCCAAATTGACGCCCTGGAACAAGTCAACATTTTACTCGTTCCGGTAGGCAATGGTAACAGTTTAAATGCTGCTCAAGCATCTGAGCTTGTATCTATGCTGGAACCTAACATCGTCATTCCCATGCATTATCAACTGCCCAATCTCAAACTCAACCTGGAAAGCGTAGACCGATTCCTCAAAGAAATGGGCGTCACCGAACCCAGCCAGGAAACCAGTTTGAAAATTAGCGCCAGCAATTTGCCTGAAGAGACTGAGACTATTATCCTCATTCCTAAGATATAGGCAGCTAAATTGGAATAAACTCTATGCCGACAAAACTTTTAATGCGTTGGGATGTCCGGCCCGAAACAGAATCTGAATACTTTGAATTTCTGGTCCACGAGTTTATTCCGGGAATGAATCGTCTAGGAATCACCGATTTTCAAGTATGGTATACTGCTTATGGCGACTGTGAACAAAAATTAGCCAGCGGCATTGCTCCCACGACTGAACATATGCAATTTGCGCTAAGCAGTGAAGAGTGGAATAACTTGTTAAATAAACTAAATCAATTTGTAAACAATTTTAGTCAGAAGATTATTCCGGCAACACGCGGTTTTCAAATTTAGTAAGGGTGACTGTCCCCTCTAAAAATAAAAAGAGCCTGTCATTCCATAAGACAGGCTCTTTTGCTGCCAAATCCCAGGCAGATTTGAAATCATCCTGCGGCTACAGAAGCCGATGATGTTGTGTTACTCTTGGATTTAGCGTCAGAGGGGACGCTTTTGCTTTTAGCATTTGAACTTTCGGCCGTGGCGCCCTTTTCATCGGACGTGGCAGGCTTCCGGTTATTGTTAGCGCTGTTATTCCCGCGATTATCAGTAACGTAAAAACCGCTCCCTTTGAACACCACGCCAACGGGATTAACAACCCGGCGAACACGGCCCTCACATACCGGGCAAATGGTTAATGGCTCTTCGCTCATGTGCTGACGCTGCTCAAATTGATGATTGCATTCTTTACAACGATATGTATAAATTGGCATTCCTAAACACCTGCTTCAATAATTTCAATCCTACTGCATAATGCCCACAATGGGGTATTTTAACGGGCGGGCGCTTATTTGACAACCTACCGCTTCGTATGCTACAAACTTACTATTATAATTAGATTAACACGCAACTACTAAGGTGTTCTCCCAAAAGTTCACGAGTGGTTAGCTGGTTTCATCAGGCTACCCTCCAGGAGGATCCGTAGTTACATTAACACAAGGAAGGGAACTCATGTCGTTAAATGAAATCAAGGCAAATATCAAAGCTAACGTGTGGAAGGCGATTGCTCAGGCCGAACTGGATGTGAGTGGCCTGGACAAGAAAACGTTGGAAGCGTTGGTTGATCTGGTTGCTGATGTGGCTTTGCTGGAATCGGATGAAGAGTTGGGAAAATCATTGGCGCTCAAGAAGTCAGACACGGCCGTTTCCACCGACATCCTCGATGCCGAAAAAGAAGACATCCTGTGGGAAGGCCGCCCCTTCCTCTCTATTTCACTCCAATACACCATCACCGATGAACGCATCCGTATTACCGAAGGTTTCCTGGGCAAAGCCCGTGAAAACGTCGAACTCATCCGCATTCAGGATGTGGATTACAGTCAGACCTTCAGCGAACGTATCCTTAACCTGGGCGACATCAATATTCGCAGTCACGACTCCAGCAATCCCCTCGTCACCCTCAAAAACATCAAAGGCCCAAACGAAGTGTACGAAATCTTGCGCCGCGCCGTCCTGCACGCCCGCAAGAAGCATAACTTTACCTACCGGGAAGAGATGTAAATCCATGAAGCGGAGAGCGTGAAACGGTAAGTGAGATTACCACTTCACGCTTGCTGCTTCCCGTTTTCTGCTTCTCGCCTTATAATTCTGCCAGCGTCCGCAAATTATCCAGGTCGCGTAAGATCACCTGCTTACGGCCGATTTCCACCAAACCATCGGCCTTAAAATCGTTGAGCGTCTGCGTCACCGTTTCGCGGTACGTGCCCAGCATTTCGCTAAAATCCTGGTGCGTATAGCCGGAGATGCGCTGCCCCTGATTTTGCTTCTCGGCCAATTCCAAAAGCAGATTGGAAAGCCGCGCCGGGATACTTTTGAAGGCAATATCCTCCAATTGAGATTCTAACTGGGTCAGGCGAGTTCCCATCGCCTCTACAAATCGGAAGGCCACTTCTGGTTTTTCACGCATCAGCCGCTCCACGTCTGACCGGCTCATCACGCATAAGACACACTCGTCTACCGCCTCGGCAAAGGTGTTGTGCATCCCCTGTCCTACCAAAGACATCTCGCCAAAAATGGCGCCTGGGCCTAATGTCGCCATGATCAACTTTTTGCCATTGGGCGCAATGCGGTACAACTGCACCCGCCCCTTTTTAAGCAAAAAGAGAACTTCGCCGCTGTCTTCCGGCATGTAAAAGATACGGCCGGCCTGACAAGTGGACATGGTAATCTGCCGATCCATATCGGCCAATTCGGTGGGGCTTAAATCGCGGAAAACTTGAATGTGGGATAAATAATCGAGTTTATTTGTTTGCATTTGCCTCTTCTCTTTTCTAAAGATTTACTATTCTAATTGACGAGGCAAACGTATGGATTCTTACATTGGCACGAACTCAACCTGCTTCACACGTCAACGGTGCGGAAGGCAACTGCCAATCTTTGACTCAATTCATTGCGTGTAGGGTTGCCCATGAAGATGACACGGCCGTTTAGCACATAAGTCGGCACAGCAAACACGTCATCCGGCGGGTCATCGCCTATTTGTCGAATATCAATTTCTACCTCTGGGAACTGGGGGGCAACAGCGGCGGCAATACGCCGTGTCTCCTGGCACGACCAACAATCATCCGCTACATAGATACGCAAGGTCATTTTCGTCATGCGGGCATAGTAGCATGTTGACCCGGCAGTGGACGTAACGGCCGTTACATAAATGAGAATTAGTTAAGAGATAAAGACGGAGAAAGAGGGAAAGCGTTTTCTCTGTCTCACCTCATGGCAAAATGAAACTCACGCGCGCCCCCCCCTCGGCCACATTTTCGGCCCAGATACGGCCGTCATGCGCCTCAACAACCCCTCGTGCAATCGCCAGTCCTAAACCAGCCCCCCCCGTTGAGCGGCTGCGCGCCTGTTCCCCCCGGTAAAACTGCTCAAAAATACGCGGTACATCTTCGGGATGAAAGCCGGGGCCGCTGTCTTGAACCGTGACCTGAACGCCCTGAGGGACGCGAACGGCCGTTACCCGCACCTGCCCTCCTTCTGGCGTGTAGCGCAGCGCATTACTCAACAAATTCGCCAACACCCGGCCAATTTTGGGCGCATTCAACTGCACCTGCCCCACATCCGCGCCCATCTCCGCTTGTAAATCAATGCCTCGCTGTTCCGCCAGCACCCGAAACCCTCCCAATATATCCGAAATCAAATCCACAAACGCGTACAGCGACTTTTCCAGAGCCAGCCCGCCGGCATCCAACTGGGCCATCTCAAACAAATCATCAATCAAGCTGTTCAAAGCAATCACATCGGCGCGAATCGTGCCGTAATAACGCTGCACCGTTTCCGGGTCGTTCACCATGCCATCATGCAAAGCCTCCACCATCGCCCGGATACTGGTCAGCGGTGTGCGTAAATCATGCGATGTCCAGGCAATCAAATCCCGGCGCAACGTTTCCAACTCGGCCCGCTGCGCCGCCGCCTGTTGCAATTGGGCGGCCATCTCATTGAATGCCTTGCCCACCTGGGCCACCTCATCCCGGCCAGAAACAGCCACCCGCGCCGTCAAGTCACCCTCGGCGATATTCTGAGCCGAACGCGCCAACTGCCGCAGTCCATCGGTCAGGCTGGCGGCGGCGAACACGCCAAACGTAGTGGCGATGATGGCCGCAAATAACAGCAAAACGCCGCTCAACACCAGATCATGATCGCTCACGAACATCTGCTGCGCCATCACCCACACGTTGAACAAGGTCAGCAGCGCCGCCCAACCGTAAGTCATGGCCAATGTCAGCATCAGCGACGGGGAGCGCGTCCAGCCGCGTCGGTGCAGCCAATAGCCCAGTCCCATTGAAAGCAGCGAGGTGACAGTTAGTGTAGCTGCCAGGGCCGCGATTTCGTTGAATGGCGCCTGCATCAGCGCCTTCATCAACAAGACGGCCACTGTCAATGCCAGCAAGATGCCAACGGCCAAAATGCGCCAGGGGGCGCGGCTGAACCAGTTGAAATATTTGTTTTGAGGGCGTGTATTTATCATAATAGCGAGAGCGAGAGGGTAGCGCTAGAGGAAGATGGGATCTCCTCTGGCTCCTTCCTTTTAGCTTCCTTCAGGGTTAAATTTATAGCCTACGCCCCAAACGGTTAGCAAGTAGGTGGGTTTGCTGGGGTGGGCTTCGATTTTTTCGCGCAGGCGGCGGATATGGACGGTGACGGTGCTGGGGTCTACATATTCGGAGAAGCCCCAGACGTTTTCCAGCAGTTGATCGCGTTTGAAGACCTGGCGCGGGTGGCTGGCAATAAACCAGAGCAGGTCGAATTCAGTAGCGGTCAGGTCAACGGTCTGGCCGCGCACGGTGACGAGCCGGGTTTTAGCGTCAATGTGGAGATCGCCGTATTGTAACGGCCGTTCCCCTCTCCCATCTCCCTCATCCCGCCCCGTTCTCCGCAGCACTGCCTTTACCCGCGAGGCCAGCTCCGCCGGGGAAAACGGTTTGGTCACATAATCATCAGCGCCCAGTTCCAGGCCATAAATACGGTCTACTTCCTGGCCGCGCGCCGTGAGCATGATGACGGGTACATCCTGGGCGGGATCGTCGCGCAGGCGGCGCAAGATTTCCAATCCGTCCACTTCCGGCAGCATCAAATCCAGGACAACTAAGGCCGGGCGCTGTGTTTGGATGGCGGTTAACGCTTCACGGCCGTCACGCGCCGTCCGCACATGAAACCCTTCCCGGCGCAAATATAAGCTGACGACTTCCACAACTGACGCTTCATCGTCCACGACTAGAATATCTTTGGTATCACTTATCATGAAGAAAACTCCTTGTTATTTTTACCGGAAATTTCTTACACCCAGCTTACAAAAGCGCTGTCAACATCATGCGTAAGGGTTTTGTAAGGAATAGTGTACCACTCACGCCTCAAAATGTTACAATACCGTCATGCGTCAACTAACTTTACCATTATCCCTTCCAATACCGCCACAAAATCTGGCACAAGATTCATTCTCACATAACAACTTATGTGACGAAACCGCGCGTATTCGTCTGGAAGAACAGTACGCGCATCTGTTAGAAGAAACAGACATTTTCAACCGGCAAATTGTCAGCTTTCAAGCAAATAAGACGGAAACTTTACATAGTTGGATAAAATATCGAGAAGGGTTTTCTGCACAACTTGTGGAACTACTCATCACAGAATTTGGCATCCAACCAGGACAAACTATTCTGGATCCATTTGCCGGTTCGGGCACAACATTATTAGAAGCCAAAATGCTGGGCATCAATGCGGTGGGACTTGAGCTATTACCCCATTGTCATCTAGCGTGGCAAGCAAAATCTACCGTTTTTGATTACGATACAATTGAGCTTATCAGGGTACGAAATCTCGTACAACAAAACTCACCTCCTGTTACCAACACCCAATTCCCGCACCTGGTCATTACCCAAAGCGCGTTTCCACCCGAGAACGAACGATCTCTCATGGATTATGCTAGTTGGTTTCAACAAATGGATGTCAGCCCCCAAACCAAGCTTCTCTGCCGGACAATTTTAATGAGTCTGTTGGAAGACATCAGTTATACGCGCAAAGACGGGCAATACTTACGCTGGGACGGCCGTGCCCCAAAAATCATCAATCGCAACAAAAATCGCATTGCTAACGGAAGAAAACCAATCAAAGGCATTGATAAAGGATTGCTCCCTCCTGTTAAAGAAATATTTCTACTCAAACTAAACACAATCATCCGAGACATTGCCCGCCTTCAAGAAGATCCCCCAATAAAGAGCCAACAACAACTTACTGAAGGCAATGTCCTTTATACATTGCCGCTCATCGAATCTGACCGTTTTCATGGCGTTATTACGTCGCCACCCTACGCCAACCGCTACGATTACACCAGAACTTATGCGCTAGAACTGGCTTTCCTGAATGTAGCTGATGATATTTTCCGCCTGCGGCAAGAGATGCTTTCCTGCACAGTTGAGAACAAATCGAAGCAAGCAGCATTAAAACAATTTTATCAGCCAATCGGCAGGGGAACAGATTTCGAACAAATCACAAACATTATTCAACAAAACGATGCGGTTAACGAAATTCAAAGAGCATTGACAATTCGCAACCAATCAGGTCATATCAACAACAAAGGTGTGCTAAATATGATTCAGCAATACTTCGCTGAACTCGCTTTTGTTTTTGCTGAACTATATCGCACCTGCCGTAGTGGCGCGTCTATAGCCGTTGTTAACGATAATGTGCGCTACGCAGGCGAAGTCATTCCCGTAGATTTGTTGAGTACCAACCTGGCAGAAGCAATGGGATTTATCCCGGTCAAAGTGTTTGTACTGCCGCAAAAGAAAGGAAACAGTAGCCAGCAAATGAAAAAGTTCGGTCGTCGCGCCTTACGGAAAAGTATAACCGTCTGGAAAAAGCCCTGATTCTTTGGAGAAAAACTCATGTCTGTTCCCAGTTACCGCACTCACCTCAAATCCGCCGCATCTCTGGTAACGCCATATGAACAAGTGCGCGCTGGTTTCATCGTTTTGGCATTAGAAAAAAACCGTAAGGCAACGCCTTACATTGAAGAAGCGAAAGCATTAAAGACGTTGGCATCCCAAGTTCAGAACCCCGCCCAGCTTCTCAAACTCACAAAAATACGCCCTGCCATCTTAACCGCTGCTGGCGTCTCCGAAAAGGCGGCGGGACATCTTACAGAAAACGACAAAACGAACGCCATCCAGAGGCTTATTGAGAATTTCCTCGAACCTGCGGGGCAAGATTTCATTGACGAGTTGGTTTACCGGTTCTTACTAACACGCGGCGATTCGCTAGGGGGGAAAATGCGGAACATCGCCGGTTTATTGGCCGAGCGTAAGTTGAGTCGGACGCTTATTGCTACCCTTTCTGTGGCGGGAAGGCATTTTTCATGGCTTGATTCACAATCGCGCCAATGGATAGCGGGCGATAAGGATAACGCCGATATTGAATTTCGTTTGCGTGGTTTGCATTGGCAAAACTCATAAGGCAACCGCACATTGATTTACAATCTGACTGTGCCTCTCGTTAAGAAGAATGTGGACTTGTGCCTGTTTAATGCCCGGCCCCAAGACTTGAAGTTGGGGCGCAATAAAACATCCTCTCATTATCGCCCAGAGACATATCTGGCTCTGGGTGAATTGAAAGGGGGCATTGACCCGGCAGGCGCAGACGAACATTTGGAAAACTGCCAACTCTGCCCTGGGAAGGATTCGGACAGCGTTCACAAAAATGGGGCTGATACCCAAGACCTTCTTTATTGGGGCTGCGATTGCCAAATCAATGGCGCAAGAAATTTATGTTCAGCTTGAAAATAGCAGTTTGGCTAATGCCGCCAATTTAACCGATGACTACCAACTGGTAGCCATTTGCCAATGGCTTATCGAATTATAAATGCCAAAGTTTGTCTCCGGCAGCGGCCTTTGGATTGATTATCTCATCACGCATGGTAGGCAGGGGTATGTTGTCCGGATTGGCAGTAATGAGCGGTGGGGGCAGCGTTTTGGTCGGATAAGGTAGGTTTGGGGACACGGTTTTCCGTCAAGAGAAACTAAAAGCGCGCATTGCCAATTCTTGTTGGATACGCCACAATAACCCATACATTCGCTGCAAAAGGAATAACTATGCGTAAACAAATAATTCGTATCATTGGTGTGCCTATGGATTTAGGGCAAAATCGGCGCGGTGTGGACATGGGGCCAAGCGCTGTCCGTTATGCTGGGCTGCAAGGTCGTCTGGAAAGATTAGGGCACACGGTCCACGATGAGGGCAATGTCAATGTCCCCAACCCGGAGGAACAGGAAGCCGAGGGGACAAGAAAACGATTAACGGCCGTTGCCGCCGCCTGCCAAACCATTTACAACATCGGCGCTCAATGCGTTGACAAAGAAGACTTCGCCATCTACCTGGGCGGCGATCACAGCATCAGCATCGGTTCTATCGCCGCCGCTGCGCACAAGGATCCCATCGGCGTCATCTGGATAGACGCGCACGGTGATTTCAATACGCCGACCACCTCCCCCAGCGGTAACATTCATGGTATGCCTGTCGCCGCTCTCATCGGTGATGGGGCAGACGAACTGATCGATATTGGCTATCCTGGCGCTAAACTACAACCGGCGCATATCATACAAATTGGCATCCGCGACCTGGACCCGGCTGAACGGGAAGGGTTAACCCACAGCGGCATTAGCGTCTTCACCATGCGCCATCTGGATGAATTGGGAATGGCGGCCGTTGCCCGGCAAGCCCTTGACCGGCTGCGTCATCTTTCACGAATTCATGTCAGTTTGGACATGGACAGCCTCGACCCATCTGAAGCGCCCGGTGTGGGAACGCCTGTACCCGGCGGCCTCAGCTACCGTGAAGCACATTTGCTGATGGAAATTTTGGGGGATAACGGCCGTGTCCAATCGTTAGACATCGTGGAAATCAATCCCATTCTGGATACGATGAACAAAACGGCCGAACTAGCCGTAGAACTGGCGGCCTCGCTTCTTGGCCAACGAATCTTGTAACGCCTCTCCAAGATGATATCTGACCGGCGAAGTTTATTATGGGGATGCGCTTTGTTCATTCATTGATTTCAATGAAATCAGTAGCAACCCAGCCGTCATTGCCATCAGGCGAGCGGACTTGTTGCCACTCAAAGTTATCGGCCGTTTCTCGTCCAGGTAGTAAGGTCAACACAGTGCCATTCAGCACCCATTCCAACTGCACCCCTTCCGTGCTGGGAGCGCCGCGCAGCCACACACCTACTTCGCTAATAACTGTAACAGTACGCGGGGCGGGTGTGGCCGGTTCTTCAGTCGGTTCAGGTATAGATGACGCTGTTATCGTGGGCGCTGGTCGGGTGGGTTCTGTCGTAGGCAAATCAGTTGTTGGCGAGGGTACGGCCGTCACAACTCCGGTTGTGGGCCTTTGTGTTGGCGGCAGTTTCGTTGGTTCCACAAGTGATTCGGCCGGCCGGAAATTCAAACCATAGACGCCTAATAATATCAACCCCACAAAGACAAAGGCTACACCACGAGCGAGATCAATCTGCATAGAACGTCGGGCTTCTTGCTGTCCCACACCATAAGCTTCGCGTCTGGATTGAGAACGCGCCTGGACTGCCCTAAAGATAAAAAACACAGCCACGAGAACAGTCACACCAATCAGGGTAAATATTAGGTAATTGAGTACAACCGTCACATTTCCTCCTTAAGCATCCAATACGCCCCTACTTTAGCAAGCATTTCCACTTTAGCAAGTTTATCATTCGGGCATTTGACAATTGGTAATAGTCGTCCGAGGCGAAAGCCTATAACAAAGCTATACCTTGCGGATGAAAATTTAGGGTCTCTGGGATTTCGCGTGGTTAGTTCACCGGATGGTTAATTTTTTGACACGAATGGCACGAATTTTCACGAATTTTCTTATTATTCGTGTCATTCGTGTCATTCGTGTCAGGTTTTTTCCTCGACCCCGCGAAATCCTAAAGAACCAAAATTTATTATAGTACAGGAGGTTAGGCGATGGCGTGCCATCATTGCCAACACGCCAGTCTGTTTTGTGGCTTTAGGCGTTTATTCCCTGTCCATTTGCATGATAGGAGGTCAAAATAAATATGTTTTCTCGTGTTTGGAATAACAAGGTATTCGGCCGTATTTTGTGGATTGTTGTGGCGGTCTTCAGTTTACCAGCCTTTGTTTATGCCGCCAGCTATGTGTTGTTGAGCGGTGAATTTATGGGGCTGGGAGATGGGAACGGCCGTATCTCCTTCATCGAAAATGGCAGTGTAGACAACATAACTGTCCACGATGCCAATTTGGGCGTCAATGTGATAACGGCTGGAGAGAGAATACACCTGGGCGATGGCAATCTCCTCATTGAAGGGGGTGGAGAAACGGCCGTCAAAATAAAGCGCGACATTATCATTGCCAATGGCTATTCAGGAGACAGCCCCTTCCCCATGTTTCAAATTGGTCGAGTCATCACGGCCGGCGATGGCGATCCGGAGCTGAGATTCTTATATTCAGATGACATTACCCCTGAACGCGCGGTTTTCGAACTTGATCGCAAGGGCATTGTCGCTTCAGTAAAAACTGATCGCGGCAGTCACTTTGAAGGATTTATAACTTTAACAGACACCCAGCCTGTTTTCCGGCTTAATTCATATCCGGCCATGCGGCTGGAAATGGGCAGTGGCAGCAGCACGCCCGTTGACGTTGCCATTCAACGGGAAACAACCAACACCTTATCGTTTCTAGCAAATGAGGTTGAGGAAGTCAGAGTCAATCCAAACGGTCTCGAAATAAGTGATGGCTGCATCAAACTAGATACAAACACCGGTGTTCCCCCAGCCAATGATTGTGACAGCGCCGATGAGGTTGGTCGGATGAAAGTAGACACATCCAACCCATTCCTGTACGTTTGCACGGCATCCGGCTGGAAGAAAACGATTCTAGGGACAGTTGATCAATATTTGCCAGTCGTCCAAACTCCATGAGGGTTAATCATTGCAGGTATTCTATCGGAAAAAGAAAATGAGGCGCCGATTGCGTAGATTTACGAAAAAGAAAAGTTAAACGGCCGTTTCCTTCACCTCTTCCCACAACACATCCAACGCCGGTAAATCTAATTCTGCCCAATCCAGGCCGCGCTCGGCAACAAGCCGCTCTACCTGCCGGAAGCGACGGCCGAATCGCAAATTGGCCTCGCGCAGCGCCGTTTCCGCATCCACGCCCAACCAGCTTGCCAGATTAGCAGTGATGAAGAGGATGTCGCCTAATTCGGCCATCTGCTCAGCTTCTGTTTCCGCCGCCTTCACTTCGGCAATCTCCTCGTTGATTTTGTCGTAAACGCCGCCAATGTCCGGCCAATCAAAGCCAACCTTCCGCACCCGATCTTGTATTTTTTGTGAGCGGGCCAGCGCCGGTAAAGCAGCGGGGATATTGTCCAGTAAAGAATCAGGGGGGCGATCCTTTTCCTTTTGTTGGAGGAGTTCCCAATTACGCAAAACGTCGGCCGTGCTGTTGACTTCCCAATCGCCCCACACGTGCGGGTGGCGACGCTTGAGTTTAGCTTCGATGCCGGCAATGATGTCAGACAGGGTGAATTCTTCATTTTCAGAGGCCATCTGCGCCTGCATAACAATAAGGTACAGCAAATCGCCCAATTACTCGCGCAAGTTGTCTTCGTCACCAGCATCTAGCGCTTCCAAGACTTCACTGGCTTCTTCCAGCAGGCTGCCGCGCATACTTCGCGGCGTTTGTTCCCGGTCCCAGGGGCAGCCGTTGGGACTGCGCAGGGTGGCAACGGTTTCGGCCAGGGCAGACAGGGAAGCGGCGTAGGGTAACGGCGGCAGGTAGAGGCTGGTCAGATGCCCGATCTGGCGGCTGCGGTCAATGGCATACAGGGGGATGGTTTCAACGCTTTCGGCGGGGGTTCCGGCAGCGTGGATGAGGGATACGGTGTGTTGTTCGGGATAAACGGCCGTTAACATCGCTTTCAACTCCCCGGCCAGCAACCGGCTGTAAACCTGCCCCAACAAAACGGGCTGGTCAGGGTTGAGGGGCGGGTAAAGCGTGCTGGTCAGCTCAATGGCGTCAAAAAGCTGCAATCCATCCAAGCCGTCGGCGTGAACGGCCGTTAACGCCGGTTCCACAAAACTCAGTCCAGGGATGATCACAACCGGCACGCCTCCCTTTTCGGCCGCTGCTGCCAACTGCATGACGGTAGACTCGCCAATGAATGGATGCCCTGGTACAGCATACACAATATCGGATTCGCGGCCCAATTGCAGCAGTGTGGTCACAATTTGGGTATACACAGCATCGAAGTTAACGGCCGTTTCATACACGTGATCAAAACTGACCCGGTTAACCGTGTCCGGCAAATCAGCCGCCGCCGGGTGGCGCTGTGTGCGTAAGTAGACCGTTTTAGCTGTAGATAATATCTCCCAGGCTTCGCGGGTTAGTAAACGGCCGTTACCCGGCCCCAACCCCACAATTGTAATCCCCATCAGCTATACCTCTAAAAGCAAAAAGGGCGAGTACATAGACTCGCCCTGCGTGAAACGTGAAAGAATTCATCACGTTTCACACTTCGCGTTTCATCAAAATAAGGCTGAAACTTAACGCTTCGTGTAAGTCGGAGCCTTACGCGCCCGTTTCAAACCTGGCTTCTTGCGTTCCTTGATACGGCCGTCTCGCGTTAGATGCCCATTTGCCCGCAAAACACCGCGCATATCTTCATCATATTTCACCAATGCACGAGCCAGGCCCAAACGTACAGCGCTCGTCTGACCGGTGATACCGCCACCTTCAATGTGTACAGTAATATCCACCTTGCCTTCCATCTCCGTGTCCGTCAACGGGCCGGTCAAAATGATATGATCGCCAAAGCGCGGGAAATAATCCTTAACATCTTTGTCATTAACCGTAAAACTTCCCGTGCTATCCTCATCAAGATAAATACGCACACGGGCAGAGGCATGTTTCCGGCGGCCAATCCCTTCATAGTAACGTCTTGCTTCTTCCATCGCTCTCTCCTAAATCTACTTCGCCACCGGCTGCTGCGCCTGGTGTGGATGATCTGGCCCGGCATAAGCCTTTAGCTTTTTGAACATCTTCCGCCCCAATTTATTCTTGGGCAGCATACCGCGCACCGCCGCTTCTATGACGCGGGTCGGATACAATTCCAACTGACGGCGAAGGCTAATTTGACTTAACCCGCCCGGATAACCCGAATGACGATAATACATCTTCTGATCCAGGCGACGACCCGTCACATGAATCTTCTCGGCATTTATAACAACCACATAATCACCACAATCCACTGATGGACTATAAATGGGCTTATGTTTCCCACGTAAAAGCACTGCGATTTGTGTTGCCAACCGTCCCAATGTTTGACCTTCGGCATCAATCACATACCAGCTTCGTTCTACTTCTGCCGGTTTTGTCACAAAAGTTTTCATACCGTTTTCTCCCAATCAGAGATTGGAGATTGGTGACAGGAAATTGGTGACTAGAGAAAGGTTATACAGTCTATAATCGCTACTCTCCAGTCTCTAAATCCCCATATGTTACAGAAACCAGGTAAAGACCTTGCGGCGGAGCTACCGTGCCCGATCGGCTGCGATCACAGCTGCGGAACGCGCTCACAAAATTCTCTACATTCCAGGTACCATCTCCTACTAATTTCAAACTGCCAACCAAACTACGGACCATTCGGTATAAAAAAGCATTAGCCTCAATGTCAAATTTAATAAAATCGCCATCTTGTCGCCATTCAGCCTTGAAAACCTCACGCACATACTTTTGGCCTTGCGGCGGCTGACCAAAAGTAGCAAAGTTATGCCGCCCTACAAGATGCTGCGCAGCTTGGTTCATTTTTCCCACGTCAAGCGATTGGCGTACATGCCAGCTGTTTAGCCGGCGAACGGGGCTGCGTACAGGCGCACAGTAAATGCGATACGTGTAGGCGCGACGCCGAGCGTCAAACCGTGGGTGAAACGGTGATGATACCTGATTGAGTTGTAAAATTACAATGTCGGCCGGTAAATTAGCGTTGACAGCGCGTTGTAATGCTTGTGTATCGTGCCGCCAATCTATGTCAAAACAAACAACCTGACCAACTGCATGAACGCCGCTGTCTGTCCTACCGGCGCCAATGACGGATATTGGTTGAAGAACCAGATGATTGAGCGCTTTTTCTAATTCACCCTGTATGGTGGGATGTTCTGGGCGCTGACGCTGAAAACCAAAGTAAGCTGTCCCATCATATTCGATCAGGGCCTTATAGCGCGGCAATCATTACTCCTCATCAAGCAACATCAAGATTGCCATATCGGCATTATCGCCAGGGCGTTTACCCACTTTGATCATGCGGGTGTAACCGCCATTCCGCTCAGCAAAACGTGGCGCAATCTCTCCAAAGAGTTTTTTAACCACGTCAACATCTTCAGTATAACCGTCTTCATCTTCCGCCACGCGATAGCGCGGCAAGCGAGCGGCGGCCAAGCGGCGGGCATGGACTTCGGCAGACGGGTTATCAATCCCTTTTGCCAGGCCTCGTTTGGCCAGGGTGATTATTTTTTCTGTCGCTGGTCGCAACATCCGGGCTTTAGCTTCCGTTGTGTAGATTTGCTCGTGGCAAATCATGTCTGCGATCAGGTTTTTTCGCAGTGCATTACGGTGACTCTTGTCACGTCCCAATTTACGACCACTTACTCGATGTCGCATAATAAAACCTCGTGCTACCCTGATTTTTTCAACCAGGTCTTGTTGTCTAAAAACGGCCGTTAAGCCTCGGCCTCATAACCAGGTTCAGCGTCCAATAAAAATCCCTTAGTACGCAGCTGTGTTTTTAGCTCATCCAACGATTTTTCACCGAAGTTCCGGATGGCTAACATCGTTTCTTCCCCCCGATCCAGCATATCCAGCATCTCACCAACCTTCGTGATGCCAGTACGCTTTAGGGAATTAAAAACGCGAACGCTCAAATCCAACTGTTCAATGGGCGTGTCATATATCTCATTCGGAATCGTGCCTTCTTCTTCTACTTCCTCTTCAACCGGCAGGAATGTCTCTTCACTCACACCAGCAATTGGCCGCAGATATTGCATCATGACCTGGGCAGATTGGGCCAAGGCATCCTCTGGCTTAATGGACCCATCCGTCCAAATCTGCATCACGACACGATCATAATCGGCCGCCTGCCCCACACGTGTTTTCTCAACATCATAGCCAACTCGGCGAATGGGGCTAAAAATGGCATCCACCGGCAGTTCGCCAATGGGTAACCGTCCCCGTTCTTCAGCCGGGGAATAGCCGCGCCCAGTTTCGGCCGTCATTTCGATTTCCAAAAAGGCATCATCCGAGTCAACTGTAAACAAGTACAAATCAGGATTAATGATTTCTACCTCTGCTGGAACTTGCAAGTCGGCGGCCGTTACAGTGCCCGCGCCATGTACCTCTAAACGCATGCGTGCCGTATCCGTATCGTGCAATTTCAAGCGCAGTTGTTTAATATGCAGAATGAGACGCATCATATCTTCACGCACATGGGGAATGGCCGAAAACTCATGCGGTACGTCCATAACCCGAATAGATGTCACAGCTGCCCCCGGCAAAGAAGCCAATAACACGCGGCGCAAGGAATTGCCAACCGTCGTGCCATAGCCTCTTTCCAAAGGCCCAATAATAAACCGACCATATTCTTGTGACATGGCGGTACTTTCAATTTTCGGCAAGATAAGATTCATAGCCAACGTCGTTACCTCCCTCAATTACTTAAATATTAAGTAGAAACGATCCAGATAATTAGCGGGAGTAGTACTCAACAATCAACTGTTCGTTTAATGATACATCAATATCATCACGAACAGGTAAGTTCAATACCTTCGCCGACAAATCGCCTGCGTCCAAAGACAACCAACGCGGCACTTGCCGATCGTCCAACTCTTGCCGCAGGGTCTTAAAATAAATTTTCCGGTTGCTCTCTGGGCGCACAGAAATCATGTCGCCCGATGAAACAAGCGCAGAAGGAATATTTGTTTTACGGCCGTTTAACACAATGTGTCCATGACCAATCAACTGTCGTGCCTGCGCCCGTGAACTAGCCATCCCCAGGCGATACACAACATTATCCAACCGGCTTTCCAAGATCGCTAACAGATTCGCGCCAGTCAAACCAGAACGTTGTTCAGCCCGTTTAAAATACTGGCTAAACTGCCGTTCCATTAGGCCATAAATACGGCGGGCCTTCTGTTTTTCACGCAACTGCAACAAATAATCCGAAGCACGCCCCCGCCGGAACTGCTTTTCCCGCCCATGTTGTCCAGGTGGATAAGAGCGACGCTCAAAAGAACATTTCGGGGTCATACAACGCGACCCCTTCAAAAACAACTTCTCGCCCTCACGGCGACAAAGCCTACACACCGGTCCAGTATACCTTGCCAACTTAACCTCCAATTATCAGCATGAAGCGAGAGGTTTACAGGTGTGGCAACCTTTCTTCCCTCTCGCAACTAATAAAATTATAAAAAATCGAACTAAAATTACCGCCTATCGGCAGCAAAACCAACAAACTATTTTACACGCGGCGCTTCTTGGGCGGGCGGCAGCCATTATGCGGCACAGGCGTAATATCCCGAATCGCCGTCACTCTTAAGCCAGAAGCTTGCAAGGCACGGATGGCCGACTCACGTCCTGGCCCCGGTCCCTTTACAATTACTTCGATCTCTTGCATTCCATGATCTTGGGCTGTTTTTGCCGCATCACGGCCAGCCAAACGGGCGGCATAGGGAGTGCTTTTACGCGACCCCTTAAAACCAGACGTTCCTGCGGTAGCCCAGGCAATTGTATTCCCATTCAAATCAGTAATCGTCACAATCGTATTGTTGAATGTAGCATAAATATGGGCCTGTCCTCTCGGCACCATCTTTTTTGCTTTTCTACGTGATTGCGATTGTCTTCTGCGTCCCATTTCTACTCCTTACAGCGTAATCAATGTCAAGCCGCTTATTTGCCCAACATCGAATAAAATGGCATCATTACTTCCCTTTACGCCGGCCACGTCCAGCAACCGTCTTCTTGGGGCCTTTGCGCGTGCGGGCATTCGTTTTCGTCCGCTGGCCATGCACCGGTAAATGTCGCCGGTGACGCACACCACGATAACAACCAATTTCTGTTAATCGCTTGATATTCATCGCCGTCTCGCGGCGCAAATCACCCTCGACAATAAAGTCCCGGCCAATAATCTGTCGCAGGCTTGTCACCTCTGCTTCAGACTAATCCTGGACACGTGTGTCCGGATTCACGCCCGATTCAGTCAAAATCTTCTGGCTGGATGTTCGTCCAATGCCATAGATATAAGTTAAACTAATCTCAACCCGCTTATTACGGGGAATATCAACACCAGCAATACGAGCCATAATTCCTTATCCTTGACGCTGCTTATGATTCGGATCGACACAAATCACACGCACAACACCTTTCCGTTTAATAATTTTGCATTTCGGGCAACGACGTTTTACAGATGCCGATACTTTCATCGTTATTTACTCCTGGCTTACATCCATGTCAGACTCTTGGCCTGGTATGTTTTTATGCAAGCGCTGTATTAATTCTGTTGGACAAAGTTCTATGCGTGGCACAAGCTTATAGTGTCCCACGTTCTTGCGATCTTGTCCAATCGAATTTTTAATATTTTATAGGTGAATCACCTAATCCGTATTTCTTATCGCCTGAACCAGGTCTTCATGAACCTGTTCAATTGACTGTTCTCCATTTATTTCGACCAATAGTTCTTTATCACGATAATAATCTAATAAAGGCGCTGTTTGTTCAAAATAAACTTCAATGCGGCGTTTTTGAGTTGCTTCTGTATCATCGACACGTTGGTACAGTGGGCTGCCATCTATATCACAGATCCCAGCCTGTTGCGGCGGGTTAAACAATACATGGTAAACATGTCCACAGTCGGAGCATGTCCAACGTCCTGCCAACCGCTTTAACAGAATATCGGGGTTGACATGGATGTATGGCGCAATATGAACCTTTTCGCACATCTCAGCTAACAAGGTTTGTAACGCATCGGCCTGGTTAATGGTTCTTGGAAATCCATCGAGTAATGCGCCATTAGCGCAATCAGGGCGCGACAAACGCTCCTTGACCATTGCCACTGTCACTTCGTCGGGAACTAACTCGCCCACATCCATGTATGTTCGAGCCAGCTTGCCTAATTCTGTCTCGTTTCGTAAGTTTTCGCGAAATAAATCGCCTGTTGCAATCTGCGGCAGCCCCAATTCTTTACGCAAGCGCTTGGCTTGTGTGCCTTTGCCGGCTCCGGGGCCACCCATTAAAACGACGTATGTCATTTAACGAACCCTTCGTAATGACGCATGAGTAGTTGTGATTCTAGCTGCCGCATTGTATCAATAACAACACCGACAACAATGATGAGACCAGAGCCACTCACCACCAAAACGCTTTGCTCAATGCCGTCTATTCGCAAAATCACGCCTGCGAGCTGCATAATGCCCGGCATGATGGCGATGATTCCCAGGAATGTGGCCCCGACAAAGGTGATACGCCGCACAACTGATGTGATGTAATCGGCTGTTCGTTTACCTGGGCGAATACCGGGGATGAACCCGCCTTGTCGCTGCAATGTTTGGGGCAAATTTTGCTGCTGCACCATAACGTCGGTATAGAAAAAGGTAAAGCCAGCCACGATTATAAAGTAGACGATCCAATAAAAGGCAAAGCCTCCCGGTGAGGTTCGGGGATCGAGTTGGGCGCTAAAGGTGCTTATGGATAGGGCCAAATTATCAATGAAGCTGCCACTGCCGGTAACAAAGAAGTTGGCGATGAGCGGCGGGAATGTCATGATGGACTGGGCAAAGATGATGGGGATCATACCGGCAGTATTGACTTTAAGGGGTACAAAACTACTCTGTCCCTGATAAACTTTACGACCGCGCACACGACGGCCGTATTGCACAGGAATGCGTCTTTGTCCTTCCTGAATAATCACAATGACTAATACAGTCAAGGCAGTGAGAACGATGAAAGCCGTGATCGTGAAAATCCGCGCCGTTATATCATCAAGTGTCCATATACGCGCCATATTAGGCAAAATACGGGTAATGATACCGCCAAAAATGATCAACGATAACCCTTGACCAATGCCGTCTTCCGTAATCAGTTCGCCCAGCCAGATAGCAAACATTGTTCCGCCGACCATTGCCAACAAAGTGGTCAACGTGGGCAGAACTTGGCTTGCCGAAGCAAAGCCAAAGTTAGGCATAATTTGTTCCAATCCACCGGTAGATCCCAGGCTAAAGCCAACAATTCTTATCTGTCCAATAGCGTTCAAAAATGCTAATGGTACCGTGATATAGTAAGTAATACGGTTTATTTTGTTGCGCCCAGACTCGCCTTCGGATTGCATCTCCTCAAGGTAGGGGATGATGGGAGTAAGTAACTGGATGATAATTGAAGCGGTGATGTAGGGATACACACCCATTGCCATTACCGAAAAGTTTCGTACTGCGCCGCCGGATAACAAATCCAAAAAGTCTATTACCTGGTTGCCGCTTTGCTGACTGGTAAAGGCCAGCCAGGCTTGGAGATCAACGCCAGGCACAGGGATGTTGGCTACAAGTCGGTAAACTATCAACATTCCAATAGTAAATAGAATGCGCTTGCGAAGGTCTGGTAATGAAAAAGCAGTCCGTACAGATTCGATCATTGTATTCCTCCGTTGAAAAGACTTGAATCTAGTTTATCAAGTCTCCCATAGGCTTATGTAAGGGGAAGTACCTCTACTGTACCGCCGGCTGCCTCGATTTTCGCTTTGGCTGATCCTGAAAAGCGCTGCGCCTTGACGACAAGCGCTGTGCTAATCTCGCCATCGCCCAAGATGACGACGGGATCGGTTTCTTTTTTGATGAGACCGACGGCGGCCATGATTTCTGGGGTCACGTCCAGTCCATCAAAATCGAATTCTGCGAGTTGTTTCAGGTTAACTGGTTTGTAGTAAACCTTGCGAATATTGGTGAAGCCGCGTTTGTAGGGCAAACGCCGCGCTAAAGGTAATTGTCCACCTTCAAAGTAGACGCCTTTGCCTCCGCCGCTGCGGGCGTTTTGCCCTTTGGTACCTCGCCCAGCAGTTTTACCTTGCCCGGCAGAAATACCACGACCCACTCGCTTGCGCTTTTTCTTTGCTCCAGGATTGGGGCGCAGATCGTGTAGTTTCATTGTTATTTTTCCTCTTCCACTGATAGTAGGTGACTGACTTTGTTGATCATGCCGCGAATAACGGCCGTATCCTCATGCTCAACTGTCTGCCCTAATTTACGAAAACCCAGCGCTTTTATCGTCCCTTTCTGACTTTCGTGATACCCAATAGCGCTTTTTTTATACGTTATTTTTAATTTAGCCATCAGTCACGACTCCAAAACGGCGCAACGTCAGCCACTTCTTTGCCCCGATCAGCTGCAACCTGCTGTACGCTTTTCAGTTGCTGCAAACCGTTAACCGTTGCCAGCATAACATTCAACACATTCTTGCTGCCCAACGATTTAGACAAAATATCACGATATCCGGCCGCTTCAATGACCGCACGAACGCCGCCGCCGGCAATAACGCCTGTCCCCGGCGAAGCCGGTTTCAGCAACACTCTGGCCGCGCCATGCACGCCCATCACCTCATGCGGGATTGTGCTGCCAACCATTGACACCGGCTCCATTGATTTACGCGCCGATTCCAATGCCTTGCGAATGGCGTCTGGAACTGAACGCGCTTTGCCAATACCAACACTAACATTCCCTTTGTTGTCACCAACCACAACCGAAACCCGGAAAGCAAACCGGCGACCACCCTTTACAACCTTAGCCACGCGGGTGATATCAATAATCCGCTCATCAAATTCGTCTCGATCCTGGTTGCGAAATCCTTGTCGTCTTTGACCCATTACATTCTCCTAACCTAGAACTCCAAACCACCTTCACGGGCGCCTTCAGCCAAAGCCTTCACACGGCCGTGATATAGATAGCCACCACGATCAAAAACTACACGCTTAATGCCTGCCGCTACCGCCCGTTCAGCTAAAGTTTTGCCAACGATAACTGATTGTTCAGCTTTATGCTTGCCTTCTAACTCGGATTGCAGCTTCTTATCAAGCGTGGAGGCCGATACCAGCGTACGGCCGTTCACATCATCGATTACTTGCACATAAATGTGATCCAGACTGCGAAACACATTCAAACGCGGGACATCCGGTGTCCCTGAAATTTTCATACGGATACGACGATGACGCCGCTGCCGTGCCTTACGCGATTTAACTGCCATAGCATTAACCCCTATATTACACCTTACCAGCCTTACCGGCCTTGCGGCGAACATATTCACCCCGGTAACGAATGCCCTTACCTTTATAAGGTTCCGGCGGCCGCGCCTTGCGAATCTGAGCCGCAATTTCGCCCACAACCTGCTTGTCGATACCAGAAATTATCACGGTTTTACTGCGGTCTTCCACCGCAAAAACAACATCTTGCGGCGGGTCGAAACGAACCGGATGCGAATAGCCAACAGTCAAAACCAGCGCTTTGCCTTCCATCGCCGCCCGGTAACCGACACCTTCAATTTCTAACGTCTTAGAAAAGCCTTCACTGACCCCCAGAACCATGTTATTCAACAAAGAACGAGTCAATCCATGAAGCGCTTTATGTTGGCGAGAGTCAGACGGCCGTTTCACAAACAAAACACCACCATCCAACTCAACCGCCATTTCCGGATGAAATGACTGCGCAAGCTTCCCCTTAGGGCCGCTCACATTAACCGCAGCCCCCTTAATCTCAACATTAACACCCTTCGGTAATTGAATGGGTAAATTCCCAATACGAGACATCACAAACCTCCAGCTACCAGACCTTACAGACGACTTCGCCACCAACACCTTGGCTACGAGCCTGCTGCCCTGTCATAATACCCTTAGAAGTTGTCATGATGGCAACACCCATACCACTCAACACCCAGGGAATATCCTTCTTGCCCACATAAATACGTCGCCCCGGCTTACTTACCCGTTCTAGACCAGTAATAATCGAACGGTAGTTGCGGCGATTTCCCGTGTACTTAAGAGTCACTTGCAACACAGCCTGCGGCTTTTCCGGCAACACCTTATAATCTTCAATATACCCTTCAGCCTGCATCACCTTAGCAATAGCTTCCTTCGTTTTCGAATGGGGCATAGAAACCGCCGGATGCTGGCGCATCAAGGCGTTACGCATACGTGTCAGCATATCAGCAATCGGATCACTCATTGACATAATACACCTCCGCCTTACCAGCTAGATTTCACGACGCCGGGGATATTCCCTTCCAACGCCTGCTCACGGAAACAGATCCGACACAAACCGAACCGACGCATATAGCCCCGTGGACGGCCGCACAACCGACAGCGATTGCGAATACGAACCTTATACTTACGCTTCGTTTCGCGTGCGATCATTGATTTTTTAGCCATACTTTTCTCCCGCCCGGCCAGATATCACAACCGGGTCACACATTAATTCTGCCGAAAAGGCATGCCCATCAGGGCCAACAAACGACGCCCTTCTTCATCCGTCTTAGCCGTCGTCACAATACTCACTTCCATACCCCGAATCTTATCGATCTTGTCATAATCAATTTCAGGGAAAATCAGTTGCTCCCGTAAACCTAACGTGTAATTACCACGCCCATCAAACGAATCAGGCGAAATCCCCTGAAAGTCACGGGTACGCGGCAGCGCAACATGAACCAACCGCGTAAAAAAGCTCCACATCCTTTCACCGCGCAGCGTAACCTTCACACCAATCGCACGCCCCTCTCGTAACTTAAAAGCAGCGATAGATTTTTTGGCGCGTGTGATAATCGGTTTTTGTCCGGTTATCTTTGTGATGTCACCTACAGCAAACTCAATAGCTTTAGCATTATCAAGCGCCTCGCCAACACCAACATTAACCACAACCTTAGTGATTCGCGGGACCTGCATCACATTATCGTACTCAAACTCCTTCATCAAAGTGGGAGCTATTTCCGTTTTATACAATTCCTTAAGTGGCGTAAATGCCATTTTATTCCTCCGAGTTGAGTGGCAGGTCGGCCTGCGCTTTTTCAATTAACAAACGCATCGGGCCACCTGGCTCACCTCTGATATTTCACATACTAATCAAGTTCTACGCCACTCTTCTTGGCATAACGAACACGACGGGTCTTTGAACTGTCTTCTTCCAAAGGTTCCCTGCGAATGCCAATACGGGTTGGCTCACCCGTTTCAGGATCAAGCAGCATTACATTAGAAATATGAATGGGGGCTTCAAACTCAATAATGCCACCCTGTGCCTGGGAACGGCCGCCAGTTTGCTGTGGCTTTTGGTGTTTTTTCACCAAATTCACCCCAGAAACAACCACACGGTTTTTATTAATCTCCAACCGCTGCACCATCCCTTCTACACCTTTATAATTTCCAGCAATCACCTGAACCTTATCACCGACTTTAATACGCATTACAAAACCTCTTCCAAATCACGAATGAAAGATGAACTCGATTCCTTTAATTCATCATCCATCATTCATCACCTTTTTACAGCGCTTCCGGCGCCAGCGATAAAATTCGGCTGAATCCCTTTTGGCGTAACTCGCGGGCAACAGGGCCAAAAATACGCGAGCCTACAGGCTGCTTACTATCAGCAGCTAAAATAACAACCGCATTGTCATCGAAACGGATATGACTGCCATCTTCACGCTTGATTTCCTTCTTCGTGCGGACGATGACAGCTTTAACAATCGTTCCTTTTTTTACGGCCGAATTCGGGACAGCTTTCTTTACTGTTGCCGTCACCACATCACCCACGCCACCATATCGGCGCCCAGAGCCACCCATTACCTGGATAACTAAAACCTCGCGGGCGCCATAATTATCGGCCACATTTAAACGGCTTTCTCGTTGAATCATTCTTACGCCTCACTATTTCGCCCGGTCAAGAACCGAAACCAGGGCAAAGCGCTTCTGGCGGCTCAATGGCTGCGATTCAATAATCTGAACCCGGTCACCAATATGGCACTCATTCTTCTCATCATGCGCCTTATACTTCTTTACCAGACGCATAACTTTGCCATATTTAGGGTGACGTTTGGCAGTTGTTACAGCAACCACAATCGTCTTGTCCATCTTGTCGCTGGTCACAACGCCAATCAGTCGCTTACGTTGTTCTCTCATCTTTCACCTACCCTGCGATCTCGTAACTAGTAACCAAACGCGGCTGCACTCTTTGTGACCGCGCCTTGCGGCTTTTGGGCTGTTTTTTATTCAAATCCACCATTGCCGATGCCAAATCATTGCCATCCACATCGGCAAACTCAACCTGCCAGGCGCTATCTTCATAACTAAAGCGCGTTGTTACCTGCCATTCTGTGTCCGCCAACACAGCCGCAATTTCTGGCTGCGCGCTTGCCGCTTCCTCAGCTATCTGGCGCATACGCAGCGCCGTTTCCAACTGAGCAATCTCACGACGAACAGCTTTCAACCGCGAATAATCATCTAATTGAGAAGAAGCATTGCGAAAACGAAGATTAAACACCTCTTCTCTAGCGTTTTCCAACATCTCCTCCAACTTATCGTCACTCATACCGCGAAGTTCGACAATATTAGCCATTAGAGCCGATCCTCCCGTGAAACGATTTGTGTTTTTATGGGCAACTTATAACCGGCTAGATTCAACGCTCCACGAGCAACATCTTCCGGTACGCCGGCCACTTCAAAAATGATGCGGCCTGGTTTTACCACAGCTACCCAATGATCAACAGCGCCCTTCCCCTTACCCATGCGGGTTTCGGCCGGTTTCGTCGTGACCGGCTTATCAGGAAATATCCGAATCCAATATTTACCGCGGCGACGCATGTGCCGAACAATCGTCCGACGGATGGCTTCAATCTGGCGGCTGGTAATCCAACCTGGTTCGAGCGCTTGTATCCCAAACTCGCCATTGAGCAGCTCTGTGCCGCCCTTAGCCATTCCTCTCATACGGCCACGAAATTGTTTGCGATATTTCACGCGTTTTGGCATTAACATAACTAATTCTCCAACAATTTCGTTCTACACAGGATAAAACGGCCGTCCGTTTTACTCACTGATATAGACGTCCGTCGCCTCGCTCTTCTGCGGCAAGACTTCGCCTTTATAAACCCATACCTTGACGCCAATCTGACCAAAGGTCGTCAACGCTTCGGCAAAACCATAATCCAGGTCAGCCCGAATGGTATTACGGGGAACACGGCCGTCCCAGACCTTATCCTTCCGCGCCATTTCCGAACCGCCCAACCGGCCGCCAACCTCAATGCGGATACCTTCCACACCCTGGCGCATTGCCTGCTGAGCCGCGCGCTTCATCGCTCGACCATGAGAAATACGTCGCGTTAGCTGACTCGCAATATTCTCCGCAATCAGATAAGCATCTGTATCAGGCTGCGAGATTTCCTCAACTTCCAACTTCACCGATTTATGAGTCAAATTCCGCAACTTATTACGCAGTTCCTTCACCGAAGATCCCTTACGACCAATCACAATACCCGGCTTTGCCGTGTGAATCGTCACCTGAACCTGGTTAGGAGCCGCGCGTTCAATATGCAACCCAGAAACACCAGCCGAAGGCAGCTCCTTCTTAACCATCTTGCGAATGGCAAAATCCTCATGAAGCAACTCTTCATACCGCTTACCTTCCGCAAACCAACGTGCATTCCAATCACGAATATACTTCAAACGGAATCCTACAGGATGTACTTTTCGTCCCAACGTTATTCCTCCATGCGACTATTAAAAGTCGCGCGACTACTAGAAGTCGCCATACTCCACCACTTCACGCTCAGCTAACACAACCGTAATATGAGATGAACGGCGTACAATCGGTCGAAACCGGCCTCGCCCAGCAAAACGCCCGCCATAAGGCGCTTTACGATGGCGTGGGCCTCCATCGGCAAAAATGCGGCTTACAAACAACTCATCCGCTTCCAAACCAAAATTTTGTTCCGCATTGGCCACGGCCGACTGAATCAACTTAAAAACAGGCTCAGCTGCCCGCTGAGGCATAAAACGCAATTTATCCAGCGCCTCTTGTGCCCCAACACCTCTAACGGCATCCACAACCAAACGCACCTTACGCGGTGAAATAGGAATAAACCGCGCTTTTGCTTTAACTTCAAATGCTTCAGCCATGATTAACGAATCCCCTTCTTTTCAGCTCTGCCAATATGACCGCGAAAAGTTCGAGTAGGCGCGAACTCGCCCAACTTATGCCCAACCATATTCTCAGTTACATAAATTGGGACATGGCGACGGCCGTCATACACAGCAATCGTATGCCCCACCATCTGCGGGAAAATCGTACTCGCCCGCGACCAGGTACGAATCACCTGGCGGCTCTTCAGCGCATTTAACTTCTCAACCTTCTTCAACAACTTAGGGTCAACAAAAGGCCCTTTCTTTAACGAACGTGACATCCTCTACCTCCTACCGACGCTTCTTAGTCCGGCGACGGAAAATCAACTTATCCGTAGCTTTATTTCGACGAGTACGCCGTCCCAATGCCGGCTTTCCCCAAGGCGTCTTGGGGCCTGGCATACCGATAGGAGAGCGACCCTCACCGCCACCATGCGGATGGTCATTCGGATTCATAGCCGAACCACGAACCGTGGGTCGGATACCCATATGCCGTTTACGCCCAGCCTTACCCAGCTTAACATGACCATGTTCCACATTACCAACCTGGCCAATTGTTGCCAGGCAATCCTGGGGTACATACCGTTCCTCACCGGAAGGCAATCGCAAAAGCACATACTGCGGATGATCTTTCGACATTAATTGCGCCGATGTTCCCGCCGAACGCACCAATTGGCCGCCACGTCCAACCTGTAGTTCAATATTATGAATTAAGGTACCCAAAGGAATCCACCGCAAAGGCAACGCATTCCCCGGACGAATCTCCGCGTCCACACCACTCATTACCACATCACCAACACGCAATCCCAACGGCGCAATAATATATCGCTTTTCGCCATCCTTATAAACAAGCAGCGCGATCCGGGCCGAGCGATTGGGATCATACTCAATCGAATCCACCCGCGCCGAAATGCCCAGCTTATCCCGCTTAAAATCAATCTGACGATAAAGGCGCTTATGGCCGCCACCGCGGTGACGAACCGTTATCTTGCCACGAAAATTGCGCCCGGCCCGCTTCCGCAAACCCCTAACCAAAGATGGTTCCGGCTGGGAACGCGTGATCTCCTCAAAAGTCTGACCGCTCATATCACGGCGACCTGGAGATGTCGGCTTAAAAACTTTAATAGGCATAATTCCTCCAGAGACGGACATCAGGCTTCTTCAACCGACAGGAACATAACCCCTGTCGCCTTGAAACCCTCATCCCTGCTCAAAATAAACAATTAACGATTAAACACCCTCAAACAAATCAATGCTATCTCCAGAAGTAAGCGTTACCACAGCCTTCTTCCAGCCCGATTTACGCACCGTCATACTACGCCAACGGCGAGCACGTTTGGCCGGCATATTGGCAACGCGAACCTTCTCAACGGTCACATCAGGCCAGGCCAGCTCAACCGCTTGCTTAATTTGCATTTTATTTGCCCGAGAATCAACGACAAACGAATACTGGTTATACAAATCAACCAGATAGCTGCTCTTTTCCGTCACTAATGGACGTCGAATAATCTCACGCCAATGTATCTGCATTGCTTACTCCTCCTCTTCAGAAGTATCAATCTCAAAGACATCATCTGTCTCTACAGCCAAAACGCCGTTAATCATTTCCAGAGACGACAAAGGCATGATGATTTTAGTATAGCCAAGCAAATCACGGATATTTAAATAATTTGCGTGCAATGCCTTTGCAGAGGCTAAATTACGGATTGCCTTATCTACATTTTCATCTCGCTCAGCCATCAAAACGAGGGCCGTTTTCCCCTCTACTAAACGAGCTAATATTCCGGCCATTTCTTTTGTTTTAGGCACATCCATGCTCAATTCATCAAGCACAACAATATCCCCATTGCCCGCTTTAATACTCAGCGCCGACCGTAAAGCAGCTCGGCGCATCTTGCGCGGCATGGCTTTAGTATATTTTCGCGGTTTAGGGCCATGAGCCACACCGCCACCCACAAAAATAGGAGCGCGACGGCTACCATGACGCGCATTACCCGTCCCTTTCTGCCGATACATCTTAGCAGTCGTACGACTTACCTCTGAACGGCCTTTTGTGCTATGTGTGCCTTGCCGTGCATTTGCCATTTGACGAACTAATGCCTGGTGCATAAGAGCACGATTAATATTTGCTTCAAAAACACTAACGGGGAGATCGACGCTGCTCACTTCCTCGCCAGCCATATTCAAAACTGGAACCTTCATCACAACGCCTCCGTTAACCTTTTGCTGAATTCCGAATAATAACAAAGCCGCCCTTACTACCAGGAACAGAGCCTTTTATCGCTATTAAATTCTGCTCCATATCAATTTGGACAACTTCTAGGTTCTGAGAGGTGAAACGCTCATTACCCATACGCCCCGGCATTTTCTTACCCTTAAAAACGTGTGCTGTACCCGATGTAGCGCCAATTGAACCAGGCGCACGATGACGGTCAGATTGGCCATGTGTCTTGATGCCGCCGCCAAAACCATACCGTTTCACGACGCCAGCAAAACCACGCCCTTTAGTTACGCCAATAACATCAACATGATCGCCCGTTTCAAATTGCTCAACAGTCAATTGTTGACCAATCTTGTAATCATCTGTATTCTTGGTACGAAATTCACGCAAGTGCCGGACAGGAGGAACTCCTTGTGCTTTCTTGCGCTGGGGGTGTTTTTTATCTGATTTCAAGAGTCCTAAGTGACCTTTCTGCCCCTTAGTTAACCGCTTTTCTTTCGTTTCCTCAAACCCTACCTGAATAGCATCATATCCATCTGTTTCTTCGGTTTTGATTTGAGTAACGTAACATGGCCCAGCTTGAATTATGGTAACTGGCGCAATAACGCCTTGTTCATCACAAACCTGAGTCATGCCTATTTTGATGCCTAGTAATCCTTTCACATTAACCTCCCAGGACTGTCAGCCATTTTTTGAAGCTGCATCATCCTTTCCGAGGAATTAGAATCTAACAACTGGAAGCCCTAAACAACTCGCAACCGCCAGATCCAAATACCCTAAATTGAAATCTCAATATCGACACCAGCCGGTAAATTCAACCGCATCAGTGTGTCAATTGTCTTTGAGTCGGGATCTACAACGTCAATTAAACGCTTATGAGTACGAATCTCAAAATGTTCATGAGAATCTTTATCAATGAACGTACTGCGCCGAACTGTAAAGCGTTCTAATCGTGTCGGTAATGGCACAGGGCCTATCACACGCGCACCGGTTCTTTCGGCCGTTCCTACAATACGCTTTGCTGATTGATCAAGCACACGGTGATCATATGCTTTCAAACGAATGCGGATTCTTTGCTTTGCCATAATTGCCTCAAATTAAGAAGTGACGTTTCCAAATAGGAACGTCACTTCTAAACACTGCTTACTTTATAATCTCAGTAATGGCGCCAGCGCCAACGGTCAGGCCGCCTTCGCGAATAGCAAAACTGCTGCCCTTCTCCAATGCCACCGGGGTGATCAACTCCACCATCAAGTTCACATTATCCCCAGGCATCACCATCTCC
>JAJRYT010000235.1 GCA_024275635.1 Chloroflexota bacterium | reverse complement strand
TGGTTCATTTTTGACAAAATCATCTTTACAATTAGATGTGGATTGGAAATCCACATCTAATACAAAAAGTGCGTTGAAACGCGCTAAAGACCCGGTTTGAGCGCATTTCAACCCGTTTTCAACGGGTTTTTTGTCTCAGCCGTGCATTTGCAATGCGATGGCCGAATGCAAAGCCGATTTGTAAAGATGCAAAACCGAGTTTTGAACCATGCCCAGATTCTGAACAAAACGACAGGATTTTAGGCTTTTACCGGGGAAACGCAAATTCCTGGCGAGTTTTTAAGATCATTGTATTTTGAGGTCATTGGCAAGCCAGAGGCAATATTGCTCAAACAAGTTAGCGCTTGAGTTATAGTTGTGTCAAGGTGGGCAGCAGTTCGGATAGGTGGCGGATATGGGCGTCCGGCTGCGCGTCCTCTGGCATTTGAAAACGCTGGCTGGATTGGAAATGGATGGTTTTCATACCGGCCCGCTGGCCGCCGACAATGTCGCCGGCCGGATCGTCACCGATGTAAACGGCCGTTTCTCCCCCCACGCCCAATTCAGCCATCACTTGCAAAAAGGGGGCCGCGTTCGGCTTCCACTTACCCGCGTCCGCCGAAAACAGCATGGCGTCAAAATAATCTGCCAATCCAAACCGTTCCAAATCGGCGACATGGGCCGCGCCGGTAAACATCGTGTTGGAAAGCAGGCCGATTTTGTAACCAGCCGCCTTGACCTCGGCCAATGTTTCTCTGGCTCGCGGCATCGGTTCCGCCTGGGAACAGATAGCCGATTCGTACAATTTACCGGCTGCGGACAACTGCGATTCAGGGACGCCGGTTATTCCCAACTCGGCCAGCACAGCGGCCAATAAATCTACGAGACGCAGATTTTGCTCGCCGCGCATCGCCGCCTGCCAGCGGGCGGGCAGCAGGGCAAAGCCGGTTTGCTTGAACTGCTCAAATTCGGGCAGGTGCAAGCCGTTCTGGTTGAGGTAGCGGTAAACGGCCGTAAACCCCGGCGTTTCCAAATCCGGCCAAACCGCATATTCACCCGCATACTCAATCAACGTCCCGCCCAGGTCAAAAATCACTGTATCCATCATAGTAACCCCTTCACCTCTTCCCCGGCAGAACCCAGGATTGGGAGTGGTTAATCATACCGACAAATGTTGCCAGAATGCCATCGTAAACTGCGTTTCGGCGGCTTCGCTTTCAGCGTCAGATAACTTACTGATAAACGCATTTTCATACCGCCGTTTTCGCCACGCCTCCGCCAAATTAGCGCACACCGAACGAGACGACCGCCGAATTTGGTCCGTGAGCGAATACGTTTCATCCTTCGGAAACGCTTTCGAATGCTCAAAAATCTCCATCGCCGCCTCAAACGCCCGCCGATAAACATCCAAATCATTATGCGTCGTAATCTTCTTCCCCATCACCTTATCACCCCTTCACCTCTTCACCCTTGCTCCAACAACTTCGCCACCGTCACGCCGGCGCCGCCTTCGCCATCCTTTCCTTCTTCCCAGGACGCAACGTGGCTGTTTTTGCGTAACGCTTTACGGACTGCTTCACGCAGTCTACCCGTCCCTTTGCCATGAATGATGCGCACCCAGGGCATACGCGATAAAAAGGCGGAATCTATGTATCTTTCCAATTCAGCCAGCCCATCTTCAACCCGTCTCCCGCGCAAATCCACCTCGATATCCACCGAAGAGCCGCCCACGAAACGCACGCGCTCTACCTCCGCCTCTGTCTCCGCTTCCTTACGGCTCTTAAATTCTAATTCATCCAACTTGGCCCGCATTTGCAGCCGCCCCACCGCCACCATCGCCTCTTTTCTGCTGATGGAAGTGATTTCGCCCTTCACGTTGAGGGTCGTGACCAGCACCGTATCGCCGACGCAGAGAGACGGCCGTTTCTTCGACGCTTTGACCTGTTCCATAACCGGCGCAGTCGCCGTCAACTGTTCCGCCTCAATTTGCCCCACCTGTTTGCTGATCTTCTTCAACTTATTCAGCGATTCCGCATCCCGCAGACGCTTCCGCGCCCGCCGGATTTCATCCTGCACCGCCTCAATCTCGGCCTGCGCCTGCTCGCGGGCCGCGGCCAGAATATGCTGCCGCTCCTCTTCCACCTGCTCCAGCCGTCGCTGTAAAACATCCCGCTCCTCCTCCGCTTCACGCAAAGCCAGCCGCGTCCCCGCCTCCTCCGATTCCATCTTGTCGCGCAGGTCATAAATCGAATCCAGCAAATTCTCCGCCTCGCTGCCGCCGGCGCCAATTAGCCGCATGGCGTCCTCCAGAATCGTTTCATCCATCCCCAGCCGCCGGGCAATGGCGAAAGCGTTGGATTTTCCCGGCAGGCCAATCGTCATCTCGTAAGTTGGCGAAAGCGTCTCCACATCAAACAGCAAAGAAGCGTTAGTCGCCCCCTTCGTCTGGCTGGCGTACAGTTTCAATTCCGGGTAATGGGTAGCGATAAACGTCGTCGTCCCTTTGTCGCGCAGGAAATGGGTGATAGATTGGGCCAGCGCCGCCCCTTCCGCCGGGTCTGTGCCCGACCCCAACTCATCCAACAGCGCCAGCGAATGGTCATCCACCCGTTCCAAAATGTGGATGATGTTGGTGATATGCGCCGAGAAAGTCGAAAGGCTTTGCTCAATAGATTGCTCGTCGCCGATGTCGGCGAAAATATTGTCAAAAATCGTCAGCCGCGCTTCGACAGCCGGTAGATGCAGGCCAGATTGGGCCATCAAGGCCATCAAGCCTATCGTTTTCAGACTAACCGTTTTGCCGCCGGTGTTAGGGCCAGTGATGAGGACAATAAAGGTTTCGTCGTCCAGCGTCAGGTTAGTGGGAACAACGGTGTGCGGGTCGAGCAGAGGGTGACGCGCCCCCTTGATCCAGATGGTAGAACCAGGGTGATAGTTGCGCGGCGGCGGCGTCCATTTAGCCCGTTCGTTAGCGTGCTTGGGCGGGCGGGGCGCGGCGAATGTGCGCCATTCGACGAATTGAGGTTCTACAGCCTCAATCACGGCCGCATACCGGGCGCGGGCGAATATTAAGTCCAACTCGGCCATCCGTTCGACAACGCGCTTGACGGCGTCTCCTTGTTCGGCGATTTGGGCGGAGAGCGCGGCCAGGATGCGGTTGATTTCTTCTTGTTCTTGAATCTGTAAGCCGCGATATTCGTTGTTAAGTTCAACCGTGCCAATCGGTTCCATCCACAGAGTAGCGCCGCTGCCGCTGTGGTCGTGGACGATACCTTTGAGTCGCCCTTTGGCGTCGGCTTTAACGGGGAGGACGTAACGGCCGTTACGCATCGTCACAATCGGTTCTTGCAAATATTGGCTCTGACTGCTGTTGAGAATGCGCTGAAGTTTGTCCTGGATACGGCCGTGCATAACCCGCTGTTCCTGTCGGAACTTAGCCAGTTTAGGGCTGGCGCTGTCCAACACTTCGCCGCGCTCATCAATCGTTTGCGAAACGGCCGACACGATGCCCGGACATTCTTCAACGAGATAAGCGATATCGGCCAGATAGGGAAAATCATCCTCCGCCTTCACCAACTGGCGGCGTAAATTACGGGCGGCCACAATCGTGTCGCGCACTGCCAGCAAATCCTCCGCCGGCAGCGTAAAACCGCGCAGCGCATTATCCACCGCCTGACGCACATCCCGCGCCCCGCCAATAGTGATATTGCTGTGCGTGTCCAGCAGCAGCGCCGCTTCCCGTGTTTCTGCCTGCCACTGCTGCGCTTCCACCAAGTCAGTCGTCGGCCGTAGACCTCGGGCTAAACTCTCCCCGGCGCTAAAACTCGTATAACCGGCCAAAATATTGAGGACTTTGTCAAATTCCAGCGTTTGAAAAGATTTATCGTTCATGAATCATGACCAGCCTGAGATGAACAGGCGCATGGGGTTTCTCATCGCTGCCCCTTCTCGTTCCTGCGTTCTGCCCGACGCAGAGCGTCTGACAAATCGTTCCACGCAGAGCGTGGAACGAGGGGTTAAGGATTTGATTTTAAGCGTACAAAACGCAAGTATACCTGAATTCAGGGAGGGTGACAGACGAACCTTCTACGCCGCCGCTTCCGACTGTAACAACCGGAACAGCGAACGTTTTGCCAATAGGCTGGCGCTGATTTTGCCCAACACCTTGCCATTTTCGACCACCGGCATCGCCGAAATGCCATGATGTTCCAGCTTGCGAATAACAGCCAGGAAGCCATCATCCGGGCAAGCCGTAATCACATTGCGGGTCATAATCTCGGTTAAAGGGGTGTCATTGGGCGCATCCTGAGCCGTCGCCTGCGTGATATCCCATTCGGTGACAACGCCAACCAAGCCCCCCTCCGGTGATACCACAGCCAATATCGAGCTGACGGCTTCTACCATCAACGCGGCCGCTTCTTTCACAGCGCAAACGGCCGTTATCGTTGGAATCGGGTCCATGATGTCGGCGGCCGTCCGGTCGCTCTCACGGGCGGCAATGCGGCGAATACTGATGTGTTCCGCCGCTTCACAGGGCAGCAGGTCCGCATCCGCCGCCAACAGCTCCACCAGTTCACGCATGTTGCGGCGGATCACTTCATCACGGTAGGTAACGGCCGTATCCAACCGCTTCTGCGCCAACTGCGCCAGTTCCGCCGCATGGTCAGCCAGCCAACCGTCCACTGCCACCCGGTCGCCCAGCGCCGCGCCGGGAATCCGCAAATGATCGGGCGTTTTAATTAGATGTTCCTGCGCTGCGTAAATCACCCCGCCGGAGTTGACCAGGTAATCGGTGGCGATGAGCGTGCCCCGTTCCCGATAAACTGCCCGCTCCATCCGCGCCCGCGCCGCCTGCCGCGCCGGGTCGGGCGAGTAGGTATTGGCCCCCTCCACAATCACCGACCAGTTCCCCATCCTGTCCACGGTCATAGACGGCCGTGTTGCCGGGTCGGTGTCCAGGTAATTGGCGACAGGCGCGGCCGGAATCAAACAGAAAGCCGATTCGCGCAGTAAATCATTGGCATCATTGGCGTATTTTGTGCCGCTCATGCCGCGCTCGTCAGCTAATTTCTCGTGGTAATACGGCCGTGTCACCAACCCATCTCGCTGCCAGCGCCGGAACAAATCAGCCGCCGGCAGCCCCGCTTCATCATACAAATAACCCGACAAATCACTGACGCCGATAAGTCGCGCCCCGGCCAACCTTTCCAGCAATATCCGCGCCCCATGCGCCCCTACCGCGCCAAACCCCTGAATCAGAACCGTCAACTCTGCAACCGAGGGAATTTGCAGCCCGGCAAACTGGGGCAGTGATTGCAGGCGCGGCATCGCCTGCAACAATTCGTCCAGGGCGATGATGGCCCCGCCGCCGGCCGCGCCCAGTTCGTCAATCCGATTGCCGCCCATCTCCACCGGCTTGGACAGGGCATTGTCCAGCCCATTTTCGATGGCGATGGTTTTCATATCGGCGTCATTAGTTCCCACATCCGGGCCGGGCAGGTAGACATCCGTGTACCGCTTGATGAGACGAGCGAAGCCGCGCACAACGGCCGTATGCTCCGCCGCCGGCAATCCCCGCTCGGCTACAATCCCCGATTTACCGCCGCCGTAAGGCAGCTGCGCCGCCGCATTCTTCAACGTCATCCCCCGCGCCAGGTTATGAATGGCCGCCGGGGTCACATCGGGCAGCATCCGAATGCCGCCCATCGAAGGCTGGCCCATCGCCAAATTATCCACCACCAGGTAGCCGCCGATTTCCAGGTCAGACGCCTCATCCCACAAGCAGACCACCAAGCGCGGCCCCAGACTGTCCACCCCAATACCCAGCCGGGCCAACTGGTCCACATCCAGCGGCCCAAATTCCAAATAGCGCCGGCCGCCATCCTGAATCAATCGGTTCTTAAAGGTTTGTTCCGGTAGCGCTTCATGCAGAAAGGTTTTCATTTGTTTGGGAATCATTTGCTCCTCCATTGGGGCAACAACGGATGTTAGAAAGGAACGGATTTTTTCTTCATCCGTTGTTTTCTCCTATCCGTTGTTGCTGTTGCTAACTAAAATTCGCCAACATCAGCATAACGGAATCGCTCAATGGCGACAAATCCAATCGCGCTGACAACCATCAAAATGCTGCTCATCGCCAATGCCTGCCCAAAATTGAGCGCGCCGGGCTGGCCCAGGTAGCGCTCGATGGCGATGGGCAGGGTCAGGTAGCCGCTGTTGGGGCGGACGATGAAACTGGTCGCCCCAAATTCGCCCATGCTGACGGTGAAGGCAAAGACGGCCGCTACCAACAGCGCCCGTCCCACAATCGGCAAATCTACCTCGCGCCACACCCGCAGCGGCGACGCGCCCAAAACGGCCGCCGCTTCGCGCAAGTTGGGCTTGATCCCCTGCATCACCGGCAGCAGGCTGCGCACCACAAATGGAAAAGCGACCAGCGTGTGAGCGATGAGAACGAGCAGGGGCGACGTTCGCAGCCAGTCAAAGGTGACGACGTAGCCGAAGCCCAGCGTCACGGCCGACGCGCCCAGGGGCAGCATGAAGATGGGGTCGAGCCAGTTACGCCAGCGGGACGGCCGGGCCAGCATCGCCGCCGTCAACACGCCCAAGAATCCGGCGGTGAGAACAGTGAGCAGGGCGTAGCCGGTGGAGTTACGAACGGCCGTTAACGGCGGCACAAACAAAATACTGCCGCGGCGCAGTTCCGGCAGGGCGCGGTAGTAAGCCAGCGTGACCTGCCCATCCCGGTCCACCAGGGAACGCCAGACCAGCGCCAGCAAAGGCCCAATCAAGAAAATGAACAATCCGGCGACGACGGCGTTGGCGAACAGTTTCTGGGCCGGCGTCGTGGGACGGCGCAGGTTGGCCTGCTGGGGGCGGAAATCGAGGGCAACGGCCGTTTTCCTCTGCCACCGGGCATACACCGACATCAGCGCCAGGGTGAACAGGATTTGCAGCAGCGACAGCGCCGCGGCCGTGTCCGGCTTGAGGAAGGTGACGTACTGGCGGTAAATTTCGGTTTCGATGGTGCTGAAGCCCGGCCCGCCCAAAATGAGAATGACGCCGAAGCTGGTGAAGGTGAACAGGTAGATGAGGAGGGCGGCGGAGATGAGAGACGGCCGTAACAACGGTAAAGTCACTTCCCAAAAGGCGCGGCGCGGCGACGCCCCCAACACCCGCGCCGCCTCGACCTGCCGCTGGTCGAGATTGGCCCAGAAGCCCCCCACCAGACGGATGACGACGGTCACATTGTAAAAAACATGGGCCAACAAAATAATCGTCAGCGTTTGTTCAAGGCGGAGGGTGATTGGTGATTGAAGATTGGAGATTGATGATAGAACGTGTAATGCCTGGTTGATAGGGCCGTTGGCTCCCAGCAAGGCGCGGAAGGCGGCGGCGACAACGACGGTGGGCATAACGAAGGGAATGGTCGTCAAGGAGCGCAGCAAAGCTCTGCCGCGAAAGTCGTAGCGGGCGAACAGGTAGGCGGCGGGCAGGCCGATGAGCAGCGTGAGCGCTGTGGACAGCGCCGCCTGCCAGATGGTGAACCAGATGACGTTACGAAAGGCGGCGCGGGTGAACAGTTGGGTGACGGCCGTTCCCGTCAAGCTCAAGCCGAAGATGTTAACCAGGGGGGTGAAGAAGAAAAGGAGGAGGAAAAGGAGGGGGAGGAGGACGGCCGTCCTCCCCAAGCGCCGCATGATCTTCCCCGTCATCTACTTAATCTTATAAACTTCACGGCGATGGCGGATAAAATGAATAGTGATTATTTTCAACTCGGCTTCGCTAACTGTATAAATGACACGATAGTCGCCTACGCGCAATTTGTAAAACCCTTTCCAGGTTGCGGTCAAAGGCTCTAGAGAGATATTGGCAAAATTATCCGCCAACCAACGCACCTTTTTGAGAATCCGTTGCGCGGTTGGTTTATTGATATGAGTTAAATCAGTTTCCGCCTGCGGCGTAAATTCGACCTGATACACGTCACCACTCAAGGCCAAGCCTCTGGGCAACTTCTTGCGCTGGAGTCGTTATACCGCCTGCCGGCGCCGTTTTCAAAGAACGCTGTAGCTGATCTTCGAATTCGTCCCGCAATTCCAAACCCACATCAGGATCGCTAAGCAACTCCATAATCGTTTGCGTTGTCACTTCTCGAATCAGGTTCTTTAAGTCAGCGACAGTTAAATCAGCAACAGTTAAAGCAGTCATAATCATCTCCACAAGCCGCGGCGTCTCATTTTTTCACGCACAATCTTTTTCCCGGCCGATTGGCGGCGGGCGATTTCTCGATTGGCGGCAATGGTTAATTGGATCGCCTCTTTCAAATTTTCCCGCGCTTCGTCGAGGGTTTCCCCTTGGGTGTTTGCGCCCGGAAGTTCCTCTACAAAAGCGATCCACCAATCATCAGATTTTTCGAATACGGCCGTAAACTTTTCCATCAACATCACCTTTACGCCCAAGTATAAACAATTCCCAACCCAACCACAAATGCCCTCCGCCAAAAGAGTGCGCGAATTTTCTGTTGATGATTGTAGGGCGATTTTCAAAATCGCCCTACGCATTCAATCAGGTTGTCAGCAAAAGTTCCGCGCACCCCCGCCAAAATTTCACGCGATCCGCGCCTGTGGCGCGGCGGCCTTCCCGCTACCGCTCCCAGGCCGGGCAGCGATCAGTGTGCCTGATGAGATGGGGAACGACGCGCCACCACCCGGAACCCGACAATGAAGTTGTGGTCGTCAGGATGGTTGAAGTTACGGTAGGCCGCACGCGCGTTGAGACAGGCGTTGTCCCACGAGCCGCCGCGCAGGACGCGCCAGCCCTTGCCTTCCCTGTACAACGAATCCGTCCATTCCCAAACATTGCCGCTCATATCCACACAGCCGTAAGGGCCGTCTCCCTGCGGTGAGTATCGACCTGCCGGCGTCGCATCACCCACATTCCTGTCAAAATTGCACAATTCTGGCGTCGGTGGGTCGTCCCCCCAGGGGTATTCGCGCCCGTCCGTCCCCCGCGCCGCCTTTCCCATTGTTCTTCCGTCGGCAGTTCCAGCCCGGCCCACTCACAATACGCTTTTGCATCATGCCAGCTTACATACACGACTGGGTATTCTGCTTTACCATCGGGATACATGCGACTCGATTTATACCATGTGCGCGGCAAAGAATACTGGGGATTAGCATCCAAGAAACGTTTGTGCGCCGCGTTCGTCACCGGCGTCTTGCCCATCCAAAACTCCGGCAGGTTCTTCTTCTCCTTGTTGTCGCCATACAAAAACTCGCCCGCCGGAATCCGCACAAATTCCAGCCCGCTTTTCTCGTGGATAAAGCTGTCCTGGGGCGTAGACCTCGCAGGTCTCGCGTCCAAGACAAAAGTCTGCGTCGCTGGCTTTTTACCCGCTAACGTAAATTCGTGTAATTGGTGAAATTCGTGGCGAAAAAAAGGAAACCCAGCGAGTATGCAATTACCCTGAGGGTGATTTACGCCAATCTGCGGATTGATTTTTTCTCTGGTATGATCGGGCCGTATGAAAGGAATGGGCCGGGTCGTAGGTTTGTTGGTTGTGGGGCTGGCGGCGTTGGCGGGCTGGCTGGTCTGGCGCGCCAGAACCAGCGGCGCGCCGCCGTCTGTGCTTTACCTGGGATGGGATGAGCAGGATCGCATCCAACTTTATCGTATTGAAAGGGAGGATGACGCGCCGGAACAACTGACGGCGGAAACGGCCGTCATCCTCAACTTCGCCCCTTCCCCCGACGGCCAACAAATCGCCTACGCCACCGATTCCGGCTTGTGGCTGATGGATGAAAACGGCCGTTCCCACCACGCCATCCTCCCCTGCCCCAACGCCCAATGCGACCAGATTGTCTGGCATCCCGACAACCGCCGCCTGCTCTACGAACGGCGGGAAACAGGCAAACCGCCCCAACTGTGGTGGCTGGACAGCGCCACCGGCGAAACCGTCCCCCTCCAAAACGACGCCAACGGCCCCAGCCAGGCGGCCAGCTTCTCGGCCGGCGGCCGTTGGGTGAGCTATGCCGTTTCCCCGGAACAGGGGCTTGAATTCTACAATTTTGCGGACGGCCGCCGGTTTCAAATAACGGCCGTTTTGGGAACGCCGGCCGTCTGGCATCCGTCCAACCCAGTTTTTTTATACCGCAACCAGCGGCTCGTCACTTTTCATGGCGCTGATGATGGCGATCATCAAGGGCACAGCCACGATTATGGGTTGGCGGAGGTTTTACTGCTGGCGGATGTGAACGGCCGTTCCGGCGACCCGATCAGCGGCGAAGGGATTGTGGACGACGCCAGCCCGGCCTGGTCGCCAGATGGGGAGTGGATTGTGTTTGGCCGCAAACCGCCGGGCACGGCCGTCGGACGGCAGTTGTGGCTGGCGCGGCCGGATGGCAGCGAAGTAAAGGCATTGACGAATGAGCCATTGATTCATCATGGGGTTCCGAGTTGGTCGGGAGACGGCCGTTACCTCCTCTTCCAACGCTTCGATACCAGCCGCCCCAATGCCAAACCCGGCGTGTGGCTGTTGGAAGTAGCCACAGGGACGATGACGGAAGTTGCCGCGGCCGGTTTTCAGCCGGTTTGGGAACCGTCTCCGCAGAAACTTTCTATCCAGAGTAACTGATCTTAAAAATAATCCCCGTCGCCCAATCGGCGACGTAGAGGCTGCCATCGGGGCCGACGGTCACGTCAATGGGGGAGGCAAAACCGGTGGCGAAATTGGTGGCGCTGGTCGCGCCGGGGGCCATCCGCACCACTTTTTGCGCGCCGGGAAAGGCGCTCCACAAGGTCAGGAAAAGGCTGTTGTAGTAGCCGGGGAACTGGTTGGCCAAGTAGGCCGTAATGCCGGTGGGCGAACTGTGCGGCGTGAATGTCCACGAAGGCGGGACGATTTGTGCATCGGGCGGCGGGCTGAAGCAAACGTCGCACTCATACCAGGGGTAGCCATGTTCACGGCCGGGGAGGATGCGCTGTAACTCTTCCGGCGGGCCGTAATCGGGCATATTGTCGGTCGCCCAAAGCTGGCCGCTCCCGTCCCAAGCGATGTCGTAAGGGTTGCGGATGCCGCGCGCGTACACTTCGACGACGCCCCCGTCGGGGCTGAAGCGCAGGATGGACGCTTCCAGCGGATGGCGTTCGTCCTGTTCCCCGGCGCGGTCGCCGACGAGGATTTCGCCGTGGTCGGCCCGGCCGCCGACGCCGACGTAGCCCCACCCGTCCGGCCCAAAGGCGATGCCGTTGGCGGCGTGCATGGAGGCGTAGCAGCAGGGCAGCCCGCCGATGATCTGGCGCGCGCTTCCGCCCTGGACGATGGAGATACGCGATTCGCCGCCGACGGCCGCGTTATTGGCCCGGTCGGAGACGTAGAGGTTGCCGGTTCCCGGCTGGAAAGCGATGCCGGTGGGGATGGTGAAGCCGCCGACGTAAAAGGCGGCGTTACCGGCGCTGTCTATGCGGTAAATGCTGCCGGTTTGGACGGCCGCGTACAACAGCCCGTCGGGGCCGAAGGTGATGCTGGTGGGGCCGCCTTCGGGACGGCTGAAGTAGGCGGCCGTAAAGCCGGCGGGGACGCGGATACGGGCTTCCCAACCGGCGCGGTCGTCGTTGCAGGGGTATTTGTCGCTGCAATTGCTGGCTTCGTAGGGGGGTTGTTCAACGCCCCCGGCGCTGGGCGGCGGCGCGGCGGTGGGGTTGTCGGGCGTGGTGGTGGGGGGAACGGCCGTCGGCGCGGCCGTTTCTGTCGGTTCGGGCGTATCGGTGACCGGTTCAGCAGCGGGCGCGGTTGTGGATTCAGCTTTTTTCGTTGGCGCAGGCGCGGTCGTGGGCAAGGGGGTGATGGTCGGCGGGATGGCGGCGGTGGGCGGCACGGCCGTCGCCGTCGGCGGCGGTTCGGTGGGCTGAACGACAGCGGCGGCGGCAGTGGGGACGATTGTGGGGGTGGGAACGGCCGTTTGACGGCAGCTAACCCCCACAATCGCCGCCAAAATAAGCCAGGAAAGCTGTAATTTCATCGTCATATTTCGTCCTTGTCCCGTGTTCCGTCACGAATTGCGAATTATGAATTATGAATTACGAATTACGAATCACGGGCTACGGATTACGGACTACGGATTACGGACTACGGATTACGGACTACGGATTACGGACTACGGACTACGGACTACCGCTCCAGCATCAACGTCACCGGGCCGTCGTTGTGAATTTCCACCTGCATCATGGCCCCAAAGATGCCGGTAGCCACGGTGAGACCGCGCCGGCGCAGTTCGTTGCCGAAGTAGTCCACCAGCGGTTCGGCCTGTTCGGGGCGGGCGGCGTGGGTGAAGGACGGCCGTCGCCCTTTGCGCGCATCGCCGTACAGCGTAAACTGGGACACAACCAGCACGCTGCCGCCCACGTCGAACAGGGACAAATTCATCTTGCCTTCCCGATCCTCAAACAGGCGCAGCCCGGCGATTTTGTTGGCCAGCCAATCAGCCTCCGCCTCGGTGTCGCTGTAGGTCACGCCCAGCAGGATGACGTAGCCGCGCTTGATTTGGCCGGTGATACGGCCGTCCACCGTCACGCTGGCCGAACTGACTCGTTGCAGTAAAGCGCGCATAGCTGAATGATGAATTAGGAATGATGAACGATGAATTCAGCATTCATCATTCCTAATTCCGCATTTATAGGATTCCCACCTGGCTGTAATCGGCCAGGGACAATTTGAGCGCTTTGGGTTTGATGGGCGAGCGGCTGATGACGACGTGGCTGCCGATGAGGCTGTCCTGGATGCGCGTGCCGATGTCGCGTATTTCACTGTTACCTAAAACCATCGAATGCTCAATTTCGCTGTTCTCGACGGTCACGTGGTTGCCGATGCTGGTGAATGGGCCGATGTAGCTGTTGACGATGCGGGCGTTTTCGCCGATGATGGCCGGGCCGCGCACGACGCTGTTGATGATTTCCGCCCCCCGCTCCACCATCACCCGACGGCCGACTTGACTTTCCCGGTCAACGTACCCTTCAATCCCGTACTTAATCTCCTCCAAAACCAGATCGTTAGCTTCCAACATATCTTCACGCTTGCCGGTGTCAATCCACCAGCCGCGATGGACGTAGGGATGGACGTGGTAATTGTTGCGCACCAGCCATTGGATGGCGTCGGTAATCTCCAGTTCGCCGCGCCAGGAGGGTTTGATGGCGTTGACCGCTTTGAAGATGTTGGCGTCAAACATGTAGACGCCGACGAGGGCCAGGTCGCTGGGCGGATTTTGCGGTTTTTCGACAAGGTTGACGATACGGCCGTCTTCCCCCAACTCAGCCACCCCGTACTGGCGCGGATCGGGGATGCGCGTCAGCACAATCTGGCTGTTCCATTCACTGTCGGCAAACTGGGCGATGAGCGGGCTGATGCCGCCTTCAATTACGTTGTCGCCCAGGAACATGACAAAGCGGTCGTCGCCCAAAAAATCGCGCGACACTTTGACGGCGTGGGCCAGCCCCAACGGCGCGTCCTGCTGGATGTAGGTGACGCTCACCCCCCAACGCCCGCCGCGCCCGACGGCTTCCCGGATTTGGTTGGCCGTGCTGCCGACGACGATGCCGATTTCGCGGATGCCAGCGTCGCGGATGGATTCGATGACGCGGAACAGGATCGGTTTGTTGGCGACGGGAATGAGTTGTTTGGCGTTGGAATAAGTCAGGGGGCGCAGGCGCGAGCCGGTTCCCCCGCTGAGGATTAAGCCTTTCATGATTGCTCCTGTAATTGGTTATTGGCAGTCGGTAATTGGTAATTAGGTAAATTGGTAATTAGGTAATTAGGTAATTAGGTAATTAGGTAATTAGGTAATTAGGTAATTAGGTAATTAGCGACAGCCAATCAGATTTTAGGGGATGTGGGGTAAATGACAAGTTTGATAACGGCCGTTTCCCCTACGCCTCCCCTCTAGCGCCCATTGGCGGAAATTCTTGTGCGTTGGGTTTGGCGCCGCCAAACCCCTACGGTAGGGGCATGGCGGCGCCATGCCCTGCATCTAAAATAAACATGGACTTATGCCACCGTGTACTGGGTGCGCGGATTTTCTGTTGATGATTGTAGGGCGATTTTCAAAATCGCCCTACGCATTCAATCAGGTTGTCAACAAAAGTTCCGCGCACCCCCATGTACTAGCTGAAGAACCGCACCCGCAGCAGCGTATAAATCGCCTCAATTCCGTCCACCCAGGAGATTTTCTTGCCCTCATCGGCGCGGCGCGGGTTGTAGGTGATGGGGACCTCGACGATGCGCTGGCCGTTCTTGCACAACTGCCCGGTGATTTCCGGCTCAAAATCAAAATGCACGCAGCGCAGCTTAATCCCGTCCAGCGCTTCGCGGCGGAATAATTTGTAAGCCGTCTCCATGTCGCTGAGACGCGCGCCAAAGAGGAGATTGGTGAGCGTGGTCAGAAAACGGTTCGCCAGCCGGGTACGGAAGGGGATGTTTTCCCGTTTGGCGTTGAGGAAGCGAGAGCCGTAGACGACATTGGTTTCGCCGTTCAGGATGGGCTGCAACAGGGTGAGATACTCCTCCGGGTTCAGCTCCAGGTCGGCGTCCTGGATGATGATGACGTCGCCGGTGGCGTTGTGCAGCCCCAGGCGCACGGCCGCCCCTTTGCCCAGGTTAATGGGATTGGTGCAGATGTGGATGAGGTTGGGCCACACTTGGCGGCGGCTTTCGATCACCTCGGCGCTGGCGTCGGAGGAGCCATCGTCGGCGACGATGATTTCCCGCTCGATGTCGCCGAGGTCAACCTGGATGACGCGATCTATGAGTTCGCCGATGGTCATTTCTTCGTTGTAGACGGGGATGATGATGGATAATTTCATGGTCATGCTCCAGAAGAGAACGGCCACGAATTACACGAATTTCACGAATTAAACAGGTTCTAATTCGTGAAATTCGTGTAATTCGCGGCAAAAATCCTTGTCAGGGGATCTCATTGTAAAGACGCCAATAGGACACGGTACACGGCCGTTTCCCCATTCTCATACGCCAGTTCCAGATACGATTTTTCACCTAGTTCAAATTCTCCCAACTCGCGCTCGGAACGGCCGTAAAAAACGTAAGCGATCTGGTACTCCGATAGAAATTGGACGCGCCAGGCGTCGGGCGTGGCGGCGGCAAAAAACCGCTCCGCCAGCGCCCGCTTCGTCTCAAACTGCACCGTCTCAAACCGCTGGCCGACGAAGACGACGTGGCCCGACTGCGCCGGGAGGTAGCTGCCGCTCCAGTAAGAACTGAGTACGACGGCGTCCGGTTCCCCCTCTTTCCGCAGCTGCTGCATCGCCGCCACTTCCAGCCGGGGGCGGAACAGGGGGTAAGGCTGGATGACGGCGAGGGTGACGGCCGTGCCCGTGTAAATATACAAATTTATCAAGCTGACGAACAAAACCAGCAAAACGACAACCAGCCGCTGAATGCCCGCCCGACTGTAACGCGGTCGCTGCGCCAATCGGGCCACGAACCGAGTCCCCGCCAGCCGGGGCAAGACAACTTCAAACAAACCCATCGCGGCCAGAATCGCCAGGGGCAGCTGCAGCCCTTCCACAAAGCGGCGCTGCGGATTGAGGGGCAGGTACAGCAGGACGGCGACGGCGACGACCCAAAAATAGAGGAGGAGGACGGCCGTTTGCAGCTCCCGCGTCCAGTTTGACCATCGTCTCAACGACAAGCCGCCCAAAAGTAGATACGGGCCATAGGCCAGCAGCAAATGCAGCGGGTTCGGCGTCAGCGTCACCGCCTGGGCGTTCCACAATTTGAACACCGCCACCGCGCTAATCGCCCAGGCATAATATAAAAACAGCGGCACGGGGATGATAAAAATGAGGGCCAGCCGCAGCAGTTCCGGCCATAAAAACCGCCGCGCGCGCCAAACCAGGGATACATAAAAAAGGCCCAGCGCCGCCGCGATCAGGAAGATCAGGAACGGATAGACGACGCCCAGCAGCAGATTGCCCGCCCCGGCCGAAACGACCAGCGCCCAGCGCCGCCGCGCGCTCATGGGGGCGGTCAGCGCCCGCAGCGTCCACCACAAAATAAGCATAATCAGGAGGATGCCGGCGATGAAATGGGGATACGTCAGCGCGCTGAAGAAAACGTGCGCTTCCGGTACGTAAACGTCCATCGGAACCGCTTCTAGGGTGTTGGCCCGCTCGAAGGCCAGGGGAAACGACCACCAATCAAAGCCGCCGCCCAAGAGCGTCAGCGCGTAAGCCGTCCAGCGCGCCGCCGGTTTGGCGACGAAGCCGGCGATGAAGGGGTAGAGCAGGAGGAAGAGGAGGAAATCCATCAGCCACAGGGCGAGATGCCAGACGGCGACGGCCGTCGCCCCCAACCACCGCGCCAGATGCCCCAATCCCAAATAAAAGCCCTGGATGAAAATGGGCCGGTGCGCCTCCGTCGTGAAAAAATTGCGGTACGTCCACGCCCCGGCCCGCCCCTGCTCGATGGCCGAGAGGTAACTGCCGTCTTCCACGTTAATCAGCAGGCCGGTGAAAACGACGTCGTCGGGAGCGGCCAGGTGGCCCAGCAGGTAGGGCAGCAGGAAGAAGGAGGCGGCGAGGAGGGCGAGGAGGAGAACGGCCGTCCACTCACGCCGCGTTATTTGGGGGAAACGGCCGTTGGCCGGAGTCAACGTCATCAAGCATCACCTTTTACCGGAGAAAAATCCGACACGAATAACACGAATGACGCGAATAAAAAGTGGCTCATTCGTGTTATTCGTGTCAAAAAACATCATGCGGTTCTTGCCAGATTATAAGCCAATCCCCCCCAAAACCAACGGGAAAATAGGGTCATTGATCACGGCACAGTCAGCCAACCGATTTGCACTTCGTCCCCAACCCGACTGCGGGCGGCGGTGGCGGGGGCGAACAGGCTGTCGGTATCGTACCAGCCCACGAAAAGCGGGTAACGGCCCGGCGCGGCGTCTGGCGGCAGCGTGAACTCGAACGTTTCACGCACGATCTGATCGGCCGGCCACGCCGTCGTCGGCAGGAGCGCCAGGGTGGGCCGGTGGACGATGCGGGCATTTGCCAGGCCGCCGGGGCGGCTGACGGCGATGAGGGGCGGGGCGGATGACAACGGCCGTAACGCCGTCCAATCAATCTGCATTTGAAAACGATTATTCCCACGCGCTTCAATCGTCACGTCTACCAATCCGATGGCGTCGTCAAACTGGGCCAGCAACGGCCGTTCGGCTGCCCCCGGCCGCGTCTCAACCTGCGCCGCCAGCCCCGCCGCTGCGCCCCGCTCAAACCGCAGCAGGCCGTCCTGCGCCGCCGCCAGCCGGAAATCCGGGTTCCGCATCACCTGCCCGATGGCCGCATAATCGTGGGCCACGTCCCCCGCCCGCCCGGCATTGGCCCAGACAAAATCAAACAAAGCGTCAAACAAAGCCACGTCCACTTCATCAATCACCGCGTCCAACGGCCGCGTCAACTGCTCCGCCAGGTACAAGGTGGGGCGGTTGACCAGCGGCAGGCCCAGCGTGTTGTCGGTCAACACCACCGCGTCCGGCGGGACGGCCGTCAACCAATCCCGCTTGAACTGGTCGCGGGCGGCGATGCGGTAGCCAGAACTGTCCCGCCCCAGCGCGCTGCCCGGCGCGGCAGCGTAAAAATTGGGGTTCAGCGGCGTGTCCACAAAGGCGACGTTGAAAAGGAGGGTGATGATGAAGGAGAGGATGAGGTAGCCGGGCGGACGGCCGTTTTTCACCGCTCGCTTTTCCGCCAACTGTTCCAGGCCGTACACCAGCGCCGCCAGCAAAAAAGGCACGGCCACCGCGTAATGATGATAGCGGTAATCATAAATCGGCCCCGGCCCGTTGCCCAGCAGGACGGGCAGAACCAGGGCGGCGGCAGGCAGCAGCCAGGGCAGCGCCCGCCAGCCCACCAACAAAACCGGCATGAAAACGATCAACCCGTCGGCCAGCCGCTCCGCCGCCGTCAGGCGCACCAGATCAAGCTGGCCGAAGGTGACGCCGTAAAAGCGCACAGCGCCGCCGCTGGCGGCCACAACGGGCGTGGTGATTTCGGCCGCGAACAGGGGGCGCATCACGAGGAAGGCAAATAATCCCCAGATGATCCCGGCAGCGGCCGTCGCCGCGCCCGCCCGCCGCTCACCCCGCCGCCACAGAACAAATCCCATCACGGCCACGGGAACGGCCACGTAGAATTTACAGCTCAAAGCCAACAGCAGCCAGAGGGCGTAGCCGCGCCACGCCCGGCGGTCGGCGGCCTCTATCGCCAGCAGGAGCAGGGGCATCGCCAGCACGTCGGCGTGGAACTCGAAGAGGACGGCCGTTTGCCCCACCGGGTACAGCAAATAGATGGCGGCGATGAGGACGGCCGTCCCCTCCCCCGCCAGCCGCCGCCGCGCCAGCCGGTACAGCGGCAGCGCGCCGGCGGCGTAAAACGCTGCCTGCGTCACCAACAACGCCGCCGGGGAGGGGAACAGGGCGTAAATCGGAGCCAGCAGCAGGTAGATGATTTCCACGTTGCCCGACAACCGACTCACCGGCGACCCAATTGAAGTCATGATTAACGGCCGTCCCTGCGTCACGCTCCAAACAGATTGGCTGATATTGCCCAGGTCAAAGCCGCGCATGTTAAAGCCGTAAAACCGGATCAGACTCAATCCGACCATTTCCACAAACGCCAGCCCTACCAGCGCCCACAACCAGGGCGATTTCCATGTTTGCCGCATAAAACCTTCCACTTTCAATATTTTTGCCGCGAATGACAGTAGAGTAGAGGATGAAGACATATTTGTTTAGATTTTGCCCCTGATTCGTTTCCCAGTTTCCTTTCGCGTGTCTATACAGGCATTATCATGCAACTATGACTTCATCCCCCCTCGTCAAACCGTGCGTGCGGTTTTCC
>JAJRYT010000234.1 GCA_024275635.1 Chloroflexota bacterium | reverse complement strand
TTTACATTTGACCACCCCTGGACGCTTGGGTATAATCTTCTGTCGCTTTCACAGTAAGCGAATCTGTTGCAGGACTTCCCTGTAGGACGTGAATGAACTGGGTTTGGCGCACCAGGGAAGTCACAATTAAGAGGATATTATTACAGGGCGATATGCCCTGGTTTTTTTAGGATAGATATTATGCCGAAGCGAACTTATCAACCAAAAATTCGCCGCCGTGCCCGTGTACATGGGTTTCGTCAGCGTATGAAGACGAAGGGTGGTCGTAATGTGATTAAGAGCCGCCGGGCTAAGGGGCGTGCGTCCATGGCTGTCAGCATGAATAATCATGTTAAACGTATTAATTGGAATGGCACCTCAGCAACAGCTTATCGTTCTGTTAAACGATATGGCGGCGGATAGTATTGGTAGTTGGTGATTGGCGGCTGGTTGTTGGCGAGATGCCATCAGTACCCAGTCACTAATAACCAGGGACCAATCTCTTTTCAGGTGCTGCAAAAACACGTTCGCTTGCGACGTCCGGCTGATTTGCAGCGAGTGCGGCAGCAAGGCCGAAGTTGGCGACATCCGATTGTTATTTTATTGGCGCAGGGGCACGATCATCAGGTAAGCAGATTTGCTTTTGTAGCCAGTAAACGTATTGGAAATGCCGTTGTCCGCAATCGGGCTAAACGTCTTTTGCGGGAAGCGGTGCGTTATCGGCTGACGGAGGTTAAAGCGGGGTGGGATTGTATATTTATTGCCCGGAACCTAATCGCTGACGCCTCGTATATGGAAGTGGAAACGGCCGTTACCCAACTACTAACCCGCGCTAACCTCCTACGGCATCAGCCTTAATGCCTGGGAGGACGATTGCATGAAAAAAATTGCATTATTGTTAATCCGCTTATATCAAAAAACATTTTCCCGGGCCTTGCCGCCGAGCTGTCGTTTCACGCCAAGCTGTTCCCATTATGGGTATGAAGCCATTGAAAAGTATGGCTTCCTGAAGGGAGGCTGGATGGCTATCAAGCGCGTTGGCCGCTGTCACCCGCTTACTCCTGGCGGCTACGACCCGGTTCCTTAACGGAGGTTTTTCTTTGTACGCTGCCAAACGGCCGTTACGTCGGCCTGCCCTTTTTCTACTCATTATTGCTAGTTACTTGCTCGTCGCTTGTGGCGCTCGCGTAGCCAATAGCAACTGGCCTGGTCTATCAACCGACGGCGAAAAAGTATACGTGGCTTATGGGCCAGGCGTCATTGCTTATGATGTTGAAACCCAGTCACAAACCTGGTCATTTCCCACTGAAGCCAATCGTGCTTTACAATTTTTTGCGGCGCCGTCGGTGCAAGACGGCCGTATCATCATAGGCGACTTTGGCGCGTCCGGTGGGATGTTCTCGCCCGGCGTCATCGTGACGCTTTATGCCCTCAACGATGCTGGCCAGGGCAGCCCCGGCGCATTGTGGACAAAGGGCGACCTCGTTAGCGACCGCGTTGTTGCACCGCCGCTACAAGTCGGCGACCAACTCTTCGTGGGCACAGCCAACAATTACCTTATTGCCATTGATGCCGCCTCCGGTGTTAAACAATGGGAGTTTGAGTCTGGACACAGTATTTGGGGACAGCCGGCGTTCAAAGATGGCATCCTCTACGTTGCTTCACTCGACAGAACAATTTATGCGCTCAAAGCTGAGACAGGTCAAGAAATTTGGCACACCGATCTGGGAGGCGCATTAGCCAGTTCGCCCGTTGTCAACACCAACCTTGTTTACGTAGCTAGCTTCGACAACAAACTGCACGCTTTGGACCTTAAAACTGGCGAAGAAAAATGGAGCGCCCCTGCTCAAGATTGGATTTGGGACTCGCCCGCCTTTGCTGACGAAATTGTTTATTATGCCGATATTAAAGGCAACGTTTTTGCCGTTGATGGCATAACCGGCGAACAACTTTGGTCGCAGCAAATTAACCACCCTATCCAAACCAGCCCGGTGATCATTGGCAATACCGTATACATTGCTGCCGAGGGAGATATTGAAGCCGAGGAACCGCGCGGGACATTAACAGCCTTAGCCGCTGATACGGGGCAGGAATTATGGCAAAAGACCGCTCCAGGCCCACTTTACTCGACTCCGGTGGTTGTTGGTAATTCAATCATCGTGGCCTTGCAGAGCGAAGCCGCCTTACTCATTGGCTACGATCTGGAAACAGGCGACCAACAATGGGTCTATACCCCGCCACAAGAAGGGTAGCGCGCCGGGTTCTAGCAAATAGGAAAAATATTTATGTGGGATACATTCGTTATCGACCCAATGATCAACGCCTTGTTGATGCTCTACGATTTCTTGGGCAACAACTTCGTGCTGGCCATTGCCGTTTTCACCATCCTTATCCGCCTGGTCACGTTGCCGCTTAACCTACGCCAGCAGCGATCCAGCATGAAAATGCAGGAGATGCAGCCGCAAATCCAGGCTATTCAAAAGAAGTTCAAAGACAACCCGCAGAAAATGCAGGAAGAGTTCCAGAAGATTGGTTATAATCCGGCAGAAAGTCTGACCGGTTGTTTGCCGATGTTCATTCAAATGCCGATCTTGATCGGTCTTTACCGGGCCATCATCATCGTTTTAGGTTCTACGCCCCAATCTTTGTTTGAACTGACGCAGCGCGTCTATGACGGCATTAATTTGACCGCGCTGCTGCCCATCGCCAATAAGTTCTTGTGGCTTAATTTGGGCCAGCCTGACCCACTATTTGTTTTGCCGGTTTTGGTTTTCGGGACGATGTTCTTGCAACAAAAGTTGATGTCACCGGCAACTAAAAATCAGCCAAAGAAAGATAACAAGCAGAAAGATGATAATCCGATGGCCGGTATGTCCCAGTCTATGCAGTGGACGATGCCGATTATGTTTGGCTTTTTCTCGTTACAATTCCAGGCGGGGTTGTCCATTTACTTTGTTTTGAGCAATATCATTGGGATTGGGCAGGGTTATTACATGCGTCGCTCCATGGCCGAGCTTGACGCAGCGCCTGAGAAACTGACTGCCGCCAAAGACAAGGCGGTGGAACTGGCGGAGAAGGATAAAAAGCAGGAGCGGGCGGATATTGAAGCGGCGATGCAAGGGACACCGGAAGAACGGAAGCAGTACCAGCCCCGAAAACGAACATCAAAGCGTAAGCGCCGTAGTAGATAACAGCGCAAGTTTAGAGGACGGAGCTAAAGCTAGAGGAAAATGACAGTCTCTAGCTCTGGCTCTGTACTCTAGTTTATATTGAGGAGTTATCCATGTCACAAAATAAGCGTGAAGTTGAAGCGAGGGGCCAGGATGTGGAGGCCGCTATTGAAGCTGGTCTGGTTAAACTTGGGGTTGGCCGAAGTGATGTCATTATTGAGGTGGTGGATGAGGGCAGCAAGGGGCTGCTGGGAATTGGCAGCCGTGTTGCTGTGGTTCGGCTGACTTCGATGGCGACGCCGCCTGTACCGCCTGCGCCGCCTGTGCGGGAAACGGCCGTATCCGCCCCGGCCCCAGAAGCAACCGCATCAACCGAGGTTGAATACGAAGCAATTGATGAGCAAAATGCAGTCCCCGAACTGGTGCGCGAATTGCTCGATAAAATGGGAATTAATGCCGAGGTATCGGTTCACATGGCTGAACCGGATGATCTGACTGGCAAGCAAATGGCTGTGATTGAGATCAACGGCGACGATTTAGGCATGCTCATTGGCCCGCGTGGCGAAACCTTGAATTCAATTCAGTACATCACGCGGTTGATGGCGGGTCACAAACTGCGCCGGCGCGCCGATTTTGTGATTGATGTACAGGGCTACCGCCAACGACGCGAGCAAGCCCTCACCCGTCTGGCAGAACGGATGGCTAAAAAAGTTTCTGCCCGCCACCGCCCGGTAGCTCTGGAACCAATGTCGCCGTATGAACGGCGCATCATTCATATAGCTTTACGCGATGCCGAGGATGTGTATACGCAAAGTGTTGGTGAAGGTAAGCGGCGCAAAGTGCGGATTTTGCCCAAATAACATATTTTTTCCTGATACTAAAAAGAACGGGGTGGTCGTAAGAATCGGCCGCCCCGTTTTGTTTTTGGCTCATCAATGGGATATGGGTTTTTAGGAACCGGAACTTTTTACCTGCCGACTTTTGCGGCGCTGTGTTTTTCCTTTACAGGTTGACCAATTTGACCTCGGTAACGGCCGTTATCTTTTCCAATGTATCTAATGCCGACTGCGGTGGTACGTTATCCAGATTGATGAAGGATAGGGCAATGCCGCCTGGCTTGTCCCGGCCCATACGCCATTCGCCGATATTCACATCATAAGCGGCCAAAATAGTGCCAATCTGCCCCATGACCCCCGGTAAATCTTTGTTCCTTAGAATCAAGATGCTTCCTTTTGGGCGGACATTTAGATCATATTTGTCCAACCGCACGATGCCCGGTCCGCCGTCGCTGAACAAGACCCCGGCTATCAGCCGCTCCCAGCCATCGCCAATAACGCGACAGGAAACGTGATTAGGGTATTCTACCGGGCTTTTGCCAGTAGTTTGCGTGATTTTAAGCCCTTTTTGGTCGGCAATGACCGGTGCATTAATGTAGTTGAGCGATTCCGGGTGGGAATCGGCCAGCAGGCCGATGAGCAGCCCGGCAGCAATGGCCCGCACCATCCCGTCTAACGCCTCGCCGTTGACTTCAACTTCAATGGTTTGGATTGGCCCTTCGGCCAGCCCGGCTTGTAAACCGCCAATTTTTTCGGCCAGGGTGATATACGGCCGTATCGCCCGAAAATCTAACCCCGCCTGGAAAGGCATATTGAGCGCATTGCGGAAATCTGTTTGGCGCAGGGCGTCTACCACCTGGTCAACCATTTGCGTGGCGACATTGCGCTGAGCTTCGAGGGTGCTGGCTCCCAGGTGCGGAGTGTGCAGCGCATTGGGCAGGCCGATGAGCGGGTTATCTCGCGGCGGCTCACTGCTGTAAACATCAATGGCGGCTGTTTTGACCTGCCCGTTTTGCAAGGCGTTGGCCAGGGCCGCTTCATCAACCAATTTACCCCGCGCCACGTTCACGAGGATGACGCCTTTTTTCATCTGGCCGAGGCTATCGGCGTTAATCATTTGGGTGGTTTCGGGGGTAACGGCCGTATGCAAAGTGATATAATCCGCTGCTGGCAGTAAATCCTCCAAATCCACTAGCGTCACGCCCATTTCCCGGCCCACTTCCTCGGAGACAAACGGATCGTAAGCAATGATCTCCATGCCGAAAGCCAGCGCTCGCTCGGCCACCAGGCGGCCAATCCGGCCCAACCCAATCACGCCCAGCGTTTTACCGTACAATTCTGTGCCCACAAAATCGGAGCGACGCCATTCGCCGGCTTTGAGCGAAGCATGGGCAGCGGCCGTATGCCGGCTGGCGGCCAGCATCAACGCCATCGTTTGTTCGGCGGTAGCCACGCTGTTAGCGCCCGGCGTGTTCATGACGATGATGCCGCGCCAGGTGGCGGCCTGGATGTCAATATTATCAACGCCGATGCCGGCCCGCCCCACCACTTTGAGATTCGCGGCGGCGGCTAGCAAATCGGCCGTGACCTGCGTGCCGCTGCGAATAATGAGCGCGTCATACTCCGGGATGATGCCCTTCAACTCCTCCGCGCTCAACCCGAGCTTCATCTCATAGTGAACGTCGTCAATTTCGTCGAGCCGATCCAGCCCGGCCTTGCCTAATTTGTCGGAAATAAGAATGCGATACATTAGTTAGTTACCTCATAAAACGTAAAACGGGATGCGTGACCTTCACACATTTCAGGCCATAAACGCATCAATAGCGGCGAATAATTCTTCCATATCGGCCATTTGCAAGTCGCCCATATGGGCAATGCGGAAGGTTTTGTTCTTGAGTTTAGCGCCGTAGCCGTTGGAGATAATCATGTTATGCTGGCGCAGATATTGGTTCAGGGCCGGTATGTCCACGCCTAGATTGTTGGCTATGCAAGTGACGGTGGGGGATTCGTAGCCGGATGCCGCGAAAATCTCGAACCCTTTGCTTTTGGCCCAGGCGATGGCGCTGTCGCGCATGGCCCGATGGCGGGCGAAACGCGCTTCCATTCCCTCTGCCAGCATCTTTTCCAACTGTTTGTCCAGCGCGTACAATAACGACACGGCCGGCGTGGCCGGCGTCTGGTTTTTGATGAGATATTTTTCAAGTTCTAGAAAATCAAAATAATAGCCGCGATTGGGCACGGTCTTTGCCTTAGCCATCGCCCGGTCAGACACGGCGCAAAAGGCCAGGCCAGGGGGCAGGGCAAACGCTTTCTGGCTGGCCGTGAGGACGACATCCAAATCCCAGGCGTCAAATTCCAGCCGCGCCCCAGACAGCCCGCTAACCGAATCTACCAAGATCATAATGTCGTCGCCGTTGGGCAGGGCGCGTATGGCGTTGGCGATTGCTTGCACGGGATTGGTAACGCCGGTGCTGGTTTCATTGTGCGTAATTGCCACCGCATCAAAGTCTCCAGCGGCCAATCTCTCAACCACCATCTCCGGCAAAATCGCCTGGCCCCATTCCACGGCCAACACCTCGTTATCTTTGCTGTTGGCTTCAACGATTTTCCGCCAGCGGTCGCTGAAAGCGCCGTTGACGCAGTTGAGGATTTTTTTGTTGACGGTATTTCGTATAGCTGCTTCCATGAGGCCGGTTCCTGAGGAGGCGCTGATGATGACGCGCTTTTCGGTGAAGAAAACGCGCTGTAAATTTGGCTCGATACGGCCGATGAGCTGGGCGCATTCGGGCATCCGGTGGCCGATCATGGCCTGGCCCTGGGCGGCGAGGATGTCGGGCCTGACTTCAGTCGGGCCGGGAATAAATAGTTTCACATGCTTCGCGGAATTTCTGTTTGAGCTGCTCATTTTGAAATGTGATGCCTCCATTTTTGATTATTTGAATTGCCTTATGCACTAAATCTTGATTGGTTAACCAGCGCAACGCCGCCGGCCCGGCGGCCAGGGCCAGCAACGGGGCCAGGCTGGCGCTGTGGATGAAGACGGGGGCTTTGGCCAACACGCGTTCCCGCCTGACAACGCCGCCGTAGCCGACAAATAAATTGACGACTGGCGGGGTAACGGCCGTTCCTGCCAATAAATCACTGCTGCCATCGCCGATGAGGAGGGAACGGCCGTGCTGTTTCCCTAGCAATTCCCGTACAATTTGTGCCTTGCCGTCGCTAATGGTTAAAGCGCCTTTTTGGTAGGTAAGGTAGCTCTCGCCGGGATTGGACTGCTGCCACCAGGCGCCGGAGAGATGGTCATAACGCACGCCGACGGCGCGGATATGCTGGCGCGGCACGCCTAAATAAATACCAAATTCCTCGACCGGTTCAGCCAGACCGCCGCTGATGATGTAAACCTTGTGGCCTTGTTCCTGCAGCGCGGCGATGACGGCGGCGGCGTCTTCAACTATATTGCGTTTATAACTGCGCCTGATTTCCTGGATTTGTATATGGGTGGGGTTGATGGTTTGTAAGCGTTGGGCATAAATCTCTTCCAGGTCAAGCTCCCCGTCCATGGCTGCATTGGTGAGGCGTTCGACCTCCCATTTTTTCCCGGTTGTTTCGGCTAACACGTCAATCCCTTCAACCGTCGTCAGTGTGGAGTCGCAGTCAAAAAAAACGTGCTTATAATGAGGCCAGCGCATAGGTTGCACCTCCGTAAACCGTGTTCCGTGTTCCGTGTTCCGTGTTCCGTGTTCCGTGTTCCGTAAACCGTGTTCCGTAAACCGTGTTCCGTAAACCGTGTTCCGTAAACCGTGTTCCGTAAACCGTGTTCCGTCACGACACGGATAACCAAGTCGCTAAGTTAATTACGAACGTTGCCTAAGTTTATCAGGATGGGATGAGGTTGAGAAGTGTATTGTTTGAGAAACATTTACTCAATGGCTACGCTCACTGATGGGTATGATCTGCGATAGGATTCTTTTGTGGAGACGGCCGTTGCTGCCCACGCAACCACCATCATGCGTTGAATAGCGCCAATCCTGCCCATCAAGGTGGCTCAACTGCCCGCCTGCTTCATGAATCAGCAAACTGGCCGCCGCTAAATCCCAGGGACATAACTGAAAATTAATATATCCATCTATGCGTCCGGCTGCCAACCAACTTAAAGCCAGCGCCGCCGCGCCAATAGCCCGCACGTCGTTAACCTGGGGAGCCAATACGTTCAAAATTGCCAGCGCCGACTGCCGCAATGCTTGTTGGCGGCTCCAGTCCAGCGCCCAGAGCGCTTCGCTAAACTCATCTACCAGGCTGACGGCAAGAGGGCGGCGTTGGCCGGACTGATCGCTAAGCCATGCACCCTGGCCTCTGGCCGCACTGAACAGTTCCTGGCGCATAGGATCATAGACCGCCCCGGCCAGCACGCGGCCCGTATTCGAAACGGCGGCAATCGAAACGCAAAACGTCGGCACCTCCCGGCTAAAATTCGTCGTCCCATCCACTGGGTCAATTACCCAAATTACCGGGCCATCTGTTGGTAAATCGTCGTCATCCTCTTCAGTCAGAAAGCCATGCGCCGGGAACTGCGCCCGAATCGCATCAGTAATCAGCTTTTGGGCAGCCATGTCCGTATCCGTCACCACATCGCGGAACCCTTTGCTTTTAATTTCCCGCGGCTGGTTCCACTTTTGGCGTATGAGACTGCCGGTAGAAACGGCCGTGTCCCTCGCTGTTTCCAATAATTGCAACAAATCAACATCCATAACTAATTCGTTTCTTCCTCAATCCGTTGCCGTCTCCCAAAAAGAATAGCCTCAAAGGGTTTCCCCTCTGAGGCCATTCCTGTCTGCAAAAATTAGTTACTAGAAACCAGTAACTAATAACCATCTGCTCATTACGGAGCCGATTCTTCCATAATCGCATTCGCTAGCTCATTCAGCGCGTCCAGCGAGCTGACGACATCTGCGCCGTTGAAAACGATATCGTTAAACGTTTCCGATGCCGCATCGCGCACATTGTCATAACCAGCTACCGGCGCCTCTGCCTTGCCATATTGCAGCAAATCAAAAGCTGTGCCAAAAGCCGCATTTTCTTGCATGTAATCGCTCAGATCAGCAGCCACACTGGCGCGGGAGGGGAAGTAGTTGCTGGCTGGCACCCATCTAGCCTGGTTCTCAGGCGATGACCAGAATTTCAGGAACAGCCAGGAAGCCAACTGTGTCTGCGGGTCGGTCCTGACAATGCTGGTGCTGGCGCCGTAGATGTTCTGCACTGGGTGATCGCCGGTGTACGGAATCGGTACCACCGACCACTCAAAGCCGCCTGTTGCGCCGTCGTTCACAGCCGATACGTAGAAGGGTAGACCAGAAGACGAGCCTTGTGTGAACAGATTCATGCCGTTACCAAAGTCAGCTTGGTCGCCATACCGTTCCGCAATCGGGGCAATACAGCCCTGGTTAAACAGGTCTTGCATCATCGTCATCGCTTCTATTGCTTCCGGCGTGTTGTATGTGAAGACGCCATTCTCGTAGTCGAAGATGTCGCCGCCGCGGGCAAAGGTCAACGCCGCAAAGCGGGAAGCATCTGTCGAGAGTTCCATGCCCACAGAGAAGTCAGACGAGTTTTTGCTGAATGGTTGCTCAGAGGCAGCGCAGGCCATCTCGGCAAACTCATCCGGCGTTTGTGGCGGTGCATCGTAGCCTAGTTCAGCCAGCCAATCCATATTGTAGTACAACACTTCCATCGAACGGCCCGCGGCCGGGAAGCCGAAGTCCTGGCCGTCAAACTGCGGCAGACGATCCGAGGCGATGAAGGAGGCGAAGAAATCGGCTTTATCTTCTTCGCTCAAGCCATACATGGGATCGTTGATGTAGGGATCGATAGCCACAAGACCATCGGCAACTTGATAAGCTGCGGCCTGGTTCTGATAAGCGACGATCAAGCCGGGGACTTCGCCCGTGGCCAGGGCGGCGATCATGTTGTCATACAGAATGCCGTAATGGCCGATAGGCTGACATTCGACGGTAATGCCGTATTCGTTGGTGGCATTGAAATCAGCGCAAATTTCATCCATGGCTTGCTGTTTGCTGCCGCTGTCATAGCGGCTCCAGAAAATCACATGCGCGCCATCCAGATCAACTTCAGCCAGGTTGCCATAGATTTCGGTGTCGTAATCCGGCTCGGCTATGGGTTCTTCAACGACCGGTTCAGCGGTTGGTTCTTCGGCGGCCGGTTCGGCAGTTGGTTCTGCTTGGACTGCTTCTTCAACAGCAGCCTGTACCGTAGGCTCGACTTCTTCTACAGCGGCTTGTACAGTGGGAGCCGCTTCTTGTACTTGTTGGGCTGCTTCTTCAACTGCTTGCTCAATGTCGCCGGTGCCGCCACAAGCGGTCAACACGACTGGAATCAGCAGCGCCAGGAGCACGAACCACACAAATAATTTACGATTTGACATTTTTATATTCTCCTCCACTTTTCAGTGAATTTTTGTTATGAATTACTCGATTTGTTCACCAGGGTCTAGCGAAATCTAAATTAACTTCTGGCTAATTTTGGTCAATGCATCACCTCCTTCATTACATTGTTCCTATGTTTCTTTGAATCATTCCAGTAATTTTGCCCCGCGAGGCGAGAAAATTGCTTTTAACCCTTCAGACCGCTTTGCGACAGCCCTTCGATGAATGTGCGCTGCGTAATAGCGTATAGAATTAATACAGGCAAAATAGCGATCATAGAGCCAGCCATTTGCAGTTCTGGTATGCGTCCCTCTTCGCTGAAAAACGCTTGCAGCCCAACGGCAATGGGGCGCCACGTTTCGCTGCCGGCCGTTACCAACAAAGGCCAGGCCAACTCATTCCACGCCCCAATAAAAGCAAACAACAAAATCACAAACAGGGCTGATTTAGAGATTGGGAGAACGACCTGTATTAAAAAGCGCAAATGACCGGCGCCGTCTATGCGGGCCGCGTCCCATAATTCTTCAGGAATTGATTGGAAATGCTGGCGCAGCAAAAAAATAGAAATGGCCGGCGCCATAAAAGGAATCGTCAGGGCCGGCCAATTGTTAATCCAACAGTTCTTGCTCGCGCAAAAGCTAAATCCCATATGCTGCGCGAACCAACCGTTACTGCCAAAAATCTCGCCGATTCTGGTCACTAAAATCACGTTAGGCAGGGTTTGGACAATGCCCGGAATCATTAAGGTGGAAAGCAAGATGGCAAACAACAGATCTTTCCCGGCAAACTTCATGCGGGCAAAGGCGTAGGCGGCCAGGGTGGCAAAAATAACCGTTCCCGTTACAGAAATGATCGTAATGCGGATAGAGTTCCACATGAATTTGCCCAGCTTGCCCAATTGCCAGGCCGCGCAGTAATTCGTGAGAAAAGGCAGACGAAAATACTCTTCCCGTGATTCAATGATAGGACGGCTGTAGTTGGAGTATTGTTGAATCTCCAGGGCCTTCTGGGGAATATCAACGATGAACCGGTTTTTAGTTACCAGGTCGCCATCGTCATTGGCAAAGGTATCTCTGGCGTAGAGGATGCAGGGCGTGATGTCGCTTTGGGTGTCCAGCTTATATCCATTTTCATGGATGCCGGGGATGTAGGGGATCAGACTGGTGCGGGAGGTGGATTCGCCGGTGGTCATGAGCGAAGTTCCCAGCATAAAGAGGAAAGGGAAAACAGACACGAGCGCGTACAGGATGAGAACGCCATACATCAAAATATGGGGGATGTTGATGCGCTGCCAGATGGATTGTCGGGTGGATGGGGCGGTTATTTTAGCCATAGTGGACGCTCCTGGCGGCAATTCGGTTTTGGACCAGGTAAAGGATAAGGATGATGATAAACAGCATGATAGCCATGGAGGTTGCATAGCCAAATCGCGCTGCGCGTTGGAAGGTGACGAAAAAGTGGACGCTGGCTGCGTCTATTGTGCCTTGCGCGGCGGGGGTGCGCAGGACGTAGATATGGTTGAATGCTTTGAAGGTGCCGATGACGGAAATGACGGAGAGGAAGTAGGTGGTAGGCGATAGCAGGGGCAGGGTGATATGGCGGAATAACTGCCAACGGTTGGCGCCGTCAATTTTGCCCGCTTCGTACAGGGTGAAGGGAATGTTGCCCAAACCGGCTAAAAAGATGACGGTGTCGTAACCGACGTAAACCCAGATGTTGTACAGGATGACGACGGCGAGGGCCAGACTGGGACCCAATGTGACATTGGCCAGGGAATCAATGCCGAATGTCTGTCCTAATGCGGCAATGGCTGTGTCGGGTTCTTGCAGCCAGCGCACAGATTCGCCGCCAAGAGCGCCGAGCAGCCGGTTGCCCAGGCTGGCGTCGCGCAGGCTGAACATGGCCTGGAAGATGCCGGCGGTGGCGACGGCGGGCGCGATGTAGGGGATGAAGAAGACGACGCGGAATAATCCTTTGGCTTTGATGTTTTGGAAGAGCATATAGGCCAGAATCATGGAAACGGCTAGTTGAACGGGAACCGTACCTAGAGAATACCAGATGGTGACGCTGAGCGATTGGTAAAAATCGGCGTCGGAATCCATGCTGACGACGGGCCAGATGGTCGCCAGCCAAACGCCCCCGGCGATGAAAACGGTGGCGCTGACGATGCCCAGGGCTAATTTGAGGTTGGATTGTTGTTTGGACGCCCACTGCCAGATGGCGTAGCCGACAGCTAAAATGAGCAATGCGCCAGACAAGTAGCGTATGCGGACAACAGCGAGGCCGTACCGTTCCGACGCCTGGAGTTCGTTGTAGGCGAAACGGCTGAGCAGGAAGGCCGCGCCCAGGGAGATGAGGACGGTCACGGCCGCTACGGTGAAGTTGGGCAATATCCTGGGGCCGTCGGCCGCGGCCAGAGTTTGCTGCGCTTGCTGCGCGCCCAGGCTAAGCGCAACGCCGATGAGAATCGCCAGCAGCCCCAGCCCCACATTTCCCAGTCGGGCCGCTTCGCCCGCTTCAATCGCCGATTCCCAGGCGAAGAAGGTGATGGCCCGCAGCAGAATTTGGACAAGGCCGTAGGTGATGACCGCACCGGGAATAATTGAGAGCAGGGGCGCGTAAACGGGCAAACTTTTGGCGCGCGCTTTTTTCCCCGCTTTGATGGCAGCGACGATGCCGATGGCGGCCAGGGCCAGGGCAATGATGAAGAAGACGACATAGGCGATATCGCCCATAGCGTTGATGTAGTTAGTCAGGCCGCGCCACTCATTTTGCTTGATGCGCCATTTGTAGAGGCTGACATAGCCAGCGAATAAGATGGGGAAGATACCAAAGGTGAAAATGATGGATAGGGCGGGGGCCAGGAATAGATAGGCGGTTAGATTCTCGCGCAGCAATCTACCGCGGTGTCCGCTGAAAAAACCTCCCGGAACAGGTTTAACTGCCGTTTCCCGGCCAATTACGGTTTGGGTCGTCATTGCCTTCTCCTCTTGTATAGTAAGCTCGATAAACCCGTTGCAAACCAGAGCGATTATATCACGGCGCTCTTGACTTTCAACACTGCAAATTTTGAACCCACGAATAGCGGGTGAGGTAGGTGTTCACTTGTCTGCCGAGCGCTCTACGTCGAGTCGAACGCAGAGCATGGAGCGAAGGCGGAATGCTTACAGATTGAGATGGTAAGCGTTCGGCCTCCCGGAGGTTAGCTTGATGAAACCAGCCAACCTCTCGTGAACCTCCGAGAGGAGGCTGTGTGGTTACAGATATTCGCATAAACTTACTCTAGAAACGCATAATTCCCTTGCATCCTCTTCTCCTTTTGATATAATTTCGCACGTTGATCCTCAGTAGCTCAATGGCAGAGCATGCGGCTGTTAACCGCAGGGTTGTTGGTTCGAGTCCAACCTGAGGAGCTAAGCAAGATAAATACGACTCATTCCGAATATATTGTGTGGATACAAGATAGAAATGAGTTAAATATAGGTAGGTAATACAACGGTATCGAAATTTCTCGATACCGCTGTTTTGTTTTATGATCCTACAGAGAACACGCAAAAAGGTGGAACCCAATTATTGGGTTCCACCTTTTAACTAACTTTGTTTGAAGGCTAATAAACTGGAGGCTGACAGCTTCCAGCTTTAAGGTGGCTGCTTACCTCAGACGGAAGCGGGCCTCAATCGGATCATGATCCGAAGCCCGGAGGGTTGTCGTTGGGTCACTGCTCAGGTAAGCGGGCATGACAGCGTTAAAGTGGAGGATGTCAACATCACGCACTAACGCGTTCAATGCCGGGCTGACCAACATATGGTCTAATACCTGACTATTACCATCAAACACAAACGTGTAACGATCGGCTGCTTTTTCACGGGAGATCAAGTTTGTTAACGGGATTTCCCCAGCGCCACCTTCCAGAATACCAACCGGATGGTCGCTGCCTTCGCCCGGTTCGGCAAATGGGAAGTCATTCAAGTCGCCAGTAACCATAACCAGCGCATCCGGATTCGCACTTAGTAATTGATTGGCGTAATCACGTACCACATGGGCTTGTAATTTGCGTTGTACTTCGGTTGCGCGGATCGGTGGCCAATTAACGCCAAACAAGGGATCGTCACCGCCCTTGCTCTTGAAATGGTTGCCAATGATGGTGATTTCATAGCCATCAATGTCGAAAGCGCCCACTAACGGTTCGCGGCCAGGGCTGGCGCTGGTTGGCCCAAAGGCTGCTTCCACGTCAGGTCCAGCCATCTGGAAGGCATTTAACAGATCGACGCGGTTATCATCCCAAAGGAAACCGACCTCAATGCCGCGAGCGTCACTTGTTTCAAAGGAGGTGGCGACGTAATTTGTGCCGGCGGCCGTATTTACACGGTTGCCTAACTCTTGCAGGATCGCTGTATTCTCTACTTCCTGTACAATGATAATTTCAGGCAGCCGCAGTTCAAGCTCAATAGCCATAGCCAGCTTGGTAAGTTGTGTTTCCAACTCTTCTGGCGTGGGTGTGCTGTGGCCGTCGCTCTTATCGGGATTATCTACCAGATCGAACAGGTTCTCGACATTGAAAGTGGTAATCACCGTGTTGCCTAATGGCCCGTCATGCCTGCCAGCAGGTATGCTGGGTAATCCTTTTGGTCTGATATGGTAGCTTATGGGCTGCAACTTGTAATTGCCAAAGGTGTAATCAACCACACCAGTGAGGTTCCAAATGCGATCGCGCAGGTTCACAATGATGGGATCAGCAAGACTGCTGTCATCTACTATGATGCGTTCGGGGTTGTAGTCAACCAGTTCATCGCCAATGCTGCGGATAAGCAGGTTTTGGTGTAATCTGAAGATGCCGGACCCTCTTCGGCCATCAGTGCGCGTGACCATTGCAAATTCACCAAATCGGCTGGTTGCGGCCACAGGGCGGCCCCATTTTACTTGAACCATCATCCCTTCGAGGGATTCCCAGAAGGCGATCCCGTCCGGGATGGATTCGTTGGGCAGGTCGGAGATGAGGATAGGCGGGGGTAATGGGTTACCGCTGGAAAGGACTTCGATGAAGGCGGCCGCGCGCAGACGTGTCAGCGGCAATGCGTTGCCGAATTGCCGTTCTTCCACCTGTCCGATAACACGGATAATGTCGCCAACGGATGGGATGTCACCCTGATCGGGTGAACCGCAATCATCTACGTAGATGCCGTCGGATGTGGCCGGATTGCCGTCGCCAACAGGGTCTTGTATCCAGCAGTTGAACCCGTTGGCCGTGAACAGGGTCACGATGCCGCTGGTTTCCACAATTTGACTGTCGTAGGCCGAGAACTGACCGGAGCCCTGAATTTCCATGATGCTGAGGACGGGCGGCGGCGGTGGCGTAAAGGAAACGTCGGTATCGCCGCGCGGCTGGATCTTAAAGTTACTAAAGCTGAAATCCAGCGGGCCTTGAACAAAGTCCAGCAGGTCGCCGTTGGTGGGGGCGTAGGTGTAGCTGCCCAGATCGTCCACGCGGACGCCGCCGCTGGTATCGTCTATCAACCATTCGCCAAAACCAAGATTGTCGTTGGTGACGGTTGCGTTTTCAACGCGCACAAGGACGCTTTCCCACTGCTCTTGGGGTACCGCGCCGGTTGATAAGAGTTCTGGTGCGGGCAGAGGATTGCCGGCGCTAAGGACAGCCACATCACCGAAGGCGATTTCGGTTTTGTTGAAGAATTCGCTGACGGAACCGGTGACTTCTACCAGATCGCCAACGGCTAAGGGGATGCTGGGCGTGAAGAGAAGAATGCCGTTCCAGGGGCCGGTTCCGTCCTGGATGAAGACGTTGTTGCCGAAGACGGCCGTTACCACGCCCTGTGTTTTAACTTTTTGCCCATTATAGGGGGAGTCGCCGCCGGGATCGGCCGTAAACTGAATATCAAAGATAGAAACTGGGAGCGCACAGCCGGCAAACGGCGAACCATCTATCATCGTCCCAGGGGAGAAGAGCGCCCCGCCAGAGCCGGTGGCTGTGCTATGCTCGACAAGCGGATCTGCGCCGGTGATGTCGGGATCGCGCGTAAGCGATTGATTGTACCCGCCTTCGCTGCCATACACATAGATTAAATTGTTGGCGCCGTCACTTAATGTTATGGTGTCGCCGCCATTGCTCAACCCTAAACTACCTCCGGAGGCTGTTTGAACAACGCTGCCACCGAACACCCCGGTGGGTGTACCGCCGCCAAAGACGACAGCCGAGCAGCTATCGGGGATGGTCGTGCCGGCTGGGAAGGTATGGCGCACACTGTATCCATCGGCCAATGTCCATCCGGAGATGTCTAGATCGCCGCCGCTGGCGTTGACGATTTCGATGAATTCATCATCGCTGAAGTCGCGGACGCCGTCGCCATTGGCGTCGCCGGTCAAATCGGATGCCGGATCGGCCTGGAATTCGTTGATGACGACGCCGGCAATGGGCAGGCTCTCGGTATCGAAGCTCCAGACGAAGTCGGAGTTCATGTTATCCGGGGGATCGTCTGTATCCACATCGGTAACTTGTGAAGCAAATACGGTGACGGTGCAGGTTTCGCTGTTATCAAAATCGGTGTCGGGATTAAGTGTGTAGTTTTGCGGCCCGCCGCTGACAACGGCCGTATGCAACCCACTGTTGGCGCAGCTAATCTCAAACCAACTGCCGGTCACGGTGACAGCTTCATTAAAGTTAACGTCAATATTGGCAGCAACAGCAACATTGGCAGCCCCATTGCCGGGGACTGTGCTGGATACGACGGGGGCGCTATCGCCACCGCCGCCAGGCGCATAGGAACCTGTGGGGAAAGGTGTTGCTGCTGTGCCGTTAGACGACTCGCCGTCTAGTGCATTGGGGCCGCTGAATGTCCAGTTGGCTAACATGAAGGTTGTGCCATCGGGGCCGGTCCCATCCACGCGATAAGCCCAGCCATCCATATATTCCCATGGTTGGCCGGTGCCATCTACGTTAATGTCACCAAATACATCAACGACGCTGCCATTTTGGAACAGTTCAATCGCATCGTCCCCGTTAATCGCGGTGGCGCCGCTAGTGTAGTTGGGGGCAAAACCGAACCAGGCGGTGAATTGCGGGACTTCTGTGGCCACGTAAATGAAACTGCCGGCCGTGGCAGCGTCGGCGGGGAAGGTGAACTCTTCGCCGTCGCTACCACCCCCGTTGTTGGCTGATCCAAAACCATAGATACTAAGATCGGGGATGTCGTTGATGACGTAAAACTCAACGACTTTGGGTGTGCCTAGCGTGAGCGGGCCATCAATTACCCCTGTGAGGATCAAGTCTACTGTTTGTGCTTGAGCCGTTGTGCCTACGCCGAACAGGGCTACCAGGGCAATGGCTAAAACAAAAAATAGGACATATCTTCGCTTATCACTCATTTTTTCTCCTTTGCGATAAATGTGAAAGACGGGCAAGCTTCCGGGGAAATAGCGGTGGTTCAAAAACAAAAAGGCAAAGCTTTATTAAACAAAGCTTTGCCTGAGTTGTTAATTGATGGACGCTATCATGGAGAGCTTGTCCATTGACAGATAGGACTCCAGTACTACATTATATCAAAAAAGTTTACGGGATTTCTTACAACAATCTAACGACAAACAGGCAGGAAACAACCTCAGCTTACAAACATGCGATCAGGCCAAAAGATAGCCTAATTCCTTCAGCCGCTTGCGAATATAATGGCCTAGCAAAATCCGGACAGAAAAAAGGGAGGTTTAAGGTAGACTCAAGAGCATGAGAAAACAATATTCCCCCAATTTCAAAAGTAAAGTCGTCCTCGACTTATTGCGCGAAGATAAAACCCTAAACGAAGCTGCGGCCGAATACAGCGTTCATGTCAACCAGTTGCGACACTGGCGAAAGCAAGCCAAGGAAAGGCTACCAGATATTTTCAACCGAGAAAAACAAGTCAGCCAGGCTGAATTCAAGAAAAAGGAGCAAGAAACCCGTCGAAATGCTAGACCTGACAAAACTGCGAATGCTTTTAGAAGAAGCCTATCGGAAAGCCGTGTGCGGGAAAACCGCACGCACGGTTTGACGAGGGGGGATGAAGTCATAGTTGCATGATAATGCCTGTATAGACAC
>JAJRYT010000028.1 GCA_024275635.1 Chloroflexota bacterium | reverse complement strand
GGATTTCGCGTGGTTAGTTCACCGGATGGTTAATTTTTTGACACGAATGGCACGAATTTTCACGAATTTTCTTATTATTCGTGTCATTCGTGTTATTCGTGTCAGGTTTTTTCCTCGACCCCGCGAAATCCTAAAGAACCCCTTTTTTTTGCGTGAAGCTGGCAGGCTGGCTTCACCTCAATCCAGCGAGTACGTACCGATTTCTCTTGGCGGTCGCACGTCAGAGGTGCCCAAAAGATGCGTTTGTAAGGAATGATCCTCAAATGACCTGTACGATGGAAAACTTGCCTCTTGCAGGTTAGCCCTCAAAAAATTCTGGTCTCCAAGTAGTCAAGCCAACGTTTGCCACCAGCAGTTGTTGCGCAATATTGATGGCCCAATGGAAATTTTGCACATTATGGGTCTCTAACTTACAGAACATCAGACGATCTCGCTCAATTTTACTGGTCGGTTTTCAAGATAAGATTTCTTGGCCGCCAACCCGATGATGACTGGAATACGGCCGTCCGCTCCCACAACCGGCGGCTCTTCATCTTGCAAGACAGCCTGGACAAATGCCTGCATCTCGGCCACAAACGATTCCATGTATCGTTCCAGGAAAAAGTAGAGCGGTTTTTCCGAATGCACGCCGTCGGCGCTGCTGTAAACATGCGTGTTGGGCATGTTATTCGCCGCAGAGACCATCCCTTCGGAGCCAAAAACTTCCACCCGCTGGTCGTAGCCGTAGACCGCTTTGCGGCTGTTATCAATGGTGCCAATGGCGCCGTTGGCAAATTTGAGGGTGATAACGGCCGTATCCACATCCCCCGCCTCGCCAATCGCCGGGTCCACCATCACCCCGGCGGCCACGTACACTTCCTCTACCTCGCTGCCCGCCAGATAACGGGCCATGTCAAAATCATGGATGGTCATATCCAGGAACATGCCGCCCGACACCTTCACATATTCGATGGGCGGCGGGGCCGGATCGCGGCTGGTGATGCGTAAAATATGCAGCTCGCCGATTTTGCCGTCGGCGACCATTTGCCGAACCTTGCGGAAGTTAGCGTCGAAACGACGGTTAAAACCGATTTGCAGCTTCACGCCCGCCTTTTCTACCGTCGCCAGCGCGGCGTCAATCTTTTCCAGGCTATGATCAATCGGTTTTTCACAAAAGATGTGTTTCCCGGCTGCCGCCGCTTCCTGCATGATTTGGGCGTGGGTGTCGGTGGCGGAACAGATAGCCACTGCGTCAATGTTGGGATCGGCCAAAAGCGTATGGTAATCTTCGGTGATGATGGGGACGTTGAATTTGACGGCCGTTTCCGCCGCCGCCGCCAAATTCACATCGGCCACAGCCGCCAACACAGCCCCAGGCGTACGGGTGGCGATGCTTTTGGCATGAATTTTGCCGATGCGCCCCACCCCAATCACGCCCATCCGTAAAACCTTGTCATTTCTCATTGCATATTCCTTTTTTGGATCATATTGCATATTGCATATTACGTAAAGTCTCTCTGGATACGCAATACGCAATACGCAATAGACTCATTTGCCAAACAGCGGCAGCGCCAACTTGTTGCCATCGTAATCTTCTTTCATCCAGCCCCAATCCGGGTCATCGTAAGGCGGCGTACCGCGATCTTCGTCCAGCAGTTCGCCAGCCAGGTAGTTGAGGAAATAGACCTGCGAGCCAGGCGGCACGGCTACCTGATGGAAGCCCTGCGTCACCAGCACACATTCGCCATCCTGAATGGTGAAAACTTCGTCGAAATCAGTGTCAACGCGATAGTTGCGATGGAGGCAGTACCCCGATTTTTCCGGGTCAATGCGATAGTAGTACACCTCTTCCAGATACGGAGAATCGGCGAACCGGTCATGGCAGTGGGGCGGCCAGCCGGAGTAACCGCCGCCGGGCACGTAGACCTCGAACAAAATCAGCCGCTCGGCGGGCAGCGGATAGGCCAGGACGTGGTTGACCTGCCGCACAGCCACGCCGCCGCCGCGTACTTCTTGTTTCATCTCGTCGGGGCGGAACAAGCGGATGGGGTACTTGCCCTCGGCCGGCGCGCCGCCAACGGCAAACTCAAACGGGGTGATGGCGGTAACGGTAACGGCCGTTCCCGGCGGCGCGTACAAAATATGAGGCGGCTCCTCAAAATACCCCTGACGCGACACCTCAAATTGCGCCTCATTTGCCGTCAGAGTCGCTTGCCCTTGCAAGGGAACCAACGCTATTTCATCGCCGCCAGTTGCCTGCTCATATTTTTCGCCCGCCTTAAGCGCGACAACTTTAAAGCTCAAGTAATTCCATCCCGCCGACTCCGGCGTGACATTCATCAAAATTTCACTGTCGTGATTGGGTTTAATCAGGTGTTCTTTCATGCTATATCCTTATATTGCGTATTGCGTAGTGCATATTACGCAATACGCAATACGCACTACGTTCCTACAGGCCAATCTGCCGTAAGTATTGCCGATTCCGGGCCGCGCTTTCTTTGGGGCTGCCCATCCCCGGCAGCACGTCCTGCTCGACGACAATCCAATCATCGTAGCCGATTGCTTCCAGGGCTGCTTTAACGGCCGTAAAATCAACCTCGCCCCGCCCCAATTCACAAAAAACGCCGCGATTCACCGAAGTAAAATAATCCCATCCCTCCTTGCGGGACTTCCGGGCGACTTCCGGGTGGCAGTCCTTGAAATGCATGTGCCAGATACGGCCGTTCAATTCCCGAATTGCTGCCGCCGGGTCGCCGCCAGCAAAGCGGTAATGGCCGGTATCAAAGCAAACGCCCAACAAATTGGGATCCGTCAATGCCAGCAATTTTGCCAATTCAGCCGGCGTTTCCACGTACCCGGCGCAGTGATGGTGGAAAACGGTACGCAGTCCCGTCGCTTCCTTCACGGCGCGGGCCACCGCTTCCGCCCCTTGGGCAAAGGTTTGCCACTCGGCCTCGCTCAATCCCATCTCCGGCGTGACCCGTCCGGCGTTTTGGGTGCGTTCCGGCACGCTGCCATTGTCATCGGCCAGAACGATGAAGGGGGTGTCTCCGGCAACGGCCGCTAACAATTTGGCTGCGCGCACGGCCGTTTCCGCCCCAGCGGCATGGCTGCTTTCATCCTTCAACGCCACCGGCACAAACGCCCCCAACATCGTCAGATTGCGTTGCGCCAACTCAGCCCGCAGTACATCCGGATCAGTAGGCATAAACCCCCAATCCCCCAACTCCGTACCGGCATACCCGGTCTCAGCCATTTCATCTAAAACCTGGGCGTATCCGGCCGCCTCACCCTCTAAATCAAACTCCAAAACACCCCATGAACAAGGGGCATTGGCTACTTTTATCATTCCTCGCCTCCATCCACACGTGCGCAATCGTAAGCGGTCACTCCCCCCTGGAGACTTTTGAAGTTTTGACGCTCCGTGTGGTTGTGTACTCGACTGCAAAACTTCAAAAGTCTGTTGGCGGCTGAACGGTTACGCGCAATCGTGTCAAAAAAATTGTAACTGCACCGGTCTCTGTCATTTCGACGAGCGGAGCGAGGAGAAATCTTTGCCGTCTAATGCGCTGAAAAAGATTTTTCCCTCTGGTCGAAATGACACCCATATAGTCACAAAAATTTGGTGATAGCCGCATGGATTATTTAGCTACTCGCTGTCCACTAAGCCATTTGAAATACAGGCCATTTTGTACTGCTGCAGATCATCAAACCTTTCTATTTTATAATGTAGTCCCTCATTCTGAGCTGACCGATGTGCGGCTTCAACAAAAACTTGGGCATCTAGCACATGATTTTGGGTGACGACGAAGGAGTCGCCCGTTTCCACGGCGTCTCGAAATAGGCGATGGGCGTTTCTATAGGCAATATCAAATCGAGGTAAGAATTCTGGATAATCCCCTTTAAGATAAGTCATCTCGAACGATCTTGAACGGGGATGTCGCGTTCCATCATTTTTCCAAAGCTCAACATGGATGGGTCCAGGGTATCCGGCAAAGCGACCTACATGCAGTGTGCCTTCTGTGCCTATGATGTATGTCTCATTGTTATAGCCTGAGGAGTGGGTACGACTTAAATCCAATCTGCCCACAATATTTGATGGCGTCACAAACGTCACAAATGCTGTATCGCCGCCTTCATCAATGGGACTGTTATACCCTTTCGTGTGATGTACGCTCGCCCACACTTCATTGGGGAATTCATCTAGGAAGAAAATCGCTTCATCGGCTACGTGTATGCCCATGTCAATGATCAACCCGCGACTGCTGTATGTTTTCGGAGGAGGGAATTGATCTCTCAAAATACAGCGTATTTCGCGGATGTCGCCGATCAAGCCTGAGTCGAGCAATTCTTTGGCATAAAGCAAGGCTGGGTCATATCGTCGTTGTAACCCGATCTGAATTTGGCGTTCGTCCCGGCCTATCGCCGCGACAAAATCAAATGCTTCTTCCAGGTCATCGGTTAGCGGTTTTTCCAAATAAATAGGAATCTGCGCTTTAACGAACGGCCGTGCGTGTCGGGCATGATCTTTTGTGTGCGAGGCAATGATCACAGCGTCGATCTCGTTTGCTATGTCCCGAACCATGTCCTCAGGATTGTTGAAGGTTTTGACGGATGCGGCATTAAGTTCCTTTTGCGCGGCTGATACGGCCGTTTGTTCGTCATCACCTATTGCGATTATCTTATGGCCTTGCTCCAAAACGATGGACGCATGAACCTTTCCAATACGTCCAACGCCATACACACCATAGCTGAATTGTTTTCCCATTTATAATCCTTCTCTTTAGAATTGCCGTGACCACTCTTTCGGCCAGCGTTCAACCACGACTTTCGTTTGCGTAAAGAACTCAACCGCGTGTTTGCTCTGTCCATGCAGTGTGCCAAAGAAACTCTCCTTCCAGCCGCTAAAGGGGAAGAAGGCCATTGGCGCGGCCACGCCAATGTTGATGCCGATGTTGCCCGCCTGCGCTTCGTAGCGGAATTGGCGCGCTGCCGCGCCGCTGTTGGTAAACAGGCAGGCCATGTTGCCGTATTGGCCGCTGTTGACCAGTTGAATAGCGTCATCAATTGTGTTAACGTGCATTAAGCTCAATACCGGGCCGAAGATCTCGGTCTTGGCCAGCTCGCCCGCCGGGTTGATATTAGCCAAAATGGTGGGACGGACGAAGTTGCCGCTTTCGTAGCCGGAAATAGACGCAGAACGGCCGTCCACCAACACCGTCGCCCCCTCATCAGCCCCCTGCTGGATCAAGCTCTCGACGCGATCCTTGCTGGGAACCGTGATCACCGGCCCCATCTGCACCGCTTCATCCAATCCATACCCCACCACGCGGGAAGCCGCCGCTTCGGCAATCGCTTCTGTGTAGGTATGCCGCGCATCCCCCACCGTAATGGCGACGGACGCCGCCAAACAACGCTGCCCGGCGCAGCCAAAGGCAGAATCGGCCGTGATGCACGTCGTCATCTCCATATCGGCGTCGGGCAGGATGATAATCGGGTTTTTGGCCCCACCCTGCGCCTGCACCCGTTTGCCGTTGGCCGCGCCGCGTGCGTAGATGTATTTGGCAACGGCCGTTGACCCCACAAAACTAATCGCCCGAATCGCCGGGTGATCCAGAATCGCGTCCACCGCCTCCTTGTCCCCATTCACCAGGTTAATGACCCCCGGCGGCAAATCCAACTGTTCCAGAATCTCAAACACCTTCACCATCGTCAGCGGCACCTTCTCCGACGGCTTGACGATGACCGTGTTGCCAGTGGCAATGGCGTAGGGCAGGAACCAGAACGGAATCATGCCCGGAAAATTGAACGGCGAGATGATGGCGCATACCCCCACCGGCTGCCGGATCATGATCTCATCAATGCCGCGGGCGATATCTTCGGAGAAATCGCCCATCATCATCATGGGAATACCGCAGGCAACCTCTACATTTTCAATCGCCCGGCGCATTTCGCCGCGCGATTCGCCAATGGCTTTGCCGCATTCCATCGTGATGGTACGCGAAATATCCTCGAAGTTTTCTTCGAGCAGCTCCTTCATTTTGAACAAATACTGAATCCGGTTCGGAGCCGGAATGCGCCGCCACTCTGCAAACGCTTCATTGGCCAGACGGGCCGCTTCTTGCACCTCGCTGCCCGGCGACAGGGGCACTTTGCCCAGGATTTCGGCCGTGGCCGGATTCACTACATCCAAATAGTTCGTCGCGCTTGATTTGCGCCATTCGCCATTGATGTAATTCATTATCAAACTATTTTCACTCATTATTTGCCTTCTTTTCTATTGCGTAATGCGTATTGCGTAACTGGTTCGACGCAATACGTAACACTTTATTCATAAATATCGCCGCCCGGTTTCATCGCTCCGTTTAACTGAGCGCCGTCTAATTTTGCCCCGTCCATTTGGGCGTCAAACAGATTGGCTCCCTTCAACTGCGCGCCGCTAAAATCAGCTTCGCGCAGATCTGCGCCCTTCAAAACCGCCTGGGACAGAAAAGCCTCGTGGAAATTCGCGCCTTTGGCATCCGCTCCAATGAGATGGGCGTTACGCAAATTGGCTTCATACAACACAGCTCCGGATAAACGAACGTCATTTAATCGGGCGTCGCGCAAATTAGCGCGCGTCAAGTTGGCGTCTGCCAGATTGGCGCCCGTTAAATTCGCGCCGCGCAGCGAAGCGCCGTTCAAATTGGCCCCGCTCAAATCGGCACCGCGCAAGTCGCATTCGCGTAAGCTGACGCCGCTCAAATTAGCGCCGCTGAGATTGATGCCGGCCAGCCACAGCGGATTGGGCCGGTTTACCAGATCGTAAATTTGCCAGGGCGTTAAATCGGACATCACGTCCCTCCTTTACCCACTGTTCCCGAAAGTTGTTGATCGATCATGGTCGAACGGACGTCCGCTGCCATCTGGTCGCTGTGTTCAAATTCCTTTAATTCGTGCGTCAACGCTTCCAACTCATCCGCGCCCGACATCATGCGCACCATCTCCTCGCGCGGCATCTCTTCCTTCGTAAACGTCCCCAGCGTGCGGCCGCGCTTGAGAATCGTAAAGCGGTCGCCCACCGCATACGCATGGTGTGGATTATGGGTAATAAAGATAACGGCAATGCCTTTGGCGCGGGATTGGGCAATGTAACGCAATACCGTCCCCGCTTGCTTCACGCCAAGAGCGGCCGTTGGCTCATCCAAAATCAACGCTTTGGCGCCAAAATAGACAGCCCGGGCAATCGCTACCGACTGCCGCTCCCCGCCAGACAACGTCCCCACCACTTGGGATGGGTCACGAATGTCAATCCCCATCTTCTGCATCTCTTCACGAGCTACCCGATCGGCTAATCTAACATCAAAACGTTTGAATAAGCCGCTGCCTTTCGTCGGTTCAGACCCTAAAAAGAAGTTACGGGCAATACTCATCAATGGAATCATAGATAGGTCTTGATAAACTGTGGCGATGCCCGCCGCCAACGCATCGCGAGGCGACTCGAAATTTACGGGCTTCCCCTCAACAAAATACGCTCCCTTCGTTGGCTTATGAACGCCTGATAACGCCTTGATCAACGTTGATTTACCCGCCCCATTATCTCCCAGCAAGCACATCACTTCGCCGGGATAAACATTCATCGAGACATCGCTCAGGGCGATAACACTGCCAAAATGTTTAGAAATGTTACGAACATCTATCATGGGAACATCACTTTGGCTCATTTTGTCGCCTCCTCGGCCTGTTTACGGATGAAATTATTAACTAAAACAGCAGTAATTAACATAACACCCATAAATACCTTGAACCAATCTGCATCCACTCCGGCAAAAACAATACCTGAACGCACCATGCCAAAGACTAAAGCTCCCAGCACTGCGCCCACCGCAGAGCCATAACCGCCTGTTAGGAGGGTGCCGCCAATCACAACGGCAATAATAAAAACAAATTCTTGCCCAAATCCACGCAGGGTATCGGCCGATTTCACAACCGTGATTTGAATGGTTGCCACCAGCCAGGCCGAAAACGCCGTTAGCATAAAGAGACCAATTTTGAGTCGTTCCACAGGGACGCCGACATTGCGGGAGGCATTCTCATCGCCGCCCAAACCAAAAATCCAATTACCTATTTGTGTGCGCAACAATATCCAGGTGGCCAGCGCTGCAAAAAGAAGCCACCAAATGATAGAAATGGGGAAATTGGCCTCCCCGATGGGTATGTCAGAGTTGAACAGGGCATTCATGAATCCATAACCAGCCGCCTTACCCAAGCTGCCTACCTGGGTTCGCCCGGTGATCATTCGGGTAAAGGCAATGGTTAGTCCGCTGATGGTAAATAAACCAGCCAGGGTAATGATGAAAGAGGGCAGCTTCGTACGGACAACCAGCCAGCCGTTCACAAATCCCAGGCCGAGTGAAAACAGGAGGGCAATGATGGCGCCAATATAAAGCGGGATTCCCACTTCGGTGGCTAAAATGGCGGGAATCATGCCGGCGAAGCCAATTAAAGAACCAATAGAGAGATCGAATTCCCCGCCAATCATGAGCAAGGCCACGGCAACGGCCGGAATGCCAATTTGCGCGGCCGTTTCCAAATAACTAGCCGTGCCCCGCAAACTTAAAAAGCCGCCGGGAGCCGCAATGGCAAAGAATACCCATACCAAAACAGCGCCGCCAACGGCTCCCAGTTCAGGACGGCGCAATAAGCGGCTGAGTGTACCCACTTCAGCCAGACGTTCATCTTTTTGTACAGATGAGGATGTGGTAGCCATAACTTTTTCTCCTCTTGTAAAACGTATTGCGTATTGCGTGATACGTAATACGCAATACGATCTTTCTAACGTGTCCCGGCCGCGCTCAAATCAATAACGGCCGCGGCCGTTTCTTGAGTCACAAACCCAGGGCCAGTCATCAGGACGTCATTGGCAATGGTGTTGAGATTGGTATTGTAAAGTGTCAGCAAGACGATGGGCAAATACCCTTGAATGTATTGCTGCTGGTCAATAGCAAAGAGCATATCGCCATCACGAATTGCTGCCAATACTTCCGGCGACAAGTCAAAGGTTGCCAACTGAATCTCGCCCAGTTGACCGCGATCGGTCAGGGCAGCCAAAGCGGGCGCGGCTCCGGTGGGGCCTAGCGTTAAGACTCCGTCGGCTGCGGCATTGGCAGTGAGGGCGGCGTCGATGCGCTGCTGTGCGTCTACCGGATCAGCCAGGTCTACAGCCAATACTTCTGATGTTGCGCCTGCTTCCGCTAACGCATCGGCAAAACCCTGGCAGCGCAGATCAAGGGCCACATTGCCCACTTCCTGGTTGATGCAGATAGCATTGGTAACGCCGGCGGCGGCCATGCGTTCGCCGCCGCCAAAACCGGCTTCATACTCGGTCTGGCCGACATGCACCAGAATACCCATCTCTTTGGCGACATCGCTGCCGGAGTTCATGGAGATGACGGGAATGCCGGCGTCAATAGCGGCGCGAATGGAGTCGCCCAGGGCGTCGGCGTCAGGAATAGAGACCACCAGGCCATCAGGCTTGGAAGCCACGGCGGCATCAATCAACTGCGACATAGCAACCATGTCAAAGGTCTGGGGAGCCTGATATTCAACCGTGATGCCCAAATCTTCGGCGGCTTGATCGACGCCATTTTTAACGACTGACCAGAAGGGATCGGAGGCTTGCCCGTGGCTGACAACGATAATGCGAATATCGCCGCGCATGAGGGGGCCTGCGCCTGTGGCGGCTGGCTCCTCAGCGGACGGTTCCTCGGCTACTGGTTCCTCGGCAGCCGGTTCTTCGCTTGTATCACCCCCGCAAGCAACCAAAGCAAGCAGGAGAACCAATAAAATTACGAACCATGTTCTATGTTTTAACATTCTTTTCCTCCACAAGTTTTGTTTCTCAAAAATAAAATGGGTTGTGTTTACTTGTTGTATATTTTTTAGGCGATAGCGATCACCTCCTTGTTTCTATTGCGTATTGCGTAACCTCTCTACGCAATACGCGATACGTAACCTCTTATTCAATCTCGCTCAGTAATACGGGCCGCGCCTCATCCAGGGAGCGGGTGGCGGCGATGCCGATAGCGGTGGCGGCGCGGGCGTCTTGGCCGGTAACGGCCGTTTCCCGGTTATCCTCAATCGCTTGCACAAAATCACGAATCTCGGCCGCATACGCACCGGCAAAGCGGGCCATAAAGCCGGGGATGGTATCATGGCAAACTTGATTGCGCGTCAGCAGCAGGGTAGACGTTTGTTGCAGCGTGCCGATCATCAAACTGCCTTCGGAACCAATCACTTCCGTGCGGATGTCATACCCGTAGATGGCATTACGACTCACATCCACATTGCCTACTGCGCCGTTGGCAAATTTGAGATTCACAACAGCATTATCAATATCGCCCACGTCGCCCAACTCAGGAAAGACCAGGCAGCCGCCTTCGCTGTGTACGCGCTCCACCTCGCTGCCCATCAGCCAACGGGCCAGGTCGAAATCATGGGCGGCCATATCGGCGATGAGTCCGCCGCTGTTTTCCCGTTTGGCATATTCCAGGCTGGTGCGCCAGGGATCGCGGCCAATGGATTTGAACATAACGGGATTGCCGATGGCCCCGGCATCTATTTTCTGTTTGGCAGCCCTATAAGCGGGATCAAAATGGCGCATAAAACCGACCATCATTTTGACGCCGGCCGTTTCCACAGCCGTAATCGCCTCGTCGCAGGCGGCCAACGTTAACGCCAGCGGCTTTTCAGTAAAGATGTGTTTTCCGGCGGCGGCGGCCGCTTTGATCAGTTCGACATGCGTATTTGTCGGCGTCACAATCACCACGGCGTCCAGGTCGTCGCGGGTCAGCATCTCATGGTAATCGCTGTAGGTGTCAGTAACGCCGCACTTTTTTGCCAATGATTGGGCGGCTTCAATATTTGGGTCGGCGATGGCTGTGAAAACGGCCGTTTCCACACTAAACGCCAAATGATACGCCAACGCCCCGCCCATCCGTCCCGCGCCAATCAGGCCAACTTTTACGGTCACAATTCAATCTCCTTATAAGAAATACCGCTCATTCTCTCGCGCTTTCTCGTACTCGGCGCGTGATTCCTGTACCGACTTGATTTCAGAGACTTCCGCAATCGGCACATCCCACCAGGATTCGTAGCCGGGGACGCCGGCGTAGCGGTCTGTTTCTACATAAATCAGAGTGGTTTTCGTCTGTTTCTTCGCCTCTGCTAACGCCTTTTTGAGATCGGGGATGGCATCCACTTTAATCACATGCGCCCCTAAACTGCGCGCATTCGCCGCATAATCAACCGGCAGATAGGATTCCACTGCCTCGCTCATCGGCATTTCATCGGTAGGCAGCTGGCCTGTGCGCTCATCCCGGAACAGGTAGCGCGTGCCGAACCCCTGGCTGCCCAGCGAGCGGGACAAGGCGCCAATACTGCCGTAGCCGTGATTGTCAATCAAAATGATGGTCAGCTTCACCCCTTCTTGCACCGAAGTGACAATTTCCTGAGCCAACATCAGGTAGGAGCCATCGCCCACAATCACATAAATCTCGCGGTCAGGGCAGGCCATTTTGGCCCCCAGGCCGCCGGCGATTTCATACCCCATACAGGAGTAACCGTATTCCAGGTGGTACCCTTTGGGATCGCGGGTGCGCCATAACTTATGCAGGTCGCCCGGCGCGGAACCGGCGGCGCACAATACCACATCCCGCTCGTCGGAGAAGCTGTTGACCGCGCCGATAACCTCCCCCTGACTGGGCAGCGGTTCGTGGCCCAAATTGTAAATGCGTTCCACTTCCGCATCCCAATCCTGGTTAAATTTTTCGGCGCGGGCGCGGTATTCAGCGCCAACCATCCAACCAGCCAACAAACCGGCCAATACGTTGATTGTCTCCCGCGCATCGCCAGTGAGGGGCAGGCCGCTGTGTTTATAGGCGTCAAATTCGGCGATGTTGATGTTGATGAAGCGCACGTCGGGGTTTTGGAAAGCGGTTTTGGAAGCGGTGGTAAAGTCGCTGTAGCGCGTGCCGATGCCGATGACTAAATCGGCTTCCCGCGCCATGATGTTGGCGCCAAACGTCCCCGTCGCCCCGATGGCGCCCAGATTGAGCGGATTGTCGTAACGCAAGCTACCTTTGCCCGCTTGCGTCTCGCCCACAGGAATGCCGGTTTGGGATACAAACGCAGCCAGTGCGTCTGTCGCTGCGCTGTAAATGACGCCGCCGCCAGCCACGACAAGCGGTTTCTGGCTAGATTTGATCAGGTCGGCGGCGCGTTGCAGCAACCTGGCATCGGGCAGTGGGCGCGGAATAGTCCACACCCGTTTCTCGAACAATGCAACCGGGTAATCATACGCTTCCGCCTGCACATCTTGGGGCAAAGCCAGCGTGACCGCGCCTGTATCGGCCGGCGAAGTCAACACCCGCATCACTTCCGGCAGCGAGGTGATGATTTGTTCCGGCCGGTTGATGCGGTCCCAGTAGCGGGAGACGGGTTTAAACACATCGTTGGCGGAAAAGTCCTGGGAGTAGGGCATTTCTAACTGCTGCAAGACCGGAGCCACGTTGCGCCGGGCGAAAACATCGCCGGGCAGCAGCAGGACGGGCAGACGATTGATGGTGGCCCCAGCCGCGCCAGTAACCATGTTGGTTGCCCCCGGCCCGACGGAAGTGGGGCAAGCGAAGGTTTGTAGACGGTTGCGCATTTTGGCGTAGGCGGCGGCCGTATGCACCATTGCTTGTTCGTTACGGGTCTGGTAGTAGCGAAAATCAGGCATTTGCTGCAACGCCTGCCCAATTCCGGCTACGTTGCCGTGCCCAAAAATACCAAAACAACCGGCAAAAAACGGCCGTTCCATTCCATCCCGTTCCACATACTGATTCTGCAAAAATTGGATAATGGCCTGAGCCATTGTGAGTCGTCTTGTTTTCATGTTTTCCTCGCGCTGCGTATTGCGTATTACGTAGCAGTATGTTGCAATACGCAATACGCACTACGTTTCAGAATCCGCCTCTTTCCTCAATAAACTGCAAAACCTCATCCTCGTAGCCCATGAAGTTGGCGCAGCCGTGCCGGGTGACGACGATTGCGCCGCAAGCATTGCCCATGCGGGCTGATTTGACCCAATCCCAGCCTTGTAAACGGCCGTAAATGAACCCGCTGGCAAACGCATCTCCCGCCCCTAACACATTCAGAACCTCGACCGGAAAGCCGGACACATCCAACACCTGTCCATCCTTGAGGAAGACAGTACAACCTTGCGGCCCGCGTTTGACGACCAAAGCCTGCGGCCCATAAGCCAGCAAACTGGCGATGGCCGCTTCTACGTCTCCTGTTATTTCCGGCGCGGAAATTTGCCAATCAGCGATTTTCAACTGGTCGGGGTCGGTTAACATGGCCGCCAGAATTTCCTCTTCGGTGCCAAAGGCGACATCTACCAGGGGCAGAATCGCCCGGATAGCGATGCCGAAGGCGCGGGGGTCGTGCCATTGGTCGGCGCGCAGATCAATGTCGCAGAAAACGGCAGCGCCAGTCGCCCGGGCCTGTTCGGCGGCAAAGAAAGTGGCGCTGCGGCTGGGGTCCTGGCTCAAATTTGTCCCCACAAAAACAAACGCCCGGCTCTTGGTGATGGGAGTTGCCAACACGTCGTCTATGGTTAGTTGAATGTCGGCGGCGTTGCTGCGGTAAAAAACCAACGGCGCTTTGCCCGACGCTTCAATCCCCAACACCACCGCGCTGCTGCGCGCTGTTGGTTTACGGGGAATAAATGTCGTCTCTATCCCTTCCTGTTCCAGAAAATGAAGGATAAAATCGCCAATGGGGTCGGGGCCAACGGCCGTTAACAACGCCACATTCAACCCCAGCCGCCGCGTCCCCACCGCAATATTCGTCGGCGAGCCGCCCACGTAAGAGGCAAAACTCTCAATCTCCACAAACGGCACGCCAATATCATTGGCATACAGGTCTATGGATGAGCGCCCCATCGTAATGAGGTCGAACTGTGGGGAGATTGCGGTCATGGCATATTGCGTATTGCGTATTGCGTAGCGGCGTTACGCAATACGCAATACGTTCTACGATCTAATATCCGGGTTGGGCAGCATAAACTCTTCGCGGATGACGCGGATGAGTTCGTGGTAGGAGGCGATGAAGCCGCGCAGGGTGCGGACGGTGGCCCCGTAAGTGTCAAATTCGGCCGGGGTCATGCCGTCCTCATCATATGCTTTGCGGAAGTCGGGGATACGGCCGTACAACTCATCAATAATCGCTTGCTCAACCGGATCGTCCATGCGTTCTTTCACTCCCACCTGGGAAGCGTTGAACCATTTCTGCCATTGGGATGGAATTGTGAGGATGACATCGCCGCCGATGAATTCCGACCAATGCAAATGATGGCGGTAGGCGGCGGCCAGCAAACGGGCGCGATACCCCCGTTCCTGATAGATGCGGTACGCCTTCTTGAACACGGCCACGCCGGCCCAATGCAGATACGCCGGATTGACGATGACGCCATCCCGCTTAGCCACTACCTGCATCCAGTCATCGGTACGGCCGACCATAATCGTGCAAACCGGGCGCATATTGTCAACGGGTTTACCCTCGGCCGCCCGCCGGTCAAGGCCGCGCTCCACCGCTTCCCCCACGGCAATAGCCTGGGAGACGGTAAAGCTGACGGTGGCGTTGATGTTGACGCCGTGATAGGTCGCTTCCTCAATCGCCTTCATCCCCTGGCTGGTAACGGGCAGTTTTACCTGTACGTTGGGGGCCAGATTGTGAAATTGGATCGCCTGGGCAGTCATTTTTTCTGAATTTCGGTAATTGGCGGGATTGGTTTGGATGGAGAGCCGTCCTTTTAGCCCGTTTTCTCGTTCAAAGACGGGCAGCAGCAGCTCCGCGCCCTTGACGCCAATCTCGGTAAACACTTTCCACATCACATCTTCTTCAGTCCAGGTGGGATTGCCGGCGATGATTTCATGGATGCGATCTTCCCAAAGATGCCATTCCTGGCGCAAAACTTGTAAAACGATGGTGGGATTGCTGGTCGCGCCCACCGCGCCATGTTCGATGGCGTAGGTGAGTTCTTCAATGGAGCATGAATCATTCCAGACGTCGGTGTCGGTTGTGGTCACGGTCTGGTGTAGGGGGCTTTTGTAAGCGGTTATTGTTTTCATGGGATTCCTTTTTTTAGTGCGTATTGCGTATTGCGTAACTGAGTGGCCCATACGCAATACGTAATACAGATTATTCTCTCGGTGGCGCGGTAGACGCGCGCACACATAATTTTCCGCGTAATACTTTGATATCTGCGGTCGCGGCAGCGGGGTTTTCGGCCAATAATTGCAGCATCATCAAAGCGGCTTGACGGCCCATCTCGAATTTGGGTTGGTAGAATGTGGTTAACGGCGGGGTGACGTAGGCGCTGAGTTCAACATTGTCAAAACCGGTGATGGAATAATCGTCCGGCACGCGCCGCCCCGCTCTTTGCAAAGCTTGAATAGCGCCAATCGCCATCATGTCGTTGTAACAAACAACGGCCGTTGGGCACGCTCCCAATTCTAAATATTGCTGCATGCCTTCCACGCCGCCTTCCGGCAATCCATTGGGGCCATTGATAATGTATTCTGGCAAAACAACTAGACCGGCTTCACGCATCGCTTGTTGGTAGCCATGTAATCGATCTTCAGTGGTGCGTCCGGCGTTGTTATTGCCCAGGTAGCCAATTCGCGTATGGCCCAACTCGATCAAATGTTGGGTGATCTGATAATTCCCATCGGCGTCATCGTGGAAAACAGAGGCAACGGCCGTGTCCTCTAACGCCTGATTGTTAATCAAAACGCTGGGCACGCCAAAACGATTCAATTGTTGCAAATGCCCCTCCCCAACCTGGGTGGAACAGAAAATAACGCCGTCTACCCGGCGCTCGCTCATCGTGCGGATAATGGCCTTCTCGCGCTGCGGATCACGATTAGAAGCCGCCAGGAAAAGTGTGTACCCCTCCGCTTGTAACACATCTTCAATACCATTCAGCACTTCGCTAAAAAAGGGTCTACGATACGCCTGACAATAACGCCAAATACGCCGGAGCGTTGGGTTTTAAGGCCGCGGGCAGCGGTGTTGGGAATATAAGCTAATTCGTCGGCGATTTTTTGGATGCGGGCAATGGTGTCTGCGGCGATGGCTGGATGCCCGCGCAAAGCGCTGGATACGGTGGTGTGTGAAACATTGGCAACTTTGGCAATGTCTTTAATCGTAACCGCCATCGGGTTCCTCTTCCGTATCGCACACGTGTGCAGCCAGGATTAAAAAACAATGCACACGTGTGCATTCGGTAATAAACTGTAGCATAGGCCAGAAACTATGTCAATTTTGTGATTTCTTTCCCAAGCTGCGGTTTGTTGCCGTAGTGCGTAGTGGGTGTTACGTATTGTGTAGGGGCAATTTGTTACGCAATACGCACTACGTAATATAAATCATTTTGGAAAACGAGTCTCAACAATTCGTTTCATCGCCGGACGCATCCGTTCTGGCCAATTGGTGGTAATCGAGTCCACGCCTAGACCGCATAATTCTTGTAAACGCGGCTCATCGTCTACTGTCCATGTCCACACGGTCAGGCCGGCTTGGTGAACGGCCGTTACCAACTCTCGATTCAAGTAGATATGGTTAATGTTAATCCCCGCTGCGCCGGCGTTGCGAGTTTGAGCCAGGTAAGCCTGTCGAAAAAGCGGCGTCGGCCCATGCTGTGCCAGGAGTTCCATCGACTGGCTGAGGTTCAACAACACCATCAGGTTGGGTTCTTGGGCGCGAATTTTCTTGACACAGCGCCAGGCACAGCCGGTAATGACGACTTGATCCAACATAGCCATATTGCGAACGGCCGTAACCGTAGCTTGAACTGCTCTAGGCGTTTTCAAATCAAGATTGAGGGGAATACGATGGCGCGCCAATTCCAGCGCTTCAGTGAGCGTCAGAATCGGTTCGCCCGCGAATTGGGGGCCTTTCCAACTGCCGGCATCCAGGCGCTTTAGTTCAGTCAGCATATGTTCATGGACACGGCCGTTGCCATTCGTCGTTTGCTCCAGCGTAGGGTAATGCGCCAGAACAGGAACCCCATCCCGGCTGAGACGCACATCCACCTCGGCCATATCCACGCCCAGCGCAATAGCCTGCTCAATAGACAGACGCGTATTCTCAGGCGACGGGCCAGAATTCCCCCGGTCGGCGATAAGCTGCGTGTGTGGTGGAAGCTGATAAGACATCGTGTTGGGCGAAGGCGATATGTTCCTGGATAATATTACGTATTGCGTAATGCGTACTCGTAATGACCGCCTTTTTCCCCGGAGCCTCGGCCGTAATAATGCCACTGGGGGAAATTAAAATCAGACGTAACCGAGTGCGGCATGAGCAAAACCGCCTGCAAAAACGATTCTAAATCAGGCACATTGTAGATATTAACCTCAAAACCCCAACGATCCATCTCATCAAAAAATTGGCGCATGTCATGGGTCTGCCAGTTGATGGAAAAGCGATTGACGCCCCAGGCCGTAAACATATCCAAAATCTCTTTGGCCTTCAGCGGCGCGCTGCAAATAAGCGGCGCCAGGAAGTCTACCGGACACTGCACAATAGCCCCCGGATGCGTCTCGGCAAGTTGGCGGATGCGGTGCTCTTGCAAGCGCTCGACATTGCCGTTAAACCACAGGCTGTCGTCATCAAATCCGTGCATTTTAACCAATTCCAACACCTTATCAACCAAAACGCCGCCGGCCTTCAAATCTAATTTAACCAGTTTGCCATGTTTCCGAACCTGAGATAGGAGTTTATCTAACGTGAACCAATCTTCATCTTCTGCCAATGGCCTTTCGGTAAAGGTGTCGTGGCGCAAAATCAGGTCATTACCAGTGGGGTCAATGTGAATATCACACTCAACCCAACGAATGTCAGACGTCAGGAATTGCCGCAGGTTGGGTTCGTCGTTGACGCCATGCCAGACAAATTGAACGTGCTGCGGCAAAGCTTTTTCGGGGATCAACTCGGTTAAATCATATTTGCTGCCCCGGGCTGAGCGGGGCGGTAGTTTGGCGCGTTTTGATTCAAAAATGGTGTTGGCATGGAGCAAGAGTATTTCCCGATGGGGATCGCTTTGGGCGACGGCCGTCAGATTATCTGGCTCGTTGTCAACAAAGGCAAACACCCGGTAGCCCATCTTTTGGAAGTGGACAATACCGGCTACTTTGGAATTCAAAACGCCTTCCTCCCATTGACCGGGGTTCATGTACAGCAGTTCATCGCTGAACTGCACCCGGTATTCCCGCCCCAGTTCATTCAGGGAGCGTAAGGTATCGGTGCGAATGATAGACGGCCGTCCCGTATTCAAGCCAACGGCCGTATTAGGCTGCACCTGCAACCAGCGAATCACTTCCAACACGCCGCTAAACGGCCGATGCGACGCCAAAATCGCCTCCGAAGACCAACGATATTCCTTATACCAGGCCAACGCTTCGTCCTGTATCGCCAAAGGCAACTCCTGCTCCGCCAACAATCGGCCCACGTGATTCTCGTGAACAGATATATCGGCGATACGCAGCTTGCGGAAAAAGCGCGTTCCATGAGACTGATCATAGGCCCAAAGAACATGCAAAACCATGTAGCGCATGTCCAAAATCGTGCCGTCAATATCAAAAAGGATCATCAACCTATCATCAGGATAAAGCTGCCGCATCTTTTCATATTGTTGCATCAATTGCGCCATCCAGCTTTGCTTCATTCTTTTCATCAATAAACACCTATTGCGTATTACGTATTGCCTATCCGGACCAATACGCAATACGCAATTAACTATCAATCCTCCGAGTTTCCCAAAGTCTCTAGAATGTCTTGTGTGTTTTGCCGCGCCTCGCCAAAGTAATCGCGCAGGCTGGGCTTAATTTCCAGGATCAGGTCGCCTTCATAGTCCGGCAGCAAAGCCAGGGCATTATGATAGGGTATTACTCCCCAACCGGGTGGCAGGTGAATGTCACCCTCGCCAAAAGCAATCCGATCGCGTCCCTCTTCGTAGCCCCGGTCAAGATGGCCGAAGTTATCATTCGCGTGCAGATGTCGCGTCCAGGGAGCGGCTTCGCGTACCGCAGTCAGAAAATCAAAGCCCAGGTCGTGGGCCGCCAGGTGCAAATGAGCAAAATCGAGGGTCAGGGCCACGTTGGGGTGATTGATGGCTTCCAATTGGCGCACAATCGGGGGGATTTGCAGTCGGGCATTGTATTTTGCCAGTTCGGATTGGGGCCGGTCAAAGCGAGCTAACAGGTCATGTTCCCATTGGTGGGGATCGGTGTTTTCGATGCCAATAGTAACGCCGGCATCGGCCGCCATGGGCGCCAATTCTCGAAAAGCGGCCGCCTCGCGCCGCACCCCCTCGACTAATTCTTCATCGCTGGGCAAGGCGCGCCGCAAGCCGATGCGCACATCTTCCAATGCTTGCAGACCGCTGTGGTAGACGAGCCGCGACGCGCCAACTGCCCGGCAAATCTCAAACTGGCAGCGCATAATCTGACGACAAAGTTCGTGCCGCGAGTCATAGGCCAGATTGAGTCTGTCTACGCCATGAATTGTGTAGCGTAAATCAAAATTGTTAAGTACGGCCAACAAATTTTGCAACTGCGGCCGGCGCAGTTCGCCATGCACAATTGTATGGAAAGGCGCCGGGTTGATTTCCACCAGACCAAAGCCGCATTCGACGTAATAGGCCAGCTCTTGTTCAAGTTGTCCTAGCTGGCCGGAATGTGCGGCTCCTGTAATAGCAATGCCGATGTCGTGGATTTTCATAGGGTTACTGTCTCGATTATTGTTTTCACCAGTTCAAGATCGGATTCTGCGTTGATGTCTTCAATATAAATGGCGCCCGGCCAGGCCAGACCGGCACGCGGTTGTCCATGACGCGCCAACGATTCTAAAACCGTTCGGATGGCCTGAGCATAGGTAACGGCCGTATCCCTAATCTCCTGTTTGGCCGCGCGGCGATCTGTCATGCTGTTCCGATCAATGCGCGTCGCTCCAATGCCCAAATAAAGTGGCTTATTATGTTGAATCGCCTGTTCTACATAAAATGAAACAGGCCGTTCGTCCGCTTCGAGCTTGATGATAAAATTTGGATTGAGGCTCAGTTTGAAGCGGATTAGTTCGGCTACCGGATCAACATCCGATTTTATCCCATCTGCTTTCGCCTCACGCGCTATTTCTCGACGCCCACGGCGACCGGCTGTGCGACGCTGCCTGCTCTTACCGGCCGTCAGTATTAAGTGATCGCCGCGATAGTTAGCCACGAAAACGCGATTGCCCCAAGGATGGTCGTTTATGAGCCGTTGCACGGGCGTCGCGGCGATTTTCATGAATTGCTGTGGACTAATGAATAAAGGTGAACCGGAAGCATCGGAAAGTTCAATCCAGACGTTTGGTATGCGATTTATCAGGCGCTCGATCCAGGGGATAAAAACATGGTTGACTAAATGGTTGAGAAACTCAGCTACAAAGTCCGGGGCTTCAAGCAAGGCGGAAATTAACGCCTCTTGTCCAAAAATATCAGCGGCCAGGCTGTAAGGGCCGGGAAGATGGGCAACTGGGTCGAGACCTGTTAAATCGGCAAAATGGGTCAGCATCCCTTCGATGATACGCGGAATCTCGCCGTCCAGGTTTGGGGTTTCTAACTGGCGCCAATTCATCCGGTTGACTAATGGCTCCCCTGGGTCGGCTCCCGGCGCGTGTTTGTCAGGATACATCATTGTTTGCCCTAAAGCTTCTGCGCCAAAGGCATATACCGGACAGCCAAGAGTTAGCTTGCGGATGCCTAGCAGCCGCTGGGTTATCAGCGTTGTCCGCACGAATCGCCGGGGGTTGCCTTTGTAAAAATCGGCCGACGTCAGGCCATAAAGCTGGTTTAGGAGGGTCAGCGTCATCAGGTGGAGCGACGTTGTCACGCTCACTGAATCGGCCGGAACTTGTTCTCTCAAAACAGCGTCGAACTGGCCCGCAATCACGGCGTCAAAAAGTGTACGCAGTTCTTCCAAAGCGGCGTCATCGTTAGACTGCCACCGGGCAAGTAGGGCGCTGCCTGTGTCCAGCACGTTCGTTTTTGTCATGGATTGCTCTGCAGGTAATTGCTGATTTGTATGACCTGACCCGTGATGGTAGTTGGCCCGTCGGGGCCGGGAATGGGGCGTCCGGGCGTACCCTGTCCGGTAGAAATATACAGAGCGCCGTCTGGCCCGACGGTTACGTTGGTGGGCATGTCCAGGCCGGTAGCAATGGTGTACGACGGCCGTCCGCTGGCGGGATAAACTGTCACCCGGCCGCTGTAACGCAGATAGCCGCCGTGAACCGGTTCCGCGTCGGGGTCGAACAGGTCATGAAGTCTGGGTAAGGGGTCGGCATGGTTAGCGGTCATTTCCAGGACAATGAGGTTGCCTTCCTCGTCTATGGCGATGTCTACCACGGCCGTTAATCCTACCACTTCATCTACTGTCTCCCCCGTCTCTGGATTGACGCGCACTACTTTGGCGTCGCCGGCAACGAGGGGGATGGTTTGATCGTTGGCGTCAACGGCCGTGCCCGAAAACAACGCCACCAACACCTCACCCGTCCTCGGATCCACCGCCACCCCCGCCGGAACCGCTTGCTGACCGCTATCGAGCAGTGGAAAATCCACAATAGCCCGATATTCCCCGTCGTCTAACGTTACTTCAGCCAGCCGGTTGCCCGTGCTTTCTACCATATAGATGCGCTCATAATCAGGTGCAAAGGCAATGCCATTCATATTACTGCGATCAGCCAGCGTGCGGCCAATGCGTCCTTCCGGGCTGATTTCATACAAGGCCACGTCATCGAATCCGCCGTCAACTGTGAGATAGATACGGCCGTCCGGATGTCGCCATAAATCCCCCGGCCCATTCACCTCATCCCGGCCTGTGCCAAAGAATTGCAGCGCATTGTACGTGGGAAAATGAGTGAACCAGCGGTCTGCCTCGCCGGCGTCATCAAAATCGCCATCCCCATTTTGATCCACAAACAGTGTTAGCTTACCGGTCATCTCAGTCGGGTCAACGGCATCATAACCAATCCCCGCTTCGGCTACCCACAACGTTCCATCCGCTTCCACAAAGACGCCGCGCGGATTGTCCAGATTCGTCAGAATCACTTCTAACGTTGGCTGGCTGCTTTGAGCTAAACGGCCGCAACCAGCCAAGACAAGCAAAACAAGCAGCAAGAAACTGTATGGTGAGTTTGTGAATTTGCGAGTCTGCGAGTTAGCAATATAAACAACCACTCGCCGCTTGCATACGCGCCACTCGCCCACTCGCAAACCTCCTCTACGCCCAAAGCAACGACTGCTCAGTTTCCGGATTGAAGAACTGCACCTTACTCGTATTGAAGTTCACCTTCACCTTGTCGCCAATATGCAGCCCTAGCGCCGGGTCGGCTAGCACATGGACGTAAATGCCGGCAATATCCACCGTTACCAAATGGTCTCGACCCAACGGCTCAACCACAAACACCTCGCCGGATACACCCTCATCGGCAATCGTCACATCTTCTGGCCGAATACCCATAATCCCCTTATCGGATGCAGATGCCTTTTCTCCCCGATCCGAGGGTACAACGACATCCAATCCTTCTCGTCGGGCATGAAATGAGTCATTACGCCGCGACACGGCCACCTCGGCAAAATTCATCGGCGGATTACCGACAAAACCACCGATAAACATCGTGCGCGGCCGGTCATACAGTTCCTCCGGCGTGGCAAACGCTTGCAGTTGACCATCCTTCATCACCGCAATGCGGTCGGCCATCGTCATCGCTTCCACTTGATCATGGGTTACATAAATTGACGTAATGCCCAACTCCAATTGCAGCCGTTTGATTTCACTACGCATCGAAAGGCGCAGCCGCGCATCCAGATTAGACAACGGCTCGTCAAACAACAACAGCCCCGGCTCCTTCACCAACGCCCGCCCCAAAGCCACGCGCTGCTGCTGCCCGCCAGAGAGCATCGCCGGTTTGCGCTCCATCAGATGCCCAATACCCATCATGTCCGCCACCCGCTGCGTCCGTTCTTCCATCTCTGCCTTAGGCGCTTTTTGCAGTTTGAGCGGATAACTGATGTTATGGAAGACATCCATATGTGGATAAAGGGCATAGCTCTGGAACACCATGCCGATATTACGATCTTTGGGAGCGACGGTGTTCACCACTTGTCCGTCAAAGTGAATCAAGCCTTCCGATGGCTTGTAAATTCCGGCTACCATCAGCAGCGTCGTCGTTTTGCCACAGCCCGATGGTCCCAGGAAGACCACAAACTCGCCGTCCTTGATATCAAGATCAACACCCCGCGCCCCATACACATTGCCCCAACGTTTCGATAAATTCTCCAGTTCAACTTTCATTGTTGACTCCTATTGCGTATTGCGTATTACATGCTGCATCCGCTGTGTAATACGCAATACGATCTATACTCCGCCCTTTGCCCCGCCGCCATAAATGCTCAACAGCGCTTCCTGCGTGAAGATAAAGAAGATCATCACCGGAATGAGTTGGAACATGCCCAAAGCGGCTACCGAGTTCCAACTGGCCAGAGACGTGTCGCCTGAGAACTGGTTTAAAAAGACAGGCAGCGTAGATACTTTTGTGCCGATAGTAAAAGTAGCGGCAATCAGGTAATTGCTCCAGCCCTGAATGAAATTAAAGATTGCCAGCGCGGCAATGCCCGGCTTGATCAGGGGAATGATAATCTCCCACCAGACGCGGAAGCGCGATGCGCCGTCAATCAGCGCCGCCCGTTCCATATCCCAGGAGATGTTGTCAAAAAAGCCTTTCATCAGCCAAACACCGAGCGGTAATTGCAGGGCAATCATCACAAAGGCAACCCCGCCGACGGTATTAAAACCAAATGATTTACCGATCAACGGAATGCCGGCGATAAACACCAATACCTGGAAAATGGCAATGAGCAGCATCTCGGCGCGAAAGGCCTGGAGGACGATGATCATCCCCAGCAAACCCTTGCGCCCGGCGAAATTCATGCGCGACAGGGCGTAGCCCATCAGCGTGGAAACCACCCCCACCCCAATGACCATACCTATAGCAATGGTAAATGAGTTTAAGGTTGCTCGCCATATCATTGGGTCGTTCAGGAAAGACCAGTTTTGCAGTGTAAACCCGCCAATATTGCCATTAGCATCTTTGGGAACCAGCCCTTCGGTACGAACCGAGAAAGTGGCAATCAATATCCAGGCGTAGCCAATGATAATTGGCAAGATAGTAATAATGAGCAAAATGTAGGGGAGGGTTTGCCCCAAAAAGCGCTGGAGGCCGGCTTTACGTCCTGTTTCAATTGTGCCTGTTGTCATATATAGTTCCTCCGTTAATCAGCCTTGCCAATGTATTGCGTATCGCGTAATGTCTTTCTGGGTTACGCAATACGCAATACGCAATACAGCGATATTGATTACCGCTTACAAAACGTCTATCTTCGGTTCCGCCACCAGATCGTCAAAACGGAATACGCGCAGATAGATAGTCGCCAGGGTAGCGCCAATAACGACCAAAACAAACATCCAGGCGGCGCCATAGCCCCACTGGTTCGATCCGAAATAGGTTGCCAGCGCCCGGTTGTAAGCGGTAAGCGACCACACTTCAGTGGTGTACAGCCCCGGCCCGCCGCCAGTCAGCAGCAAGATATACTCAAAGGAAACAAGCAGTGAGAGTGTCTGGTAAGTGGTGACGAATAGCAGCGGCCATTTCAGCAGCGGTAGTGTGATGTCACGAATAATTTGCAAAGCTGAAGCGCCGTCTACTTTAGCGGCCGTCATCACATCCTTGGGAATGGCTTCGATGGCCGAACTGAAAATGATCATGCCAAATGAGGCCCCGACAAAGCCATTTACCATTACGACAAATAACCAGGGCGCTTCATTGAGCCAATAAGGTTGGTATTCGCCGCCGAACCAGCCAATAAACTGGTTGATGATGCCATGCGGCGGCACCTGGACAAAACGACGCCACATGACAATATAGACAACTGAGGGTGTGATACGCGGCAGCAGCCACAGGATACGGAAGATAAATCCGGCGCGGCGGCTGATATGGGTGGTCAGCAGGGCCAGTACGAGAGCCAGGCCAACGTTAAAAAAGCCCAGCGTGAGAATGACGTAGCGGAATGTATTGCCCAAGATTTTAGGGAAAAACGTGTCGCTGAACATGCGCTTGTAGTTGTCCAGACCCACAAAATGCCAGGGTTCGCTAAAATTAGAGCTGGCCAGGTCGGTCAGGCTGAGGACAAGCGTGATGATGACCGGGATGATGAAAAAAACCAGTATCAGCAACATGCCTGGACTCATAAACCCCCATGCGCTCAACAATCCCCGCAAAGAAGGTTTGCGTTCGGTCGCTGTACGTACGTGCAGCGACCCGCCAATGATGGTTGCCAGGAGCGCCAAGTAAACGCCTATTAAGCCATAGCCGCTTTGTACGGCCGTATTTGCTTTATCGGCTAATTCTTGCGCATTGGTAAATTGCAGCCATACGAAAATAAGGGTCACAATCCCCAGACTGATTAAGGCAAACCCGTCCCATTCTGTCACATATCCTCGCCAGAAGGCCAGCGCTGTCAATGCCAGAACAACCAGGCCTAGAAGTGGTACCAGGTAAGCCGTGGGCGTAGCGCGAAAGAGTTCGGCGCCGCTACCGGTGGTAATGGCCGGGCTGGAGGCCGCTTCACGTCCAGTGAGCGATAAGAAAACCGTGCCGTTAGCCACGTAGTCCAGCCAGGGCAAGAAAAAGGAGATGAGAGCGACAACAGCGCCCGGTATGGCCAAGATGTGGCCTGATAATCTGGTTTTCTTACTGGGGAGTACGGCCGTCATGGATGGCGTTGTTGATGACATAGTTTACGCCTCCTTTATTACGTATTGCGTATTGCGTAAAAAGATACGCAATACGCAATACGGTGTACGCGATACGATATCACTCTTGAATGATAACGTTGTCGCCCAGCTCGTTTTGGAGTTGGTCAACTACCACGCCCACGGCTTCTTCGGGCGTGAGGTCGCCAGATTCAACGGCCTGGATACCCAGGTAGTAAGCTTCTGACCAGGCGCTCCAGAAGGGGCTGTTGGGCAGGAAGGTGGTGTAGTCTAGTAAGGGTAACGTAGCGCTCAAGAACTTGGCTGTGGTGTAAGGGGAATAGTCGGCTTGGGACTTGAGAACGCCCAGGTGACCGCTTTCGATGGCGTAAGTGGTATTGAGTTCCTTGACGGTCGCTTTGGAGATGAGCAGCAATGCCAAATCAGGATGCTCAGATTGAGAACTGACCATGTAGACCAGTGGATGGGTGAGGGTGATGGGATCGCCAGTGCCATCGGCGTTGGCCGGAATTGGCGCAAAGCCTACATTCTCGAAAAGGTAATCTTCACCGCCACGATCCTGGAGATAGTTGGTGTGCCAACTGGCCCAGCGCCAGGTTCCTTCAAAGACGAAGAGGACATTTTCAAAGCTGCTGGTATATTCCTTGTGGAAATCCCAGTCGCCGTCCAGCTTGTTAGGCCGGATGATATTGCGCACTTGCGCGGCATCGTACAGGTAGCTGTACACATTCAGAGCGGCGCTTTTATCGAAGATCAGTGCATCTGTACCGCCTGTAACTTCGCCGCCGGCGCCATAGTAATAGTAAAGGAAGTCAGGCCCGTTGGAAGGACGATGCCACCAGCCGTCACCCGGCTCGACGATGCCCGCATCCACTGCTTCAGCGGCGGTGTCGAACATATCTTGCAGAGTGAATTCGCCGCTGGCCACGCGGTCGGGCAGGCTCTCGATGTCGTCTTAGCTCCAGCCGAGTTCGCGCAGGAGGGGTTTGCTGTAGTACATGGGTCGCGCTTCAGCATCCTGGGGAACGCCATAACGACGGCCGTTTAACTCAGTGGCCGTCCACAGGCTGTCAATCACGTCGTCAAATTCAGGGTAATCGCCAAGCATATCGGTGACGTCTACCAGGTAGCCGGCCGTGGCCCAGTCGCCGATATGTTCATGCCCGGAGACGATGAGGTCGGGCGCTTCGCCGGCATTGGAGGCCAATTCAAACTCAGTTTTATAATCGCCCCAATCAGCGTCGTCTTGAATTGGTTCCAGGGCAATGCGGCGGTTGTCGCCGGCATCGGCTAATGCTTGATTGGCGGCCCCCACAGCGGCAACCAGATTGTCGCAACGGCCGTTTTCATGAGGCGGGCTGGCTTTACACCGGGCCACCAGGGTAATTTCCTGAACGCCCCCTTCGGCTTCAACGACACGGGTCACTTCAACTTCTTCCGTAACTGTCTCGGTTTCAGTGACAACGCGGGTCACTTCCTCAACGATCGTTTCGCTCTCGCCTGGCACTTCTACCACCCGCGTGACTTCAACGGTTTGCGGGGTGCAAGCTGCCAGGATTAGCCCGGTTAGTAACAGGGCAAGAATAAGAAATGTTGGCTTACGTAACATATTTCGTTCTCCTCTTATGCAGACAGATGGTTTACAAGACAATAGACAAATCGTTTCACCCCAACGGGGGGCGCTTAACAACTATTCGATACCATCACCTCCTTATTCGGCCCGCGGCGGGGCGGTTGATTCGCGAACAATAAGTTGCGACTCTATTATTCGCGCCTTTATATTTTTTTTACCTTCGATGAGGCCTAACAGCATTTTGGCAGATTCACACCCAATTTGGTAAGTTGGCTGCTGTACAGTTGTCAACGCGGGGTGATAAAATGATGCGATATCCAGGCCGTCAAATCCGACAACTGAGATATCCTGGGGTACGTCAATTCCTTTTTTCAGTAAGGCATTGATCACGCCGACGGCCGTCATATCATTGAAACAGAAAATAGCCGTTGGCTGCTCAGGCAGCGCCAACAACTGATCTACGGCGCGAACGCCTCCCGTAAACCGCTCATCGCCAGCCACAATGTAGCGATCATCCACCGTAATGCCATGCTGACTAAGCGTGTCTTTATAACTGGTTAGTCTTAGTTGAGCCGTCTCATAATTATGCGCGTGCCGGACATGAGCGATGCGACGATGTCCCAGTTCGATAAGATGCTCAACAACCAGACGCGCTCCCAGAACCTTATCGGCTGAAACGGAAAAAGGATGACTAGGGCAATTGATTAGGACAGCCGGCATGGCGTCAATGTGGGGAAAAGAGAGGTATTCGTCATCCATCACAGAACCAGCGACAATAATGCCTGCCAGGCGTCTTTCATAAAAAGTATTGAGGAGGGCTAATTCACGTTGCTTGTCGCGATAAAAACTGCTTACAAAGACATAATAATTGTTGGCAATGGCAATGTCCTCGATCCCTGCAATAATGTCCGAGTAAAAAGGGTTCAGGAAATCGGCAATGGCAATGCCGATTGTGGCCGAGCGCTGTCCCACTAAATTACGAGCAATCGCACTGGGGACGTATCCCATCTCTTTGGCTAATGCCTGGATCTGTTTTTTGGTTTCATCACTAATACGGGGGCGGTTATTGAGGGCGCGGGAAACGGTGGAGGGGGAAACATTTGCTCTTTTGGCAATGTCTTTGATTGAGATTGACATAGGTGTATCCTTTTTGCCGCTCAAACCCATTGTGCAAACGTTTGCGCTCGTGCTGAAAAATTTTTACAGTGGTGTGTGCAAACGTTTGCACACAGTATCGTATTTTATATTTTCTGTCAAGTAAGGGTACTGTGTATATTTGGGTTCTGCTGCCAATGATTCTGGCTAAATACAGACAAGCAAGGGGAAGTAAATCGACCGGTTTTGATTTACGCGACTAAGCCAAACAGCCCGGCAATGAATTGATTTTGCTGTCTGCCCTGCGGAGTCAACTGCCCAATAAAGATACATCCACTCACCTCTCACTTTGACATAGGTCTCATCGACCTGCCAGGAATCGTTGGTTTTCTTCAGGTGAGGACGGCTTCGTTTGCCGATTTCAGGAGAAGGTAGTGGTAAACAATTGACTGATGAGTAACATTAGACTTGGAAACAAGCCCTGTTGCCATACCTTTTATCGGGAGAAGTTTCGCCCAGGTCGGAGATAATTGGCTTGGCACGCAACACGCCATCAGTCAAAACTCAACCACTACCCAACAGTTAACCACTGCTAAAGACTTTACGGCCGTCACATGAATCCTTACAATAGCCAGATATGAACGAGGTAGTCGCTACCAGACTTTATCGGCGCGTTACACGCTTGCGTTGGCAAACGCCCCTGCTGGCTTTCCTGCTGGTACTTGGCCATCAGGTGGCCGAACATACCTGGTTGGCATATCTGTCCAGATGGCAGCATTTCGCCACCCAACTTCTCTTTTACGGCCTGGTCGGTCCGGCGCTGGCCTGGATCGCCCTCTCATCCTTGCGTCGCAGTGTATCCGAGACGGCAACGGCCGAACGCGCCCTGCAACAGGCGCACACCACTTTGGGCGAACTCAACCGGCGGCTCACTTTTCTCATCCAGATCAATCGCCGTCTGGCCGAAGCAGGCGACGAAGAAACCCTGGCCGAACTCATTTTGGAACTGCCGCAGCAGGTTGTGGCTTGTATCGGCTGTTCTTTCATTCGCTTTGACGAACGGCGCCAACCGCTGCCCGCCATCCATCGCGGACAGGTGGCGGCGGCGGTGTTGGATACCTGGGCCGTGCATCTGGCCGATGCCCGGGTGCGGGAACAATGCGCCCGCTGCCACCCGCACACGGCCGTCTCCGGCGGATCCTCCTGTCCTTTGCTGAACCACGCCTCAACAAACCTGCCCATCGCCAAAATTTACTGCCTGCCGCTGACCCGCAACAATCGGGAGTACGGCGTCCTCAACATTTACCTGGCCGACGAGCGGCGCCCCACCGAACAGGAAGCCTCGCTGCTC
>JAJRYT010000233.1 GCA_024275635.1 Chloroflexota bacterium | reverse complement strand
GCGGGCGGATGAAATCGCCGCCGCTCAGGCCCAGGTAGACGCCGCTGCCGCCCAGCGCGACATCGCCGCCGCCAATCTGAACGCATTGACCAACGGCGCCCGCGCCGAAGAAATCGCCGCCGCCCAGGCCGGGGTGGACGCCGCCCAGGCGCAGTTGGACGCGCTGGACGTGCAACTGGCGAAGTACACTCTGACCGCCCCCTGGGATGGCGTCATCCTGACCCGCAGTGCGGAGCCAGGAGCGACGGCGCTGCCGGGAGGAACGGTGTTGGAGATCGGCCGTTTAGACCGGCTGGAACTGACCGTTTATCTGGCGGAAAACCGCTTTGGGCTGGTGACGCCCGGCCAGAAGGCCAGCGTGCGCGTGGACGCCTATCCTGACCGCGTTTTCACCGGCACAGTCCTGCGCGTAGCTGATGAAGCCGAGTTCACCCCCACCAACATCCAAACGAAGGATGATCGGGTGCGGCTGGTCTACGCCGTCACCATCAACCTGGAAAATTCTGACTTGTCGCTGAAACCGGGTATGATTGCGGATGCGGCGTTTGAATAAATACCAGACCTGTGCGGTTTCAAAAACCGCGCAGGTCATCTAAAGTGATTATGGATCTCTTGCTCCCGAAAACCCCCACCCGACTAGCCTTCCTGGCAACTATTTCTGACCTGCACCGCCAGCCGGTGAGTTACGATCTGGCCTGCCTGCGCGACCTGGTCATCCGGTTGACGCCTGACCTGCTCTGCGCCGAGATCACGCGGGAGATGTGGGAGGGGGGGGATTTGTCGCAGGCGGCGCTGGAAGTACGGGGAGCGCTGGCCCCGGCGGTGGCGGCCACGGACGTGGTGTTGGTTCCGGTCGCGCCTAACGGCAATCGCTTCGCCGATTTTGCGCCGGAGGCGGGTTGGCAGCGCGGGATGGTGCGGACGTTTGATCGTATCTTGCAATGGGGGCAGCGCCGCGCTGATACGCCCGAAGCGATAAATGGCGGCTGGTTTGAATCGTTTTGCCACCCGCTCTGCCTGATAACGGAATGGTCGTGGACGGCCGATAAACGGAAGGCGTGGGACGAGCAGAATAAAATCATTGCCCAGAATATCATGCAAGTGGTGCGGCGGGACAGCGGCCGGCGTATCCTGGTGGCTGTGCAGTGCCAGCGCATTCACAAGATAGAACCACTGCTCAAGCGGTTTGCCGGTGCAGACGAGATTGAAAGTGTGGATTATTGGGATTTGTAAGCAAAAAGATGGCGAAAGACAAAATAATGATCGTTGGCGGTTATGGCGCGGTTGGCCGCGTTATTGCTACCAGATTAGCAGAAAAATTTCCCGGCCAGGTGATTGTCGCCGGCCGTAATTATGATAAAGCGAACGAATTGTCCCAAGCTACCCAGGGAAAGGTTTTACCGCTGGCGCTGGATGTCTTTAATGCCCATAACACGCCGGAGGTTTTGGATGGTGTGTCGCTGGTGGTGATGTGCCTGGATCAGCCGGATACCCGGTTTGTGGAGATGTGCCTGCGAAATGGGGTGGATTACGTGGATGTGACGGCTACCTATGATTTCATAGTGCAGGTGGAAGCGTTGGCTGAGGTGGCAAAGGCGGGGGGCAGCACGGCCGTACTCAGCGTCGGTCTGGCGCCTGGCATGACGAATTTACTGGCTCGTTATGCCCAATCCCAGTTTGATGATTTGCAGCGCCTGGACATTTACGCGCTGTTGGGGTTAGGGGAGGTGCATGGCGAAGCGGCCGTGCGTTGGACGGTGGAAAACCTGAACGCAACCTTTACCGTCCAGGAAAACGGAGAAACCAGGCAGGTGAAAAGCTTTGAAGATGGCAAGCAGACCGTTTTCCCCGGCAAATTGGGCAAACGCACCGCCTATCGCTTCGATTTTTCCGATCAGCATGTGCTGCCCCGGACGTTAGGCGTCAACTCGGTCTCGATGCGGTTGGCTTTTGATTCGGCGCTGGCGACCCATTTGATGGCCTTTTACAAAAAAATCGGCCTGTTTGGCCTGCTTCGCTACCGGTGGGCGCAAGACGCCCTGGTGAAGCTGCTCATGTCATTTCATTTCGGGTCCGAAATATATGTGATCCAGGTGGACGCCCTGGGCAGAGTCAACGGGCAGATTCAAGAACACTCCTTTGCCGTGACCGGCGAAAGAGAGGCGCGCGGTACCGGGCTTGTGGTCGCCGAAGTAGCGACGAGACTGATGACAGATGACCTGCCGCCTGGCGTTTTTCACATTGAGCAGTTGTTTGCGCCGCTGTCGTTAATCAATGCTCTGGAAAACGATGACCTGCAATTTCATCAGAGCGCTAATCGTGGGGTCGTATCTGCATGACTTATCTTGCCTTCCGTAACTTGTGGCAGCAAAAATTTCGGTTAGCCTTGAGCGTCAGCGGCGTGGCACTGGCCATGATGCTTATTATCTTGCTCAACGGTTTTCTCGCTGGCATTTATGTACAGATAACGGCTTATCTGGATAACACGCCGGCCGCGCTGATCGTTGCCCAGGATGGCGTCACCAACTTGCTGGGCGCTACGTCGCTGCTCCCGGCTAATGCCGAAGACCAGGCGCGGGGAGCGCTGGGCGTGGACCAAGTGATGCCCATTGTCTCTCAATTCGTCATTTTTGATTTGCATGATGAAAAGATCGTGGGCTATATGGTTGGGTACGATCCGGAGCAGGGGGGCGGGCCGTGGCAGTTGAAAGACGGCCGTTTCCCGGCAGCCGACGACGAAGTGGTGTTGGACTGGGTCATGGCTGCCAAGCATGGCTTCGCGCTTGGCGACGCCATGGAAATCCTCGATGAAACCTTTACCGTTGTTGGCCTGAGCGACGGGACTAATTCCTGGATGGCCAGCTTCTTTCCTGAATTTTTGACAGCGTACAGCCCTTTGTTCCGTATTCCGTGTTCCGTGTTCCGTATTCCGTGTTCCGTATTCCGATAACGGATAACGGAATACGGATCACGGATCACGCGGCGCTTTTGGCACGCCTTCGCTCAGGCCGTATATGTAAGAGCCGATGAAGCTGATGTGTGAGGTTAAACGGCCGTTTTCCCACACAAAAAGGCGGCCGGTGGGCGGTTCAAAGAGGGGATCAACGTCGTCCACTGGATACAGTATCAGCCCGTTGGCAAAAGTGGCGCTGCCGGTGACGTAGGCGGGGACGCCGCGCCAATAGGTGACGACATCCCGGTGAACGTGGCCGCAAATGATGGCCTGGATTTGCGGATAGCGAGCCACGATGTCGCCAAAGGCGTCCCCATTGCGGCACATCAGGCGGTCTGGGTAGGGTAGACCCGTCTTGAAAGGAGGGTGGTGCATGAAAATGAGTGACGGCCGTTCCGGAGCCTCTTTTAGCCGCGCATCCACCCAGGCCAACCGCTCCTGGCAAAGCAGCCCATAATGCTCTCCGTAGGCCAGCGTATCCAGCCCGATGATCCGCAGCGGATATTCCTCAAGCACATAATGGATAAAGCCTTCCTGCGGCCAATAATCATGATCGGCAAATATCTGGCGCAGCCGGCTGCGGCGATCATGGTTGCCGGGAATGATGTAAATGGGCATCTGCAACTGTTGTAACGCTTCACGTACCCGAATGTAATCGGCCTCGTTGCCATGGTTGGACAAGTCGCCGCTGACCATGAGCAAATCGGGCTGCGGCGTCATCTTTTTGATATGGGCAACTGCTTCCAGCATCCGATCATGCAAATCAACAGGGCCTTGTTCGGTCTGAATGATGCGGCCGACGTGAAAATCTGTTATTTGAGCGATGATCATTTGAACACCTCTTGCACGACGCAGCCTTCCCATTCAGGCGCGGGCTTGATGTTGAGAACGGCCGTTAACGTTGGCGCTGTATCTAATAAACTGACCGGCCGCTGAATTTCATAGTTGGCTTTGATCATTGGCCCAGCAATGATCCAGGGAATGGTCATATCCTCCGCTATTTCAGCGCCGTGGCTGCGGTCATGCCCGCCATGATCGCTTTGCAACAAAACAGCGCTGTCCGCCGGCAAGCTGTCCAAAACCAGCCCCACTTCCCGATCAATCTGCTCAATTTGAGCTAAATAGTCAGGCGACATCCAGCCAAAAGCATGTCCGCACACGTCTAAAGCCCCAAAATAGACAAACGCAAAATCCGGCTGCTCGCGCCGGATATAGTCGGCGGCGGCCACCGCGATCTCATGGTCGCCATGCTCAAGATCATAGCTGGTGTTGCTGAAATAATTGTGCTGTAGGTTTCCTGGACGGGCTAAATCGCGCAGCAGCTCCCAATTATGGAAGAAAGCCGCCGTTTGATCCGCTTTTTTGATTTGCTCGACAAGACCGGGTAACGGCCGTGCAAACGGTTGGTATGAATTTTGCGTGATGCCATGCCGCGTGGGCGGCACGCTGTGAAAAGTGGATAAATGGCAAACCAGCGTAATGCAAGGCATCACTGACCGAGCCTGCAACGTCCAGGCTCCTCGCTGGCGTAAGCCGTTGATATGCGGCGCGTCAACTTGAAGCAACGCATCTGGTCGTAAACCATCAATTGAAAATAGAACTGTGGTCATAATGTATCAAACGCAGCCTTATATAGATTGTATGTCTGTCGCCATTTTGGAAAAGCGCGCGCAGGTCTCCAGCGCCTGGGCGAGAAAGGTTGGCGCATCATCTATCCCCATATTCCTCATCACAACTTCCATTCCCAACGGCTTGTTGTTATAGGAAGATGTCGCCACAAGCTGCGCCATCCGCGCCCAATCAACCGTTGCCGAAAAGATGAGCTTATGCTGATCCCCAGAGCCGTCGTTGTCATTGATATGCAGCACAATCAGCCGATCCTTCACCTCTTCTAAGAAATCCAGCCCATTGCCAACAATGTTGCCATGTCCTGGGTCGTAACAAATGCCAACTTCATCGGGACTGTACCGCGCCAACAGTTGTTTTAAGGTTTCATGGTTAATTGGCCAGAGATTTTCAAAGGCGATTCGTACCCCGCGCTCCTGAGCATAGGGCAACAAGCTATCCATCGAGCGCTGCAATCGATCCCAAAAATAGGATTGAGGGTTGTCATCGCGCCCATCCGGCTGAACATGCAGCACAATGGCGTCGCCGCCGAGAACGGCCGTCATATCCAGGCGGTTTTTAACTAATTCCACGCCAGCCAACCGCGCATATTCTTCAGTGGAAAGCCAAAACTTTTCGCGTCCCTCGGTGGCGTGAAGATCATTGAGTTTAAGGCCATACTCCTTCAGCCAACGGCCGATTTGGTCAATCTCAGACCGGGAATAAAGAAAGTCGCCTTTCCAATGATGCACCCAATGAATGTGGCTAAATCCAGCCTCTGCAATCTGTCGCAGATAAGGTTCCGGATTATCATGATCTTTAATGTAGTCAGTGTTAATGGAAAACATTATTCACCGTTCTTTGTGGGAATAACCAAGTACTCAACCCAGTTATGGACTTCTTTTTGACGAATATCATCATCCAAAATGTCGTCCCCTATTTTGAGCTGCTGGCGCAGTTCCGCATTATCTGGCTGCTTTGAAAGGGCTATCATGTTGTTGACTAATGGCTCCATGTCGCTTTCTTTCTCAAAGAAGCCTTCTTCGACGATATAATGTTTACGCGCGCCCACCAGTTGCGCCATTTCATAAAGGGTGAATTCGGGATGATATTGGGTCGCCCAAAATTCGCCATTACCGTATTTAACAGCGATAGACTGGACGTGCGTATGCCCATTGGTGGCTAAGATCGTTGCCGATTCGGGTATCGCGCATACTTCATCCAGGTGCATGATGAAGCCGTCGAATTGGGGCTGTTTGCCGTTGTACATGGGGTGGTTTTTACCGGCTTCGGTGAGGGTGATGTCGCGGGCGATTGACCATTCACGGCCGTTTGGATTTTTACGACATTCCCCGCCGGACGCCATGGCCGCCATCTGCGCTGCCCAACAACTGCCGTACTGGGGTACGCCAGCCTCAAAAACGGCGCGGCAGTATTCAATCTGGCGGGTCACTTCCTCATCTTCATGGTAGATGGTCAGGTTGGAGCCGGTCCAGATGATGCCGTCGTAGGCGGAGATTTCCTCGGCCGTGGGCATGTCTACCTCCGGGTCGGCGATGAACAGGAGATCGAACGCGCTGTTAGGCAGCATTTTACGCAGAAACATGAGGTACAGATCATGCGCCTGGGTGACGTTGGTGGCGTCAAGGACATCCCGGCTGCGCTTGGGGTAGCCGTTTACAATACAAAATTTGAGAGGGGTTTCAATTGTCATGTGTGTTCCTTCATTTAATGTGGGCAGATCAAGATTTTCGCCACGAATTACACGGATTACACGAAGAAGAAGTTCTTAATTCGTGAAATTTATGCAATTCGTGGCCGATTTTAGATCTACTGAATCTGTTCGATAATCGCGGGTAATTCCGTAAAGCTGGCGCAAACGGCCGTTGCCTCCGTGTTCTTACTGTCTCTGTCAACAGCGGCCGTGATGAGGACTGCCTTCATTCCCATCGCCAGCGGGCCGGCAATGTCGTTGCTCTCGCGGTCGCCGACATGGACAAGTTCATCATAGGCGACATCCAGCCCAACGGCCGCTTTCTCAAAGACGGTCGGGTCGGGTTTAGCCGCGCCCGCCTCGTCGGAAAAGACCCAATGGCTAAAGTATGACAGCAATCCTTCTCGTTGCAAAATTTGGCGCAATCCACGCCCCGGCGTGTGGATAGTGTCGGAAATGATGCCCAGTTTGTAGCTTTGCGCCAACGCCGCCAATATTTCATGTACGCCGGGCAAAAAATCGGGCGAGATTTCCACTTCCATGAACTCGACGGCGCGTACCAATTCGTGAAAACCGGGGGTCAAATCAATCCCCAACCAGGTGTATGCTTCGCTGAGGCGGGAGGCGACGTTGGGGGTGACATGCAGAGTTTTCCAATAATGGCGGTAACGGCCGTTGGCAACCGCAAAAGCCGCTTC
>JAJRYT010000027.1 GCA_024275635.1 Chloroflexota bacterium | reverse complement strand
CTGGCAATGAACGCCAGCAGCAGCAAGAGCAGGTTAATGGCGTAGGGATGGAAATGAATATTTTTCATAGTTGCAGGGTTGCAAAGTTGCAAGGTTGCAGGGTTGCGAGGTACTTTGCCACTCTGCAACTCTGCCACTTTGCCCCTCTGCCACTCTTATTCAAACAATTCCGGGTGCAGCAAGGCGGCCATCGCTTCCAGGCCATCGACGAGACGGGGGCCAGGGCGGGTGACGAGGTTGTCGTCGAAAGTGTAGACGGTTCCGTTTTGCACGGCCGTTAAGTTACCCCAACTCTCTCTGGCAGCCACATCCTCCGGGGTGACGCCGCCCCAGGTGTAGTCGCCCATAATGATGATGTCCGGGTCCTGGGTGATGAGTTCTTCAATGCTGATTTGCGCCCAGGCGCCTTCCAACACCGCGCCCACATTCTCGCCGCCGCTCATGCTGATGAGGGTATCGACAAAAGTGCCTGCGCCGGATGTCCAGGGGGCGTTGGCGTCGGTGCTGTCAATCTCGTAGAAGACCAGGGGGGTCTCTTCAGCGGCGGCTACTGTTTCGGACACGGCCGTTACCCGCGCCTTTAACTCCGCTAACAATAGATCGGTCTCTTCTTCGTGTCCAGTTAACTGCGCCACCGTGTTCAGGTTGGCGTACAGGCCGTCCAAATCAACCGGATTAGGCAAAGCAAATACAGTCAGCCCCACCTCAGCCAACGCTTCGACTTGTTCCGGCGGGGTGATGTCGGCCGCCAATACCAGATCGGGAGCCAGAGAAATGATTGTCTCCACATCCAGTTCGCCAAAGCCGCCGCCAATATCAGTTACGGCCAGCGCCGCTTCCGGGTAATCGGATACCGAATCACGACCAACGAGCTGGCTGCCCGCCCCAACCGCAAACAAAATCTCGGTATTGGACGGCGCCAATGAAATGATTTTCTGCGCCGGTCGATCTAATTCAATCAGATTGCCCAAACCATCGGTGAGGGAAATACCAGCGGGTTCGGGAACGGCCGTTGGTTCTGCGGTGGGTTCTACTACCTCAGTAGCGGCAATTTCAACGGTTGCTTCGGGAACGGCCGTTTCCGCTTCAGGCGCTGTCCCGGATGAGCAAGCGCTCAACAATAAACCCAGTAAGAGTACAACTATCAGCCACAGGCTGGTTTTATTTTGCTTCATGATATGTCTTCTCCAATTTATTTAAAACGAAAACCCCCTGCCAAAATAACAGGGGGTGGATTGCATTGATTTTTATGCACTCGCGGCTAAGAAACAGTTGATCTGATTACCTGTCGGCCGCCCACCTCCTTATCCTCGAAGTTCGTGGTCGCGTAGATCAAGGCAGTCGACCTGGCTTTTTACAGTTTTAGACACGGTTCAAAGTGAGATTGATTTGCTTTACAGTTTGCGTCATACTGGGCGACCATAAAGGTCGCCCCTACAGGAGGCGAATCGTAGGGGCGACCCTTGTGGTCGCCCAAGACTGTAAAGATCATTTAGTCAATTTTGAACCAT
>JAJRYT010000232.1 GCA_024275635.1 Chloroflexota bacterium | reverse complement strand
TAGTCAATGCAACTTTACTCGAGTACGAATATTTGAACATCGCATAAAAAGAGTGACATGCAAATATTATTTGAATACAAACCCACGCGGTCGAGTACGGTTTGGAAGCAATCTGTTAGGAATGTATAAAGTCGAGCTAAGGGTGCGTTCGTTTATAACTTTGGCGTTTGAAAAGTTGTAGCCAAGTAATTGGTAACTGGTAATTGAGTAATTACCAGTTACCAATTACCAGCAAACTACAAAGTTAATTTTGAACGAACCCTAAAGACCTGCGGGGTTTCGACCAACGGTAAATCAGGCGAATAACGTGTTAAAACCTCGCAGGTCTCCAGCGCGGTTTAAGCTGGGAAGAGACCATCTCAAGCCTCGACACCGATCTCCAAACATTATCTATAAAACTACGAGACAAAATATGACACAAACAACAAAACGCTCTGTTTTCTTTATGACGCCTATCATCTTGCTGCTCTTTTTGTTTGGCTGCACAAAAAAAGAGGAACCCATTCAAGCAAACATAAACTACATCCCGTATACAAACGATGAACTTGGCATCTCCCTTGCCTATCCCGAAGATTGGGTGGTTCACAATGCGTTTGGCGGGTTGACTGTCGCCTCCAGCCAGGATGTCATTGACGGCGATTCCCTGGCCGACCTGGGTGACAATGGGTTTGTCCTGGTTATTCCCGGTGAATTAGGCATTTTCAATTTACAAACCAAACAGCAGTTTACCGATGCCGATGCTTTGCAGATATTGGGTGTTTATAAGCAGTTGTTAGAACGTGAAGGGCAGTCATACCTGGGCCTTGAACCGCCACAATCATTCACCGTTGACGGACAGCCAGCGGCGATGATGGTTTCTCGCTCCTCAGAAGAAGGTAAAAATCTAGTCACAATTTTGGCAGTCATCATGAATGATGAGTATATGGCGCTGGTGTCGGCCGCTTCACTGGAACCGGCTGCGGAAACGATGCGGCCCACTTTTGAGCAGGTTATTAACAGCATTCATCTCACGACACCGGCTGGGCTGAAGTGATGGGCAATTGGGTAATTGGGTAGTTGAGTAATTACCCAATCGCTACTGTTCCCTTAACGTGCGTCGTAGTAATGGTTCAATCGCCTGCATGGCCTGACCGCGGTGGCTGATTTGGTGTTTAACGGCCGTTCCCACCTCCGCCATCGTCATTCCCCTACCTGGCAAGAAGAAAACCGGGTCATAGCCAAAACCACCTTCGCCGGCCGGTTCAGTGGCAATCGTTCCTTCACAAACGCCATCTGCTGTGCCTAATAAAGTTCCATCCGGGGCAACTAAAGCAATCACAGCGCGAAAACGGGCCGTACGCTTTTCCCAGGACACATCACGTAAATTTTGCAGCAGTAATTGGTAACGAGCAACATGGGTCAACCCGGCGCCGCCGTAACGCGCCGTGTAAAGACCAGGCTGTCCATGCAAAGCGTCCACTTCCAGCCCGGAATCATCGGCCAGGGTAAGCAAACCAGTGGCTTCAGCGTAAGCCGTCGCTTTTATGATGGCATTTTCGCGGAAGGTTGTCCCCGTTTCGGCCACGTTGGCCGTCACGCCAACTTCATCTAAACTCAGCCACTCAATCGCCAAATCAGCTAACATCTCGGCAAACTCGGTCACTTTTCCTTGATTGTGTGTTGCTACCAATAACTTCATCCTCATCTCCTTGTGTGCAAGGTTGCAAAGTTACTTCCCTTTTACGTTTTTTACAGTGGATATGCTATACTCATCCATTCATTTTGACTAATTGAGAGATTTATGAATCATACAAATCATTCACGACTACGATTTAACTTCGGATTTCTGCTGGAAGCGCCGCTGGGAACCAACCGTATCAATGAGATTAGTTATCCAACGATTCAGGTTGGTAATGATGTCACGCTGACGCCATTGCAAGGCAAGTTTACGGCGACGCGAACTTCGGAAGGGGTCTATGTAAACGGCCGTTTCCAAACCGCCATCCACACCGACTGCGTTCGCTGCTTGGAAGAGGCCCTGGTTCCCATCACCCTCCAGCTAGATGAACTTTTCTACTACCCGCCCGAAACCGCGCCCGACAACGAAGACGCCTATACTTTTGAAGGTGAAACTGGCTTCATTGACCTGAGTCCTTTAGTCCGCGAAATCAGTCTGCTGGAAACCCCCATGCAGCCTCTATGCCGCCCCGACTGCCAAGGCTTGTGCATAGTCTGCGGCCAAAATCTCAACAAAGCCGACTGCGGTTGCACAAACGACGAATTTGACCCCCGATTAGCTAAATTACGTTCATTACTGAAGTGAGCGAGAAATGATCCCAGCAGCTTGCAGACTGGCAAACCTTAACTATGTTTTACGATAGAGCAAAAATCTACATTAGAAGCGGCAATGGCGGCGATGGCATGATTGGCTTCCGCCGCGAGAAACACGTACCTTTAGGCGGGCCAGACGGCGGCGACGGCGGTCAGGGCGGCGACATTACCTTTGTTGTCAATGTCAATGACAACAGCCTCATCCGCTACCATCGCGGCAATCATTTTCGGGCTGGAGACGGTAAACACGGCAATACAAAACGACGCACCGGGGCCAACGGCGAATCGCTGCGTTTGGAACTGCCGGCAGGAACCATCATCCGCGATGCGAAAACCGGCCGCCAATTGGCCGATTTGACTGAAGCGGGCCAGGAAGTGGTCATCTTGCGCGGCGGGCGTGGTGGGCGCGGCAACATCCACTTTGCCTCCAGCGTCAATCAAGCGCCCCGCATCGCCTATCGCGGCGAGCCGGGAAGCGAAATGTGGTTGGAATTGGAACTTAAGCTTATCGCCGATGTGGGCATTGTGGGCGTTCCCAATGCTGGGAAATCCACTTTATTGTCATCTGTCAGCGCTGCCAAACCCAAAATCGCTAATTATCCGTTCACCACCTTGCAACCCAGCCTGGGCGTCGTCATGCTGGATGAATATGAAACGATGACGCTGGCCGACATCCCCGGCTTGATTGAAGGCGCAGCCGACGGCGTGGGGCTGGGCCATGATTTTTTGCGTCACGTGGAACGAACGCGGGCGCTCATTCACCTGATTGACGGCGCCGCCTCGGACCCGTTGGAAGATTGGGCAATGATTAACCAGGAGTTGGCGTTTTATGACATTGCTTTGGAGACACGGCCGCAGCTTGTTGTCCTCAATAAGCTGGACTTGCCAGACGCCGTGGCCTGGGAACCGATTATCGCCGAAGAGATTGAGAAGGCTGGTTATCCATTTTGCGCGATTTCAGCCGTGACGGGCCAGGGTGTGCGCGAGATGCTATACCGGGTTAAGAAAATGTTGGATGACGCGCCGCAGCTGGCCGTTGAACGGGAAGATACGGTCATCATCCAACCAGAAGAGGAAGAGGACGCGTTCGCCATCGAACGGGAAGGAGCGGGCTGGCGCGTTAACGGCCGTAAAATTGAGCGAATTGCCGCAATGACTTATTTCGAGTTTGACGCCACGCTAGTTCGCTTCCAAAAAATTCTGGAAGGAATGGGAATTACACAGGCATTAGCTAAAGCAGGCGTAAAACCAGGCGATATGGTTTACATCGGCGCTGAGGAGTTGGAGTGGGGCGAAGAATAGGGCTGTTGGGCGGCACGTTTGACCCGCCGCATCTGGGGCATTTATGGGTGGCAGAGACGGCGCGGGAACAGTTGCAGTTAGACCAGATTTTGTTTTTGCCGGTGGGGGATCCGCCGCACAAGCAGGATCGGTTGGTTACGGCCATTTCCCACCGCCTGGCTATGACTCAACTAGCCATCGCTGATAATCCCGATTTTGTTCTGAATATGACCGATACAGCCCGACCGCTCCCCCACACAACCCACTCGCTGCTCCCTCTCATTCATCAAGCTTACCCTGATTCCCAACTCTGGTTTTTAATCGGCGCAGATTCGCTGCATGACCTGCCTACCTGGCAAGAACCAGAAAGAATTATCGCCCAATGCCGGTTGGCGATTTACCCTCGGCCCGGCGTGAAAATTGATTGGCCGGCATTAAAAACGGCCGTTCCTGGTATAGAAACGGCCGTTGATCTCATCAAGGGGCCAATCATGTCCATCTCATCCAGCGGCATTCGCGGCTGGAACCGGAGCGGTCACTCAGTACGCTATTTGGTAACAACGGCCGTTCTCGACTACATTCAAGAACACAAGCTGTACACCGGGGCCATCTAAGCCTGAACCTCTTCCTCCTCCGCGGCCGCTTCCTGGCGCGGCACAAACCGCCGCATCTGCTTCACCGGCACTTTGATCATCTTACGGCATTTGATACACTCCACCCCGACATGTTTTTGCCGTTTTTCGTCAGCCTCGGCAACCGCATGGGCAATAAAATCACGACCTAAATTAAACGAGTTACGGCAGTAAGAACATCGGATATTCATCACAAATACTCCTTTTACCTATTTTATGGTAAGCAAAAGCATTGTAGATCAAATCAGGCATGAATACAAGCGTAACGAATTATGTGCCATTATCTCCCTTCTTCTCTCTCCGCGTAACTCCGCGTCTCCTCTGTATAACGCTGCGTCGTATTTTTTAGGTCTCTGGGATTTCGCGTGGTTGGTTCACCGGATGGTTAATTTTTTGACACGAATGGCACGAATTCTCTTAGCTCGACTTTGTACAAAATTCGAAATCAGAAATATTTCCAGATAATTTTGTAACCAGAGTGAGAATCTGATTTTAGTCAATGCAACTTTACTCGAGTACGAATATTTGAACATCGCATAAAAAGAGTGACATGC
>JAJRYT010000231.1 GCA_024275635.1 Chloroflexota bacterium | reverse complement strand
TTGCATGTCACTCTTTTTATGCGATGTTCAAATATTCGTACTCGAGTAAAGTTGCATTGACTAAAATCAGATTCTCACTCTGGTTACAAAATTATCTGGAAATATTTCTGATTTCGAATTTTGTACAAAGTCGAGCTGAGTCGTTATTCAAACAGGAAATAATATATGCAAAAGATCAAGCTGGCTCCTTCCATTCTGGCGGCCGATTTTGCTCGGTTGGGCGAACAGGTTACAGAAGCCATAACGGCCGGGGCTGAACATATCCATATTGATGTGATGGACGGCCACTTTGTCCCCAACATTACGATTGGGCCATTGATTGTGAAGGCGTTACGGCCGTTAGCCAGCGCCGCTACCCGCCTCGACGTTCATTTAATGATCGAAAACCCCGATCGCTACATCGCTGCCTTCGCCCAGGCCGGGGCCGACATCATCACCGTTCACGTCGAGGCCGCCACCCATTTACACCGCGTCGTGCAGGCTATCCGTGAACAAGGCGTCAGGCCTGGCGTCACTCTGAATCCTGCCACCCCCCTGTCCGCCTTAGAAGAAATCCTGCCCGATGTAGACCTGGCGCTTATCATGTCCGTCAACCCCGGCTTCGGCAGCCAATCCTACATCCCCGGCAGCACAGATAAAATTCGCCGATTACGTGAAATGTTGGACGATCTCGGTTCTACGGCTGATCTCGAAGTAGACGGCGGCGTCAAGACCTATAACGTGGCCGAAGTCGCCGCCGCCGGAGCCAACGTCATCGTCGCCGGCAGCGCCATTTTTGGCGGGCCAGGAACAATTACGGAAAATATCCGCGCCTTTCGTGAAGCGCTTGAAAAATAGGAAACAGCCTCCGGGAGGCTTCGGGTATTGCCGAGGCCGTTGAAGAAGCCTCCCGGAGGTTTATTTACAAGGAGACCAAATGATTGTAACAACCGACCAACTATTCAAAATTGCTTACGGCAAGTTCGCCGTTGGCGCTTACAACATTAACAACATGGAACAGGCTCTGGGATTATTTGAAGGACACATCAAGGCGCAGGCCCCGTTCATTGTGCAAATCTCGCGGGGCGCGCGCAATTACGCCAACCCGATTATGCTGGAAAACATCATCCGGGCGGCGGAACAGTTGTACCCGGAAGCGATTTTTGCCGTTCATCTGGATCACGGCGACGAGCAGACCTGCTACGACTGCATTGATTCCGGTTTTTACAGTTCGGTGATGATCGACGCTTCCCACGAACCATTTGAGGAAAACGTCACCATCACAAAGCGGGTTGTGGAGCGGGCGCACGCCAAGGGCATCAGTGTGGAAGCGGAATTGGGAATGCTGGGCGGCGTGGAAGAGGATATTGCCGTTGACGAAAAGAATGCGCTGTTGACGGATCCGGATGAGGCCAAAGTGTTTGTGGAACGGACGGGCTGCGACAGCCTGGCCGTGGCGATTGGAACTAGCCATGGCGCGTATAAGTTTATGGGCGGTCAGGGACTGCATTTCGACCGCATGGCGGCGATTCAGGCTAATTTGCCCGGTTTCCCGCTGGTCATGCACGGCTCAAGCTCAGTGCCGCAGGAGGAAGTAAAACGGATCAATGCGGCCGGCGGCGCGCTGGATCCATCGGCAAAGGGCGTGGATGTGGATGAGTTTGCCAAAGCCGTTCCACTGGGAGTGACGAAGGTGAATATTGACACAGACGGCCGTCTCGTCTGGACGCGCGTTCACCGGGAATATTTCCGTGATCACCCAGATGGGTTCGATTTTCGCAAGCCAGGTAAAATATTCGTTCCTGCTTACGCCGATTTTATCGTCCACAAAAGCCACAAACTGCTTTCGGCCGGGAAATTGGATGTGGTGCGGCAGGCTTTAATGTAGCGCTTTGATGCGGAGCGTCTAACAGGTCGTTCCACGCGGAACGAGGGTATAAAGAGAGTAGAGAACGCCCTGCCAGACAAATGGCAGGGCGTTTTTGGTTGTCTCATCTTGCTCCAATCAATCCTAAATATCTTCCCAATCGCTTCTTAACAATTCCTGAACAACCTTTCTGTATGCTATGACCAGTAAAGTTAACCGGCGCTCGCAGCGCACATAGTTATAGGAGATTATTGGAATGGATACACAAAAAAAATGGTCGCGTATTATGATAGGCACGGTAATGGTTTTGATCCTCGCTGTTGGCGTCACGGCCGCTTTTGCTCAGACTGGTGGCGACCCGGTGGTAACACCCCCGGCGGCCGAGGATGGCGGCCAACTGCCACCGCCTCCCTTTGCACCAGGGAATCGGAATGGTAACGGCCGTCCCAACTTTAATGGCCAACGCCCCGACCTCGCTTCCCAGGAAGAACTGCTGGCTGATGCGTTAGGTATCAGCGTGGAAGATCTGCAGGCCGCGCAAGAAACGGCGGCGCAGGCCGCTCTGGATCAGGCCATCGCCGACGGGCTGATTACCCAGGAGCAGGCTGACCAGATGGCCCAGCATGGCGGGCGGCGCGGGCATGGCGGGGCCATGGGACCCAACCACGAAGAATTTTTGGCCGATGCGCTGGGTATCAGTGTGGAAACATTGCAGGCAGCCCAAGACGAAGTTCATGCCGCCAAACTAGCTGAAATGGTTGAAGCCGGCGTCCTGACACAGGAACAAGCCGACCTCATGAACGCCCGCCGCGCTGTAAACAGCTACATGGATTTCGAAGCCTTGCGCGCCGTCCAACAGGCCGCTTTTGAAGACGCCGTCCAGCAGGCGCTTAACAATGGCGACATTACCCAGGCGCAGGCTGACCAAATCCTGAGCGGCGCGAATAACTTTGGCCCGCGTGGATTCGACGGCCCCGACGGCCCCGGCGGGTTTGGCGGTCGCGGTGGACAAGGTCATGGCGGGATGCGCGGCGGCCCCCGTGACGGCGGCCCCCGCGGCGGCGGATTCCCTGGATTCCCCGGCGCTGCCCCGGAAAACACGGCTAACAGCAATGCCTGATTCCGATTAGACCACAGGCGGTAACTAGATTTCAGACCTGCGAGGTTTTGATAAACCTCGCAGGTCTTTTATTGATTTTACCGTCAAGGCGTCGTAAGATGGTTGCATCTCAATCAACTGTGAGGCAGTTATGGCCAAGACGATTTTGGTCGTGGATGACAAAGAAGAATTGCGGGTATTGTTGAAGTCGTACCTGGAGCAGGAAGGGTTTCACGTGGTCACGGCCGTTAACGGCCGTGACGCCCTCTTCCTGGCCCGTGAACAAAAACCCGACCTGGTTCTCCTGGACTTGATGATGCCGGAGATGGGCGGCTATGAATTTATGCGCGTCCACAGCCGGGAAGCGGACACGCCCACCATCATTCTGACGGCAAAATTGGAAGAGAACGACAAGGTGTTGGGTCTGGAATTGGGTGCGGACGATTACGTAACCAAGCCGTTTAGTATGCGCGAGCTGACGGCGCGGGTACGGGCGGTGTTACGGCGAGCGAGTAAGGAAACAGCGCCGCCAGATGTTTTGCGGGCGGCAGATATTGTGGTGGATAGAAACGGCCGTCTCGTCACCGTCGCCGACAAAGTTATAGACTTAACCCCTTCCGAATTCGACCTGTTAGCTACCCTCGTGTCATCACCTGGACGGGCCTTCTCCCGCCTCGACCTGCTCGACCGCCTGCAAGGAACCGCCTTCGAAGGGTATGAGCGCACCATAGACGTTCACATCCGCAATTTACGCACCAAAATCGAACCTGACCCCGGCAACCCCCGCTACATCGAAACCGTCTACGGCTTCGGCTACCGGTTTGCCGGTAAAAGTTAATCAAGCTTATGCGCTCCCTTTCCCTAAAACTCACCCTTGCCTTCCTTTTCGTCGGGGTCATCAGCATCGTTCTCGTCACATCATTTGTGCGCCGGCAAACTGAACGCGAGTTTGACCAATTCGTTCTGAGCCGTTTCGAGACTGATTTGCTCAACGAATTATCCAACTACTACGCGCAAACGGGCAGCTGGGAAGGCATTGGCGCTATCCTGGTACGCAGTCGAGACAGACCCATGGGCATGTCGCCCGACCGCCAGTTTGCGCCCATAGCGCTCCTGGATGAAAATCGAATTGTTGTCTATGGCGGCCTGCGTTATCATGCCGGAGAACGGGTAGCACAGCGCGCCAGTTCGCGGGATGTGCCCATTGAGGTGGACGGCGTCACCATTGGCTACCTGATATTTGACACCCTCCGGAATAGAATTCCTCAGGGCGCCGGATCACCTGAAGCCATATTTTTGCAAAATGTCAATAATGCCGCCTTTTATGGCGCATTGGGCGCGATAGTTATCGCCCTCTTGTTGGGCGCTTTGCTGGCGCGCACAATTTCACGCCCTGTGCGGGAGCTGACTGATGCTACCCAGATCGTTGCCCAGGGGGATTTAGGCCATCAAGTGCCGGTGCGCACACAAGATGAATTGGGTGAATTGGCCGCCTCGTTTAACCAGATGAGCGCTGATTTGGCCGATTCAGTGCAGCTGCGCCGCCAGATGACGGCCGACATTGCCCATGATTTACGCACGCCGCTCACCGTCCTCATGGGCTACACGGAATCGTTGACCGACGGTAAGCTGCAAGGCTCGCCGGAGATGTACCGCATTATGCATAAGGAGACGCAGCATCTCAGTCGCCTGATTGACGACCTGCGTACATTATCTTTGGCTGATGCCGGAGAGCTGCCGCTGACCCGCCGGGAGATTGCGCCTCAGGAATTACTGGCACGTATTGCCGAGGCATACCAGGTTCAAGCACAGCAGCAAAGTATTGCCCTGACGGTTCGGGCGGCGTCTGATTTACCTTTGATTAACGTTGATCCGGATCGGATGGCGCAGGTGTTGGGCAATTTGGTGAGTAATGCGTTTCGTTATACGCTTGCCGGTGGGGAGATTGTGTTAACGGCCGTTGCTGACCCCACTCACCTTCGCCTGCGCGTCCAGGACAACGGTTCCGGCATCGCCCCCGATGATTTGCCCCACATCTTCAGTCGCTTTTATCGTGGCAACGAATCCCGCACCCATAATGGCGAGTCTGGTTTGGGGTTGGCTATTGCCCGATCCATCATCAAAACGCATGGGGGCAAAATCAAGGCCGAATCCAGCCCCGGTCAGGGCGCGACATTTACCATCACCCTGCCTTTATCCTGAAAAAGAGGTTCTTCAGGAATTAGCGGGGTTGACAGGATGTATTGCGTATCGCGTATTGCGTATCCAGAAAGACCTTACGCAATACTTGGTTTGTCCACATAATGTGTGTTCGTTATGCGCGTTAATTTTTTGCCACGAATTTCACGAATTACACGAATTAAAACCGTCTAAATTCGTGTAATTCGTGAAATTCGTGGCAGATATCTTTGATTGCGGCTCTGCCGCGATATACAACACGCAACACGCAATGCTGGCGCATTTTGGAGATGGTCCCTGTGTGCGGGTACAATATCGGTTATGTTTTGCCGATTTGTTGCCGTATTCTTTCTAGCCATTACCCTGGCGGCTTGTGAGTTTCCCTCTGACGTGACTCCGACGCGGGCGATCACGGCCGTTCCCGTGTCCGCCGATCAGTTTTCAGCCGCCAGTCCCCAGCCGCCAGCTCCCAGCCCCCAGTCGCCAACCTCCGTTCTGCCGCCGACGGCAACGGCCGTACCTCAACCAACGCCTACCCATGATCCTGATCTGCCTGATTGGACTGTGTTGGTTTATATGAACGCCGACAACAACCTGGAACGGGCCGGACTGCGCGATGTGAACGAGATGGAGATCGTCGGCAGCAGTGACCGGGTGAATGTGCTGGTGCAAATTGACCGGGCGGTGGGCGAAACGGCCGTTGACGGCGATTGGACCGAAACCCGCCGTTACCGTATCCGGCGCGACGGCGAAACGGAGGTTATCAGTTCCGAACCGGCGGCCCAGTTAGGCGAAGTCAACATGGGCGATCCGCTCGTCCTGGCCGATTTCATCACTTGGGGAATCACGCGCTACCCGGCCAACCGCTATGCGCTTATCCTTTGGGATCACGGGGCCGGTTGGAACGGCATCGCTTTTGACGGCGACACGGCCGAATTTGGCGATCCTGACTTCATCAGCCTGCCCGATTTGGCCGGAGCGCTGGCGCAGACGTTGGCCCAAACCGGCGTAGACAGGCTGGACGTGATCGGTTTTGACGCCTGCCTGATGGGTCAGCTTGATCTGTTTCAGACCATTGCCCCCTTTGCTGATTATGCGGTTGGCTCGGAAGCGTTAACGCCGGGGCAGGGGTGGAATTACGCGACGCTTCTGGGGCGTCTGGCGGCTGATCCGGGGATGGATGGGGCGCAGTTGGCGCGGCAGATGGCGGCCGATTTTGTGGACCATTACACATACGCCGCGCCCGATGATTTTGTGACTATGTCGGCCGTTGATTTATCCCAAATGGGGCGCGTGACGACGGCCGTGAGCAGCCTGGCGGCGGCGCTGATGGCTGATCCGGCCCGGACTGCCAGCGCGGTGGGGGACGCTCGCAGCGGGGCGGAGACGTATGCCCGCGCTTTTGCCGATGCGTTTGACCGGTTTGCGGCGATTGATTTGCGCCACTTTGCCGCTATTTTGGCGCAGCGCAGCCCGGATGAGGCGGTGAGCGCGGCGGCGAGGCGGGTGATGGCGGGGGTGGAAACGGCCGTCATCGCCAATGAACACGGCCGCGGCTTTACTCACAGCGGCGGCATGGCCATCTACTTCCCCCGCCGGGCCGCGTTTTATGATGCGACCTATTCCGATGTGACCGCTAACGCCGCCTGGGATGCTTTTTTGAACAGCTATCACCGCGTGGGAACCGCGCTTTTGCCGCCGCCGGAACTCCACCTGACCAGCGCGCGCGGTGATGCCGCCGGGGTGCAAAACCCGGCCTATCTCGATTTCCAGCTTGTGGGCCGGGAGATTGAGGATGTGGTTTTGTTGGGCGGGCGGTACGAGGAAGATGGACGGCGGCGGCTGCTGGAATGGGATACGCTTATCCCCGAACCGGCTATTTTGCCCGATGGCAGCCGCCTCAGCGAATGGCGGGATGGCGTCCACGAGGATTTTTTCATCTGGGATACGCGGGTGACGTATTTGTTTGATACGGCGGATAATGGTGATTTTGTGGTGATGCGGCCGGCGGCGGTGGGTGCTTTGGAAAACGGCCGTTTATACTCTGTACAAGGCCGCTTCCGCCGCGCCGGGGCGACGACAAGTGTAGAAGCCAATCTCGTTTTTAACCAGGCATCCGGCGAGTTGGCGCGCGTTTGGGGGATGCAGTCGGACGCTGGCGCGGCCCCGGCTGAAATCACACCCCATCCGGGCGATTTGTTTCAGGTTTACAGCTTGTATCTGGATGAGGCGAATCAAATTATCCGCGAACCGGGGCCGGAATTGGTTTTTGACGAGGCCGGACAGCTTTATTTTGATTGGCGGCCTTTGCCGGGCGGGAGCTATTTTCTGGGCCTTTCGGTGGAAAATGTGGCTGGGGGAACGGCCGTCTCTCTCACTGATCTCAGGGTGGACAACGATGCCTTGCTGCCCGGCTACGAGGCTTACCTTGACCCCTACCTGGGCTTCCAATTCCTTTACCCGGATACCTGGTACGCGCCGATTTACACCGGCACGCTCCTTTACACCAGTGACCGACCGGCGGCGACGAATGTGCAGATTACGCTGTATCCCAACCTGGAACCGGGCATGGATGCGGCAGCATTGAAGGCGCAAACTATAGCCCAATTTGGGCCGGTTGATCTGCTGTTTGAAGATGAGACGGCGGTCGCCGGACGGGGCGGCTTGCGCGTGGCGTATGGCTATGACGCCGATGATGGGCTGCGCACCGGCATTTTTTTGGCTTTTGTGTGGGATGGAACGGGGTATGTGGTGGATGTGGATGGGTTGGCCGACAGGGAAGCGGAAACGATAACGGCCGTTAACGCTATCGCGTCGAGCTGGCAGTTTGTTCCCGTTGGCGAAGGGCTGCCGCCGGGCCGCTGGGCGCAGGTGGATTTGGCTGCCTTTACAGTGGCGCAGCCGGCCGATTTTGTGTACCAGACCGTAAATGATTGGCAGCGGTTTAGCAGCGGCCGTTATACCTTCATCGCTTTACGAACCCAACCGGCTACCTTGCCCACGCCGGACGTGCTGGCGGCGCTGCTGCGGGACGCCGGGGAGGGGATGGCTGATTTCACGGCTGAGGATCCTTTTCCCATGTTGTTGGGCGGGGCGGTGTGGCAGCGGGCTAATTTTAGCTATCGGGGGGAAGACGGCCGTGTCATCTGGGGGTTCATCATGATCAGAGTCGAAGATGGACAGGAGGTTGTGGCCTGGGCCGAGGCGCCGTCAGATACCTATAATCAATTGGAACAAACTGTCTTTCTGGTGATGATTGCCGATTTGAGTTTGGCGCGGTAAACGGCCGCGGGAGACTAGCAGTCTCTAGTCTCCAATCTCCTATCCCCAGTCTCAGAAAGTGAATTTTAGACGGTTGCTAATTGGCTGTTTGCGGCCGGTGGTTCTGGAAACTATTCTTTGTGAATGATAGGTAAGTACAGGAAGGAAAACTGTTCCTGCCGGCCAATGGCGAAATGGCTGCTGTTGTCGTAGACGGCCGTGTCGCCCAAATCAGTCGCCCGAATCTGGTAACCCAGGCGAACGGCCGTACTGATGGGAATCGTCCAGGTGTAAAATCCACTATTTGTCGCCGTTGGGATGATCGTTTCTGACAGGGTTCCCCCATGATACAGATCAATCGAAACCGCATCCGTGATATTGTCCTGCCAGGTGATGGTATAAGTTGAACCGGGCTGCCAGAATTCGCCGCCGGTGGGCGATGTGACGGTGAGAAATTTGGGGATGATGACCGCAAAGGTTTTCTCATAGGTTGCCCCGTTGAAGATGACTTCAAACCGCCAGGTTCCGGTGGGGGCGTTGGCGGGCAAATCATAGGCCCACCACCAGTAAGAGGCGGCGTAGTGGGGGAAATTGCTACTGTGAGACCAGCTTTGAAATAGGGTGTTGTCAGGTTGGTAGATGGCATAATCGCTGGTTTGGGTGGAAAGCTGGTCGCGGTAGAAGGCGGTCAAGTAGAGCGTAGCGCCGGGGGCAAAGCTGTTTTGTTCGTTGGCAATATCGGGCGTAGGGCAGGTTTGGAAGGAGACGGGCGCGCTGCCGGTCATAAGTTTATTGACGGCTGAATCGTAATACGGCCGTTGCGCTGCCCACCATGAATTGGCATTAAACTGGTTGCAGCTTCCTTGATAAGGATCAAGCAGGTTGAATGCCGGGTCATATAATTCCAGATGCAAATGCGGCCCGGTCGAATTGCCTGAACTACCTACAACGCCCAAATATTCCCCGGCGGCAACGGTGCTGCCAATTCCTTTGCTGATGACAGAGCCGTTTTTGAGGTGACCATACCAGGCGATGGAACCGTCGCTGTGCCGGATAGAGACCATGTTCCAGTCATTGTTGTTGAAGGAGCAGCTGTGGTCGTCATTGCCGTCTTGTTTCCACACAATCGTGCCATCGGCGGCGGCAATGGCAATGACGGCGTTGTCGGCCATCTTTTGCCAGGGAAAAGGCCAGGTAAAATAGTCAGTCCCCTGATGGTTGTAGCCGGAGATGGTGTCGTAGGTGCGGCTGCCGCAGTTGTAATCCAGTAAAAAGTTGGGGTAACGGCCGTCATGATCTACAAAACCGGAAACGCCATGATAGCCGTAGTCGGCCAGCCCGTTGGCGGCGCTGAGCGGCCAGGTGAAGGTGACGGTTTGGGTGACAGCCGTTTCCAGAGCGTGATTAGCGGCCAGGAGCGCCAGGTTCTCTTTGATTCTGGCCTGGATAACGGCAGTCTGTTGGGCAGTGATCCGGTCGGTGGGTAAATCGGCTGCGCCGCCGCCAGACCCGGTTGGTTTGATAGTGGGATAGAGCAGGGTGTGGGGAACGGCCGTGTCTGTTTGCGAACGAGCCAGACCGGAAAGCGTTAGTGTGAGCAGCAGCAAACTTAAACTCATCACGGTGAAAAGATGGCGAAGAACAACTTGTTTCATTCTGTTAATTAAACGCTTAAACCACTGACTCTGGCAGTGGAACAATAAACGGTTTTACCAGTGTCGTGAATATGACGAGCATTATATTTCCACCTAGAAGGTGCGAAACTAATAGGAAAAATATAATGGCTCGTCAATTCAAGAAGTTAGCGCATTTGCTATACGAGTGCAAATAGCAGACGCGGTAAACCGCAAGTGCGAAGTGACTAAAGTGACTAAAGTGCGAATCGCCGCTCATTATTATTTGCGCGGTTGACGCCAATGTTTGAGGGTGATTCTATAACGTGTTTTGTCTAAAGTGTCGTTACAAGATATTACGAGACGAAATGATTTTCATGATCTTGACAAATTAGAACACATGTGCTAATATTTGAACAGAACGAATGTTCCGATACCCTTCCCTCCTTTTGGAGCCAGTGTGAGCAACCTGCACCGGCTCTCTCACGAGGTATAAGGTAATTATCTGAATTGATGTGTGTTTGCACGATTTACCGGCAGGTGGTAGTCGTGTCAGCAAAGCAGAGGAGACATCATGCGTAACGAACAAACTTTCACTAACAGTGGAAATGGTTTTGAAATTAATCTAGCGAATACAGATATCAAGCTTTCTCGGAAGGCAGTGATTGGTATTATTTTGACCGTTGCCTTGCTGGCGTTCGAGATGTTCAATTTTGATACGACGCAATATGCGCTGCGTAACTTATTGGGTGATGTACGGTTTATCGGGCTGCAGTGGGCCAGTATTTTGGCTATTGCTTTTTGTTCGATTGATTTTGCCGGGCTGGCCCGCCTGTTTACGCCTGAGAAAGGGGCTGATGAGCCAAAAGAGGTGTGGTATTTGATGGGAGCCTGGCTGCTGGGGGCGACGATGAACGCCATCATGACCTGGTGGGCGGTTTCCCTGACCTTGTTGAATCATAACTTTGGTAATGAGGTGATGAGCCGGGAGACATTGCTGCAAGTTGTCCCCATTTTTGTGGCTGTGTTGGTTTGGCTGACCCGCATTTTGTTTATTGGGGCATTTACGGTTGCCGGGGAGCATATTTTCGACTTCAGCCGCCAGGGGTTGGCCGAGCAACGATCGCGGCCGGCGCGCCCGGCGCCGGCGATGCCTACGCGGGTGGCGCCAAAGCGGGAGCCAGTGCGGCGCGTGCCCCGCGCTAATGTGCCGGCAGCGGCTCAGGTTGGCGAGGATATGCCTGGTTTTTTAGATGATCGCCAACCGTCCCCGCCACGCTCAAATTCCCGGCCGCAGCGTAAGCAAAATTCGCGCATCCGGCAGCGGCCACCTATGCCTAATGGCGGCGTGCGGCGGGTTCCGGTGAATGGCGTGCAGGCGCGTTCCCGAAATCGGTATAGTTAGGAGACGTTCGTAATTAACTTAACTTAGGGTGCGCTCGTTTATAACTTTGGCGTTTGAGAAGTTGTAACTAAGTAATTGGTAACTGGTAATTACCCAATTACTCAATTACCAATTACCAGCAAACTGCAAAGTTAATTTTGAACGAACCCTTAGCTCGACTTTGTACATTCCTAACAGATTGCTTCCAAACCGTACTCGACCGCGTGGGTTTG